>CAJOMZ010000107.1 GCA_905236645.1 uncultured Bacteroidales bacterium
CCAGTTGTTGTCCAGTCAATGACTGGACAACAACTGGACAACAACTGGACAACGACTGGACAACGAGCGGTGTTGGTCCCTTGCGGATGCGATGAAGGCCCGACGACGGGCCGTCGGCGAAGCATAGCGATATCCGTCTGTATTCAAGCCAGTTGCAAGAACAGAAACGTTAAAAACGCGAAAAAGCATTGCCAATTCAGAAAAAGTGTGTAAATTTGCATTTTCTTTTTCATTTTAAAATCCATAAAAAACTACTATAAAATGACACTCCGAGAAATAGTAAAACTGCTCAACGCCACGGTCTGCATCGGCGAAAACCGCCTCGACGAGGAGGTGGAGCACGCTTTCGCCTCCGACCTGATGAGCGACGTGCTGACGCTGAAGGACACGCCGATGCTCATCACCGGCCTGTGCAACATCCAGACCATCCGCACGTGCGATATGGCCTCGCTCGACATCATCGTCGTGGTGCGCAACAAGAAAGTGACCGACGATATGATAGAGCTCGCCGAGGACGACGATATGGTCATCCTGAGTTGCCCCTACTCTATGTTCAAGGCCTGCGGCTTGCTCTTCGACGCCGGCATCAAACCTCTTTATTAATGCGCCGGCGCGCCCCGAGGCCAATGCCAGGGCGTGCCCCGAAACAGCAGCGACATCGCAATAACCCATTAACCCAAACACAATTATGCATCAAGAATACACCGTTGTAGAAGGCGATTTCGTCAACGCCGGAAAAGCCTCCAGTTCAGTCAAGAAGACCCTCAAGCAGCTCAATGTGGAGCCCGGCATCGTGAAGCGTGTCGTCGTGGCCCTCTACGAGGCCGAGGTCAACGCCATTGCCCACGCCTACGGAGGCAAGGTGCTGGTCGACATCGAGAGCGACAAGATCAAGATGATTGTGGCCGACAAAGGGCCCGGCATACCCGACATAGCGCTGGCAATGCAGGAGGGCTACTCCACCGCCCGCCCCGAGGTGCGCGATATGGGCTTCGGCGCCGGTATGGGCCTGCCCAATATGCAGAAGAACGTCGACAAACTCAACGTAACCAGCGAGGTAGGCGTTGGCACCACCGTGGAAATGGAAGTCAACTTCTGACAAGGTTGAACGCTGAATAATTCAAAATTCAAAATATATATTATGTTCGTACACGCGCTTAAAATCGACAACAAGAAATGCATAGGCTGTATGCGGTGTATGAAGGCCTGCCCCACCGAAGCCATCCGCATCAGCGAAGGCACCGCCTACATACAGGAGCACCGCTGCATCGACTGCGGCAAGTGCCACGAGGCCTGCCCCGTCAAGGCCATATACATCAACCAGGACGACTTCGAGATGGTACACCAGTTCCCGCACTCCGTCGCCCTCATTCCCTCCGTCTTCCTCGGCCAGTTTCCCGAGGACATACGCGTGTCGCGAATATACAATGCCCTCGAGGACCTCGGCTTCCGCCACGTCTTCGAGGTCGAGTCGGCAGCAACAATCTTCGCCGAAGCCAAAGAGCGCTACGCCCGCGAAAACCCCGACATACGCCCGCTGATTTCAAGCTTCTGCCCGGCCATCGTCCGACTGATTCAAATCAAATACCCCTCGCTGACCGAAAACATCACCCCCGTCAAGGCCCCTCTCGACATATCGGCCATCTTCTGCCTGCAGGAACTGCAGGACAGGGGCATCCCACGCGAAGAAATAGGCCTCTTCTACGTCACACCCTGCGCCGCCAAGATTGCCGCAGTCAAGGCCCCAGTGGGCGAGAAACGCTCCCTCATCGACGGCGTGATCAATATGGACTCGCTCTTCAACCGCACCTATCGCAAAATCAAGGAACAGGGCAAGAACTTCATACCCAGGCCCAGCCGCGCCATCAACCTGTCGAGCGACGCCATCCTCAGCACACTCACCAACGGCGAACGACGCATCTGCCAGGCCAAGAAAAGCTACTCCATAGACGGTATCCAGAACGTGATGGACTTTCTCGACAAGCTTGAAAACGACGAAGTCGAGGATGTGGAGTTCCTCGAACTGCGCGCCTGCGACCAGAGCTGCGCCGGAGCACTGCTGAGCTACGAAAACCGTTTCCTGTGCAGCGCACGTATGTATGCACGGGCTCGCAAGGCCGCCGAGCGCGAACGCAACGGCGAGGTGCCGCGCGAACGCGGAATGTACAAGCTTAAGGACTACCTCATCGACAACAGCCGCGTTGAGGCACCGCAGCCGCGCTCGATGTTCGTCCTCGACAAGGACCGCGCCAAGGCCTTCGAGAAAATGGAACGCATCAACAGGCTTAAGGCACGCCTGCCCCAGATCGACTGCGGACTGTGCGGCGCGCCGACGTGCGAGAGCTTTGCCGGCGACGTGGTTATCAACCGCATAGGCCTGTCGCGATGCATCTTCTATCAGCGCCATCTCGAACGCAAGAACGACATCACCCGCCAGGAGTGCCTTGCCGCTATGAACGCCGTCTGGGGCAACGACCGAATGAAAGAGGAATAGCTTTTATCGTATTCTTAAATATATAAACCTCTGAAAAGAACATTGTTCCTTGCGGTTATGCTTGTCGCAATCAATGCAGCCGCGCAAGACACTCTCGCGACAGACGCTCCGCGCTATTCAAAGCACTTTCTTGAAACAAAGATTGTTTCCGGCCCTGTTACGGAGAATGACGACAGTCCAACACAATTCAACATCGACATCGGCATCGGCCTACAGTACACATACTTGTCCGACCGATGGGGATGGTACGGAGGGCTGTCGTACATTGACGGGAAATACAACAACTATGTCGGTGTTACGGGCGGTGCTGTCTACAGAGTCACAGACGCCAGCAGCAAGATTGACTTTCAAGTGTATAGCGGTTTGTCCTGCGGATTAGGACTAAACAGCGACAATCATTTGATAATATATCCAGGATTGGACGCCGGACTACGCATTGCTCCAGGCGCAAAAGCCGGACGGAGCAGATTTGCCTGGACAAGCTTCTCGATAGGAAGGACCCACTTCTACAGCAAGCCTGTCTACACTGTAGGCTTCAGCATCAGTCTGACTGCCATCCCCGCTGTCGGGTACTTGCTTTTTGACCGCATCTTACACTAAAAGACGAATTCTCTCTTCAAAAATATTCTTTTTTTGAAGAAATAATTGCATTCCAGAAAAAAGTTGTATATTTGCACCCGATTTGGTCGCCCTAAAAGGCGTTAAAAGGGAATCAGGTGCAAGTCCTGAACAGTCCCGCTGCTGTAAGCTCAGCGAATTGCCAATCAAACAGATAGCCACTGCATAGCGCCATAGTTATGTGGGAAGGCGGAGCGGCAATGAGCAAGTCAGAAGACCTGCCAAATCTGAAAATATCGGCTCACTTTCGAGGAAAAAGTGCCCGAGAGACAGATGCGGCAGTTGGTCTTTACTTAACAATGCGCATCAGTTTTTCCACCACGGTTCCCTCAATTGTGTATGCCGATACTGTAAACGGAATTATTAACCTTTAAACAGTATCGAATATGGTAAAAAGATTATTGACATTAGCATTTGGCCTGGCGCTGGCATTCAACGCAATGGCCCAAGTAGAGAATCCTGTAGTGCCCCAGAGCGAAATCCGTTTCTGGGCAGGTACCGGCAGCAACCGCGCCGTGGTTTCCGTAACCTGGAACAACACCGCAAGCGGCAACCTGGCGATAGTGTGGGGCGTACAATGGGAGGGCGACAATGTATCGGTTGCCGACCTTATGGACACCATCGAGGCCTACGACAACAATGTCACCATCGAGCACGGCACCACGCCCTTCACCATCGTCAGCAACATCACGTACACCAACGCCTACGGCAGCGTAAACCTCTCCGGCATTGCCGGCTGGTGGTGGTATAACTGGAAAGACGCTGCCAATACCTCACAGAATTCAAGCGGTGCCCTTGCTGACATCGTATCCAACGGCGACTTCATCGACTGGCTGCCTATGGACCCGACCGACTATTCATCGCAGCCTGCCGATTATATGATTATGGCCGAGGACCCCGCCAACGAGCTGCCTGAAGAGGCCACCATAGCTGCAGACCAGATTGTATACTGGGTAGGCGAGGGCAGCAACCAGGCTATAATGGCCGTCAACTGGGCCGACACAGCCCTTGCCTGGGGCTACCGCTGGAACGGCACCAAGAGCGTAAGCGATATGCTTAACGCCATTGCCGCCGCCGATCCGCGCTTCAGCATCGAACTTGGCGCCTACGGCCTCGACGACATCCTCTTCGTTGCCGCCCCCGGCGACACGCTGCGCAAGCAAGCCTACAGCTTCTGGGGCAGCACGAACAACGGCACTATGGATGCCGGTATGGGCCAGACCCTCAGCGACGGCGACTTTGAGAAGTGGGCCGAACCCGCGGCAGGCGTGAAGGCAGGCAGCACCTATTGGGTCGGATATATGTTCTGGGATTACACCTATATCTACCCGATGACAATCCATCCCGTCAGCGCACCACAAACCGAAGGCATCGCCTCGGCCAAGGGCGTCAGCCTCAGCGTCTATCCCAACCCTGCCGCCAGCCACATAACCGTCGGCGGCATCGAGAACGCCTGCGAAGCCACGCTCTACGATATGCGCGGCACCGCCGTCGCCACCTGCCATATCAACGGCGCCGACACCCGCCTCGACCTCGGCAATCTGGCCAACGGCGTCTATATGCTGCGCGTGGCAGAGAGCACTGTGAAAATCATTGTACGCCACTGATATGAAAAAGCATAGAATCCTGCTCGTAGCCGCCACCCTACTCCTTGGCGCCGTTCCCGCCGCCAAGGGGCAGGGTCCCTTCTGCGGTGCCGCAGGCGGTGCCGCAGGCACTGCCGGCAGCAATGCCGTACACTGCGAAGACAAAGCGATAATAGGCTGGGCCACAAGCTGCACCGTAGTACGCGGCCCTGTCGACATCGCCGACCCCGACGGGCCCCGTGTCCACTATGGCGAAGAGGAATACGGCACCGGCCCTGCAAGCACAGTCACCACCGAAGCCGTCAGCCTTGGCGACGGAGGCACGGCGACCCTGACCTTCGCGCAGCCCATACGCAACAACCCCGGGCCCGATTTCGCAGTCTTCGAAAACTCGTTCAACGACTACTTCCTCGAGCTGGCCTTTGTAGAGGTAAGCTCTGACGGCGAGCGGTTTGTGCGGTTTCCCGCCACGTCGCTCACCCAGACCGAGACGCAGCTGGCCGGCAACCTCGACCCGACAATGCTCAACAACCTTGCCGGCAAGTTCAGAGTGGGCTACGGAACGCCCTTCGACCTTGCCGAACTGAGCGACAGCGCGGGCATCGACATCGACAACATAACCCACGTCCGCCTTGTCGACGTCGTTGGAACGATAGACCCGCAATACGCCACGCGCGACGCCTTCGGCCACATCATCAACGACCCCTACCCCACCAACGACACCGTGTGGGGCAGCGGCGGCTTCGACCTCACCGGCGTGGCGGTGTTGCACAACGACGACGCCTCGGTCGACGAGGCCGCCACCGTCGGGCTGACGGTCTGGCCCAACCCTGCCGCCGACCGCGTATGCATCACGCTCCGCAACCC
>CAJOMZ010000108.1 GCA_905236645.1 uncultured Bacteroidales bacterium
CGAGCCGCCGGGATGACCCGATTTTGCTGCTGTAGTCATACGTAATATGTCCCTGCGGACTTGTCTTGCAATGGTTTGTAATTCTTGAGTTGTTTTCATTTATATTGTTATTTAATTAAATTCCCTTGAACCACATCAATCTTTGTTGAAGTAGTATAATTTGTTTTCTTTAAATTGTCGATCAAATTATCTATGTCGTCAGAATTGCAGTCAATTATTTCGTCCAATCCAATTATTTCTCCACTTAAAATCTTGCTTTTTTGAGCATTAGCCTCCTTAGTATCCATTGTCAATAAATAGCATTTTGCTCTCCTGTGAACGTATTTAAGAGCAATTGCTTCAAGGTCTGCTTGTTTATATCGTTCGCGCAAACTTGTCTTCAATGAAAGACTAACAGGGGCTGATTGACAATAAAGAAGTGCATCAAAATTCACATTTGGAACAAAAGCCACTTGAGCTTGTGTATAAAAAGGTTTAATTCCTTCGCGAAAAAGCAGAGTGTAAATAATGTACTCGAATACGTTACCGTGCAATGTTGGCTTATTTGATTTTTCTAATGCAGTCCAATACCTTTTTATATAGTCTTTTGGGGTATTATATTTGACAGTCATAAATGATTTGCCTTCAATAAGACTGTCAAAAAGCATTGTTGTTGCAGATTCATTTCTTGCAATTCCTTGTTTTACTAATTCTCCCATATGGCGTTTTATTTGATATTTTTAGTCTTTTCAACAACTCTTCGGCAGTGGCTTGAATGGCTGGTATTGCTACTGAATTTCCAAACTGTTTATATGCAGATGCATCAGCAACTGCAATAATAAAATTATCAGGAAATCCTTGTAGGCGTGCCCATTCTCTAGGAGTCATTCTTCGCCACCCGTCTCTGTTCACTTCTCCTTTTATATTGGTTACAGGGGTAAAGTCAGTCAAGCGTTTATCAATAACTATATTCCTCTCGCGTCCCATACCACCAACTACAATTGCATTTGCTATACCATCATCTGGAATTATCTCATACCCGAATCCATTTCCTTTACTTTCGTGACGCCTACGATGTTCAATAAGCGTATAAATGTATTGCGTTGATAAATAATATTTAGCAGAAACAACGTTTTTTTCCCTAATATCGATAAAACGTTTCGAGGTGTCTGTTGGAGTAGGGTAAGAAAACTCATTGACATTCAAATCTTTTCTAAATCCTACAATATATACACGCTCGCGATGCTGCGGAACACCAAAGTTCATTGCATTTACAATTTGTGGATCAGGAACATAGTAGTCCAAGTCATTACGAAGTACATTGAGTATTACTTCGATTGTCTTACCTTTATCGTGTATTAATAGGCCTTTAACATTTTCTAAAAAAAAAGCTTTGGGACGTTTTCTACGAATAATTTCTGCCACATCAAAAAACAATGTACCGCGCGTTTCCTCAAAACCACGTTTTTTCCCAGCAAGAGAAAAAGCCTGACAAGGAAATCCTGCACAAAGCACATCGAAATCATCAGGAATAAATTGTTTAGTACGTTCTTTGGTTATGTCTCCAAAAGGGACCTCTCCAAAATTCGTAAGATAAGTTTTTTGTGCTTGTTTGTCCCATTCAGATGAATAAATGCATTTGCCTCCAAGATTTTGCATAGCAATACGAAATCCACCAATGCCAGCAAAAAGATCAATAAAAGTGAATTTAGGATTATTACAACAAGGAAATGGAATTTTTGTCAGTTCTGGGAAAAGTGACAATTCATTTGCAGCTTCTGACGCCGTTACCCCTTTATAAATATTAAAATTATTTTTTTCTTCATCCAACAACTTTATCGCTTCATTACGAAAAGTTTTTTCATATGAAGTATCCCTGCATTGGAGATAATGTGTTATGATAGAAGAGTTTTCATCTAACCCTATTGTGAATTTACAATCCGACATATTCTTTTATTTTTTTGCAAAAATAATAATATTTATTGGGGTGGCGAATAAAAGTTATCAACGTTTATCAACAAAGCAAAGCCCCCGAAAAATCAATGATTTTTCGGGGATGTTGTAAAGTGTTATGGCTTTATTCCTCCGCTTTTCCGAAAAGTGGGGACTTTTCGGGCGTCGGCTCGCAGGTCCACCGGACCTGCTCACAGCTGGAACACATACAGGCGGCCGTTCTGGTCGGTGCCGTGCAGCTCGCCGCCGTGACGGGTCACGGTGATGCTATAGCTGTTCTCGTCCTCGTCGTGGATGGTGCCGCGGCCCGTGTTGCCGTTCATCGTAACGTGGCCCCACACCTTGCCGTTGGCGCCGTAGGTCGATATGTAAAGCGTCTCCTTGCCGCCATAGGACGGCGCTGGCTTCTTGGCTGCCGGCTTGCTTTCCTTTACCGCCTGAGGCTCAGCCTGCTCGGTGGCAGTGATAAACACACCGTTGTCGGTGACAATGCAGTCGAAAAGAGGTTCTTCGGCGGTGGTGTCGACAACTGCTTCGGTGTCGGTCGCGGCACTGCCGGTGGCGGTTGCAACGGTTTCTCTGCCGCCGCAGGAAACGAGCGTCACAGCGACAAAGAGCGTCATAATGAGGAAGAAAAACGGTTTTTGGTGTCTCATAGTCTTTTTATTGTCAAGATGCAAAAATACAAAAAAATCTGAAACAAATACCAAAACCGAGAAACTTTTTCAGGATTTGTTGGATTTTGAGAAACGGATTTTCCGTGCCTGAAAAAGGACTTTTCAACAATTCAAAAAAATCATTTTTGCCCTCCAAAATCCGACTTTTTGATAAATTTTTGGAATTTGGCAATAACCGATTGTATTTCAAAACATTCTGAAGATTTCAAAAAAGTTTGGAAAACTCGGAAAAGGGCCAAAAACGGCTTTTTCCAACTCCCTGATTTCCATATACCAAATTCCTATCAAAGTTTACTCAAAGTTTTACCAAAGTTTAGTCAAAGTTCACTCGAGTAAACTATGGTAGATTTTTAGTAGGAATTTATCAAAAAGTCGGGTCGGAGAAAGTGCGAAAATGAACCGTCTCGAGGTGCGGCGCGGGACGAATTTCTATTATGTCCATTGCCTGGCTGTCGGGGTTGACGGATGCGATTGTTATTATTTTTTCAGAATAGGATGTCGGTTTGAAAAAAAGTTTGTAAATTTGCATTTTGAAATTTAGAATGAGGATTTATGGAAAACTTCATAGTATCAGCGCGTAAATACCGTCCTTCGACGTTCGAGAGCGTGGTGGGCCAGTCGCATATCACCACGACATTGAAAAATGCGATACGCACAGGCAAGCTTGCCCAGGCGTTTTTGTTCTGCGGTCCGCGCGGCGTGGGAAAGACCACGTGTGCCCGTATCCTGGCCAAGACTATCAACTGCACCAACCCCACGGCCGATATGGAGGCCTGCAACGAATGCGAGTCGTGCCAGTCGTTCATCAGCGGCCAGTCGATGAATATCTTTGAGCTCGACGCGGCCTCGAACAACTCGGTCGACGACATACNNGCGCATACCGCCGCAGACGGGCCGCTACAAGGTGTATATCATCGACGAGGTGCATATGCTGTCGCCGTCGGCCTTCAACGCATTCCTGAAGACCCTTGAGGAGCCGCCGGCATACGCGAAGTTTATCCTTGCCACCACCGAGAAACACAAGATCATCCCTACCATACTGTCGCGCTGCCAGATATTCGATTTCAAGCGTATCGAGACCGAGGACATTGTCAAGCACCTCGAGTATGTGGCTGGCAGCGAAGGCATTGCCTACGAAGCCGAGGCGCTGCACCTTATTGCCCGCAAAGCCGAAGGCGGCCTGCGCGACGCCCTGTCGCTGTTCGACCAGTTGGTGAGCTTTACGCGTGGCAACCTGACCTATGCCAGCTGCCTGGCGAACCTCAATATGCTGGACAGCGACTACTACTTCCGCTTTGTAGACCACTTCAGGGCTGGCGACATCGCAAACACGCTGCTGCTGTATCAGGAGGTGATCGACAAGGGTTTTGACGGCCAGCATTTCATTACCGGCCTGACAGAGCATCTGAGGGGCTTGATGGTCAGCATCGACCCCGCAACGCTGAAACTGCTTGACGCAAGCGAGGCCAACCGCAAGCGCTATGGCGAGCAGGCCCAGGCGTGCGGACTGCCGCTGCTGATGAAATATCTTGAAATCGCGTCGGACTACGAGTACCGCTTCCGCGACGCCAACAACAAACGGCTTTTCGTAGAGGTGGCGCTGATGAAGCTCGCCGCCGTGACACGCAACCTGCAACAGCCTGTAGGATAGATAGCAAGATCGCCTGAGGCGGAACATAAAACCGAGCCTGCCGCGACAGCGGCCCCGGTGCCCGAGGCGCCTAAGGAGGACAATGCCCCCGAAGCCCCCACCGCGCCCGTGGAGAAGGTGGCCGAAGGCGATGCCGAACCCGAACCGGTCAAGACGGTGAGCGGGCTGCCCCACAGACGGTTCACCCCGATTTCGATTTCGGCCCCAGGCGAGGTCAAGCCTGTCGTGTCGCTCGAGAAACGCGAGGCCGAAACGCTGACGCAGGAGAGGCTCGAGGAGCTATGGAAAGAGCTGATAGAGAGAAGCCGCGACAACGAGAAGCTATACGAGCTGCTGGCCGACAAAAAGGTGGAGCTGAAGAACAACAACCTGTTCACGATACAGGTGCCGAACCTGTATTTTGACTCGCAGCTTAGGAACCATCAGACAGAAATACTTGGATTTCTGCGCGAGAAGACAAGCAACGAGGCTTTGAACTACAAGGCAGTGGTGTTTGTAGAGCAGGTGGAGCGCAAGGCGTATATGCCACGCGAAAAGTTCGAGGCAATGGTGAATGTCAATCCTTCGATGCTGACACTTAGAAAGTTATTCCCCGACATTGATTTTTAAAACATAATCGCTTTAGCTATGGGTACAGGATTGCTGCTTTCGGCGACATTGAACAAAGGGCTCTGGGTCTATTTCATTTTCCTCGGCATTCTCATTTTCTGCGCCCACCTGTTCTCGGCTTTCTTCAGCCGCAAGCGTGTGCCGGATGTGCTTTTTCTGGTGCTGATAGGCATTGTGCTGGGTCCTGTGCTGGGCTGGCTTACGCCCGATATGCTTGGCGGGATGGGGGCGCTGTTTGCGTCGGTGACACTGGTGTTCATATTGGTAGACAGCGGAATAGATATGCATCTCGACGACTTGCGCCGCTATTGGGTAGGCGTGGTCCAGGTGATGTTTTATTCGTTCCTGATCTCTATGACTATTGCCGCGGTGACGGCCCATTACATTGCCGGCACCGAATGGATGTCGTCGTTTCTGCTTGGCAGTATGGTTGCCGGCACAGGTGCATCGATAGTGATACCGATGGTGCGCCAGATGAAGGTGAGCGACAAGACCAGGACGGTGCTGACACTGGAGTCGGCTATATCGGCGGTGCTGTGTATCGTTGTCGCTTTGGCCATTATTGAGGGTATGAAGATGGGGCAGATACGCTTCGAAAAGATAATCGGCAATGTGCTGGCCTCGTTCTTTATGGCTGTTATTCTGGGCGTTTTGGGCGGTATGATTTGGTCAGGGGTGCTTCAGCGTGTGCGCCGTCTGCAGAACTCTATGTTCCTTACACCGGCCTTTGTGTTTGTCATCTATGGAATCACCGAGGCGCTGGGCTACAGTGGCGCCATCGCTGCCCTGGCATTCGGCATAGTGCTCGGCAACGCATCGTATTTCGAGTTCTCATTTATGCGCAAGATTCTGCGCAAGCGTGTGCCGCGTATGCAGTCGCTTGAGGACAATGAAAAGTCGTTTTTCAAGGAGATTGTGTTCATTCTCAAGACTTTCTTCTTTGTCTATATCGGCATCAGCATTCCGTTCACCGACACTATGGCGCTGCTCTACGGGTTTGTGATAGCGGCAGCCATCTTCGTCGGGCGCTTCATACTTGTGGCCCTTGTTGGCCGCAAGAATACCAAGATCGACCGCCAAATCGTGTCGATTATGATTCCGAAAGGGCTGGCGTCGGCAGTGTTGGCTTCGATGCCACGCCAGGTAAACCTCGCGGCAGGCTATGATGTGGTGCCCAATGCCGAGCGAATAGAGTGTATGGTCTATTCCATTATTTTCTTCTCCATAGTTATATGCTCGCTGCTTGTATTGCTGTCGCGCAAGCAGATTATAGACGAGGAGTTCAAACCCGAGCAGATGGAAGAAGTGTATGATTATGAATGATGATTATCAATACGTTGACGGATGTTGCATAAAGCAACGGTTCAACTTGGTGCAAAAGCTTTTATCAAGGATATGAAACTGCATTTTTATAAATATGACGGAGCGGGCAACGACTTTGTGTTGCTCGACATAAGAGACAACGACCCGCAGCTTGCCACTGAGCAGATAGCCCATCTGTGCCACAGGCGTTTCGGCATAGGAGCCGACGGACTGATGACACTCCGGAAGGCCGACGCCCCATACGATTTCGAGATGAAGTACTATAACAGCGACGGTCGCATAGGGTCGATGTGCGGCAATGGCGGACGCTGTATCGCTGCATTCGCCAGCCGCCTCGGGCTCGGCCGCAAGGACACATCCACAGGGCACAGAAGGCTTGACTTTATAGGCTACGATGGCCCGCATAACGCCGAGATATTGATGTGGGACGACGACACGGCGGTAGGCCTTGTCAAGCTTGGTATGCGCAGCGTGGAGTGCAGTGGCGTCACTCGCTGTCTTGAGGGCTGGTTTCTCGACACCGGCTCGCCGCACTATGTGCAGCGCGTCGAAGGGCTTGAGACATACGATGTTGTGGGCGAGGGGCGCCGCTTACGCAACCTTGCCGAGATCTTTCCCGAAGGCACCAATGTCGACTTCATAGAAGATATGCCCGACGGACGCCTCTTTGTGCGCACCTACGAGCGCGGTGTTGAAGACGAAACCTACGCCTGTGGCACCGGCGTAACGGCCTGTGCCATAGTCAGTGGCAACAGGCGATTGGTGACGCTTGGCGGCGACTTCAGGGTTGACTTCGAGTCGACGGGCACCGCTTACGAGAAAGTCTTCCTGACAGGCCCCGTATCGTTCAACTTCGAAGGCGACGTTGACACACTTCAACTTTAACCTTTACTTTAACCTTGACTTTGAAATGTACTTGCTATCACGCTAAACAAATTAACAAATAAACATTAAACACTAAACATTAATCACATCAACCCTAAAACCATTCATCCCCGTGGACCTATTCAGCAATATAGACACAGAACCTGCAAGGCAGCGCATCGAAGAGTTGACAGAGCTCCTTGACCACTATAACTACGAGTATTATATGAACGACCGCTCGTTGGTGAGCGACTATGAGTTTGACAAGATGCTGCGCGAGCTTGCCGACCTTGAAAGGCAATACCCCGAGCTGGCGTCGCCCAACTCACCCACAAAAAGGGTGGGAGGGGAGGTGAACAAGACCTTCCGCCAAGTGACACACCGCTTTCCGATGCTCTCGCTCGGCAACACCTACTCGATAGACGAGATAGTGGACTTCGAGGCACGCACACGCAAACTGCTTGGCGACACGGTGTTCAGCTATACGTGCGAACTCAAATACGACGGCGTGGCCATAGGGCTCACCTACAGGCACGGCCAGCTTGTGCAGGCTGTGACGCGTGGCAACGGCAGCGTGGGCGACGACATCACGGCCAATGCCCGCACCATCCCTACCATACCGCTCAAACTCAGAGGCTCATATCCCGACGACTTTGAGGTGAGGGGCGAGGTGGTATACCCCTTCAGCGAGTTCGAGGCCTTCAACCGCCAACGCGAGGCCGACGGCGACGAGCCTTTTGCCAACCCTCGCAATGCCGCCAGCGGCAGCCTCAAACTGCAGGACACCGCCGAGTGCGCCAAGCGCAAGCTCCAGTTCTGCCCCTACTTTGTTATGCTGCCACAGGAGAACGGAGAACAGAGAACCGAGAACGGTGAATACTCAACCCATTCGGGCCGTATGCAAAGCCTTGTCCAGATGGGCTTCAAGGTGCAGCCCTACTTGAGAGAGTGTTTGAACATCAACGATATACGCGAATACATAGACTATTGGGACAACGAGCGCTGGAACCTTCCGTTCGGCACCGACGGCATAGTCATCAAGGTCAACCAGGTGGCCCTGTGGGACCGTTTGGGACTGACTGCTAAGTCGCCTCGCTGGGCTATCGCCTTCAAATTCAAGGCCCAGCAAGTCAGCACACCGCTCGAGAGCATATCCTTCCAAGTGGGTCGCACAGGCATAATCACGCCGGTTGCCAACCTCGCCCCGGTATGGCTTGGCGGAACCACCGTCAAGCGCGCCACACTCGTCAATGCCGACTTCATTGAAAAGATGGACATCCGCGAAGGCGACTCGCTCCTTGTCGAGAAGGGCGGCGAGATAATTCCCAAGATTACCGGAGTGGAGGAGTCCATGCGGAAGCCGGGCGCGCTCCCGCCCAGGTTCCCGGTGTGCTGCCCCGACTGCGGCGCTCCCCTAGTCCGCGAAGAGGACGAAGCCAAGTGGTTCTGCCCGAACAGGGACGGCTGCCCGATGCAGATCAAAGGGGCGCTGATCCACTTCATGAGCCGCAAGGCGATGAACGTACTGGCCGGAGAAGCCACCGTCGACCAGCTCTACAATCTGGGTTACGTGCGCACTCCGGCCGACCTTTACGACCTCAGCGTGGGCAAACTGCTCACTCTCGAGGGCTGGAAGGAGAAATCGGCGCGGCGTTTCAAGGCAAGCCTCGACGAAAGCAAGGGGGTGCCTTTCGAAAGGGTGCTCTTCGCGCTTGGGATCCGCTTCGTGGGCGAGACCACGGCCAGGAGCGTGGCACGCCATTTCGGCAATATCGACGCTATTGCGGAAGCGGACCTTGACCGCCTGAAAGAGGTGGACGACGTGGGGGACATCTGCGCGCGGAGCATCTACGGGTACTTCCGCGACGAACGGCATCAGATC
>CAJOMZ010000109.1:0-5455 GCA_905236645.1 uncultured Bacteroidales bacterium
ATAGGCACGAAGACGTCGGGCATAATGCCGCCGCCGCCGTAGACGGTGCGTCCTTGGGAGGTGAAGAATTTGAGGGAGTCGGGATAGGAGATGGAGTCGGCGTTGGTGAGTTCGCTGTGTTCGTAGCGGTGCTGTAGTTCGCGGTGGTAGGCTTCGGTGCCGTCGTCGTAGGGTTTCTGTATGCAGCGTCCGGAGGGGGTGTAGTAGCGTGCGGTGGTGAGGCGTATCTGTGCTCCGTCGTAGATTTCGAACATACGCTGTACGAGGCCTTTGCCGAAGGTGCGCCGTCCGACGATGACTCCGCGGTCCCAGTCCTGTACGGCGCCGGATACGATTTCGGAGGCTGAGGCTGAGTATTCGTCGACGAGGACGACGAGGGGGCCTGAGGTGTAGCTGCCGCCGCGTCGGGTGTAGAAGTTCTGCCGCGGCGACTTGAGGCCTTCGGTGTAGACGACGAGCCGTCCGGCTTCGAGCAGCTGGTTGGCGACACCGACGGCGATGTCGAGGTAGCCGCCGCCGTTGCCGCGCAGGTCGAAGACGAGGCGTTTCATTCCTTGTTTTTTGAGCTTGTTGATGGCGTTGTGGACTTCGCTGACGGAGGTGCGTGCGAAGCGTGCAAGGCGGATGTAGCCCACTTCGTCGTCGAGCATAAAGTAGGTGTCGACCGAGTAGATGGGCACTTTGTCGCGGACGATGGTGAAGTTGAGGGGCTGGTCGATGCCGTTGCGCTTGACGGAGAGTTTGACCTGGGTGCCTTTTTTGCCGCGTAGGTGGTTGAAGACGAAGCGGTTGTTGACGCCTTTGAAGGTGGCTGTGGTGTCGTCGACGGTGAGCAGCTTGTCGCCTATCTGGAGGCCTACTTTCTCGGAGGGTCCGCCAATGATGACTTCGGTGACGGAGATGGTGTCGTCGACAATCTGGAAGGCGATGCCTACGCCTTCGAAGTTGGCCTGCAGGCCTTCGTTGGTGCGCTGCACATCCTTGGCGGCGATGTAGGTGCTGTGGGGGTCGAGTTCGGCGAGCATAGCGGTGATGGCTTTTTCGCCGATGCGCTTGTAGTCGGGGGTTTCGACGTAGTATTTCTCGATATAGTCGTCTACCTGCTCGATGCGGCGGAAGTGGGCGGTGTCGTTGTTCTGTGCGGAGGCCGAGCCTGCGAGCGGCGAGAGGCCTGTGATTTGCGAGAAGAGCAGTGATGCTATGAGTAGATGTGTTTTTTTCATTGTTGTTCTGTTGACATTATATGACATTATATGACACGAAACGCGGAATGGTGAATATTATTTTGCCGTTGTGAAAAATAAATGTGCTTTTGTTGCGTTATGGTTGATTGAATATATAAAAAGACAGGTTAAAAATGGAAAACAGCAAAGAGAGGAAGGCGCCAGGATTCGGCAAGATAATGCTTGCGTCGGGCGTGGGCACGCTGATAGTGCTTGTATTGATTGGATTGTTCAAACTGCTGGTGTTTTTCGGCATTTTGGGCTCGATAGGGAGCGACAGCGGTGTTACGGTTGCCAAGGATTCGTTCTTGAAGATAGACTTGACGCGGCCTGTGAACGAGCGTACGCCGAGCGACCTTGAGGGTTGGATGGGCAATGGCTCGGACGTGGGCTTCAGCGATATGCTGAGGTGCATCGGCGAGGCTGCCGGCGACGAGCGCATAGGCGGCATATACCTTTATATGGGCAGTGCGTTCCCGATGTCGTGGGGCAAGAGCGAGGAACTGCGCCAGGCGCTGATGGATTTCCGCGCAAGCGGCAAACCGATAATGGCGTATGCCGACGCCTATTCGCAGCAGGGATATTTCGTGGCGTCGGTTGCCGACAATGTATTCCTGAATCCGTCGGGAATGGTGGAGTTCAGGGGCATCGGTGCGGAGAGCCTGTTCTTCAAGGAGATGCTGGACCGCTTGGCGGTGAAGATGACGCTGGTTCGCCCGAAGAGCAACAATTACAAGAGTGCCGGCGAGATGTATACGATGAACCATCTGAGCGAGTCGAACCGCGAGCAGATAAGAGAGTATATTGCAAGCATTTGGGAGTATGTGACCGCGAAGATAGCCGATGCGAGGGACATCAGCACCGAGGAGCTGAACCGTATGGCCGACGGGCTGACGGCGGTTCTGCCTGAGGACGCTGTGGACAAAGGGCTGGTGGACAGCCTTTGCTTTGAGAACGACATAAGGATAAAGATGGAGCGCGAGTATGGCAGCAAGCAGGCCGTGTCGCTTTCGGAGTATGTCAAGACCCTGAAGAAGAAGGCTATAGGCAAGGACCAGATTGCCGTGATATATGCCGAGGGAGATGTTGTTGCGGGAAGCGGTGTGGGAACCGCCGTCTATTCGGACGACATCACCAAGGCGCTGGACGACGCAGCAAAGGATGAGAAGATAAAGGCCATAGTGCTGCGCGTGAATTCGCCCGGCGGCCAGGTGACGGCATCGGAGATTATGACCAACGCCGTGATGAGAGCGAAAGAGAAGAAGCCCGTGATTGTTTCGATGGGCGACGTGGCGGCATCGGCAGGATATGAGATATCGTGCAACGCCAACTATATCGTTGCGGAGCCGACAACAATAACGGGTTCGATTGGAGTTTTCGCCACACTGCCCGAGATTGGAGGCACCCTGAAGCGCTATCTGGGCATCACCACCGACACGGTGAACACCAATGCCAACTCGACGGCGCTGAGTGCTATGAGGCCTCTGTCGCCGGCTGTGCTCGACCTGATGCAGCGCAATGTTGAGGAGTTCTATACAGTCTTTGTGGGCCGCGTGGCCAAAGGACGTGGACTGAGCACCGAATTTGTTGACAGCATCGCCCGAGGAAGGGTGTGGACGGGCCACGATGCCCTGAAGCTGGGGCTTGTGGATGCCCTGGGCGGCCTGAACGATGCCATAAGCATTGCTGCCGACAGCGCAGGAATCAAGGACTATCAGGTGGTTGACTATCCGGCCAAAGACGACCTGCTGACAGAGCTGATGAACCGCAAGGGCAAATCGTCGGGCACCATAAAGTCGAAAGGCACCGTGCCGACGGCCGACAATGCCAGCATCCCCTACCCGATGCGTCCCGTGGGCGGCGACGGAGTGTGGACGAGCGGCAACGTGATGATAGAGACGCTGAACCGCATCTGCGACACCAAAGGGCTGCAGGCAAGAGTGGAATTCTTCATCCTTACAGACTAAGAGGGCCGAGATGCTGAGCTGCAAGCACATATTCCTGGCACTGATGATGGCTTCTGCAGGCGCTTCGATGGCGCAGACGATGGATTTGAATCACATCGAAAGCGGCTTGGAAACAAGCAAGAGGACCTATAGGACGAAATGGGTGTGCACCGGCGACACGCTTGCCGTGGACACCACCGCCAACTACGGCGTAGTGTACCAGATTGACGGTTTCTGGATTACCTGTGAGGAAATCACGCAGGAAATGTGGCAATTCCATATGCACAACAACCCATCCAAGCAACAGGGGCCGCAGCTGCCCGTAACCAATGTCAGCCGCTCGGAGGTGGACACTTTCTGCCAAAAGATAAGTTTCCACAACGAGCAATGGCGACTACCGACCGCAGAGGAGTTCCGCTTTGCCTGTCAGGGCGGCCTTTACAGCGAGGGCTACCGGTTCTCAGGCAGCGACAATCCGAAGTTTGTGGCGTGGTCGGCAGAGAACAGCGGCGGCCGGCTGCACGAGACAGGGCGGCTTGTCCCGAACGAATTGGGGCTGTACGATATGTCGGGCAACGCGGCAGAGATGGCTACACAAGGCGACACCGTCTGCTTTATGGGTGGCTGCTACCGCGACAAGCTGCGCAAAAGCAAAGTCGGCTCGGCCGGCAGCAAGCCCGCTCCCGAATGTCAAGGGTTCAGGGTCGTAAGACGAGAGCCCCTTTGGTTCAACATTTATTATGAACGCGTGTACAAATAACTGAACGATATGAGAAAAGTAAAAGTGGGTCTTGCCCAGATGAGCTGCGGACCCGACAAAGAAAAGAACATAGCCCGCTACACGGAGAAGGTGCGCCAGCTGGCAGCAGACGGGGCACAGATAATCTGCCTGCAGGAGCTCTTTGCATCGCTGTATTTCTGCGATGTCGAGGACTACCACAACTTCCGCTATGCCGAGCCCATCCCCGACGGTCCGACGACGCAACACTTTATGGCTTTGGCCAAAGAGCTTGGGGTAGTCATCATCTGCTCAATGTTCGAGAAACGCGCCGAGGGGCTGTATCACAACACGACGGCAGTCATCGACGCCGACGGCAGCTATCTTGGCAAGTATCGCAAGATGCACATCCCCGACGACCCGGGCTATTACGAGAAATTCTACTTCACCCCGGGCGACCTGGGCTACAAGGTGTTCGAAACCAGATACGCCCGCATCGGCGTGCTAATCTGCTGGGACCAGTGGTACCCCGAGGCAAGCCGCATCACTGCCCTGATGGGCGCCGAGATACTCTTCTACCCCACCGCCATAGGCTGGGCTACAGACCAAGACGAGGCCACCAACGACGAGCAGTATCAAGCCTGGCAGACCATCCAGCGCAGCCACGCCGTGGCCAACGGCGTGCCCGTTGTCAGCGTCAACCGCACCGGACGCGAGGGCGATATGCAATTCTGGGGCGGCTCGTTCGTCACCAACGCCTTCGGCCGCCTGCTGTGGCAGGGGCCGCACCTTGACGAGTGCACCCACATCGAAGAGCTCGACCTGGGCGACAGCGACCGCTACCGCCGCCACTGGCCCTATCTGCGCGACCGCCGCATAGACAGCTACGAGCCCATACTTAAAAGATTCATCGACTAAACAAACGTCTAATTCACAATCGGATAATGATTACCAAGCCCACCCCCAAAGACCGCGGCTTCTATATGCCCGCCGAATGGGAAAAACACGAGGCCACCTGGCTCAGCTACCCGCACAACGAAGACTCGTGGCCAGGCAAGATAGAGACGATTTTCCCATCCTACCACCTGTTCATCAAGACCCTCACCGAGGTCGAGACAGTCCACATCAACGTACAGGACGAGGCAATGGAGAACCGTGTCCGCCAGGCGCTGAAAGAGATTGGCGCCTTTATGGTCAACGTCGAGTTCCACCGCTTCCCCACCAACGACGCCTGGTGCCGCGACCACGGCCCTGCATTCCTGCTCAACCGCAAAGTGGCCGGTATGCGTGCCGTAGTCAACTGGAACCACAACGCCTGGGGTGGCAAATACCCCTACGAGCTCGACACGCAGATTCCCGCACATATAGCCAAGCACTTGGGACTGACGATGTTCGAGCCCGACATCGTGATGGAAGGCGGCTCGATAGACGTCAACGGCAAGGGCGACCTGCTGACGACAACCTCTTGCCTGCTCAACCCCAACCGCAACCCCGCCCTCACGCAACAGCAGATTGAAGAGCACCTGCGCGCCTACTACGGAGTGGACAATATAATATGGCTCGGCGAC
>CAJOMZ010000109.1:5460-8279 GCA_905236645.1 uncultured Bacteroidales bacterium
GGCATCGCCGGCGACGACACCGACGGCCACGTCGACGACCTGAGCCGCTTTGTCGACGAGGACATCATCGTCACCGCCGTCGAAGAGGACAAGGGCGACGAGAACTATGCCCCTTTGCAGGCCAACCTCAAGCTGCTCAACAGCTGCCGCCTGGCCAACGGCAAGCAGCCCACCGTGGTCGAGCTGCCAATGCCCTCGCTTGTGGAATGGGAAGGCCAGCGGCTGCCTGCCTCCTACGCCAACTTCTACATCTGCAACGGACTGGTCATCTTCCCCACCTACAAGTGCCCAAACGACACCCGCGCCGCCTACATACTCGAGGAATGCTTCCCCACACGCGAGATAGTAGGCATCGACAGCACCGACATCATCTGGGGCCTCGGCAGCTTCCACTGCCTCAGCCAGCAGATGCCCGTCTGACGGAGCGGATACAACAGAAAAGCAGAGGACGAACCGCCGCAGTGGTTCGTCCTCTTTTTTTCACAAACGCGCTCAATGCGAAGCCTACCAGCCAAGAATCTTCTTGAAGTCGTAGGCCTCGGGATTGGGCAGATACTTCTTGGCAGCCTCGTAGTCGGCAGGCGTGATGTAGTCCATAATGTCGTTGACATACGACATAACCTTGTTGCTGTTCACGTTGACCAGACGCGGCGGAATCTTGCCCGTCTGCGGGTCCTGCAAGTCCTTGAGGTAGAGCGGAGTGACGTTGCCCTGATGGTCGCAGTACACCATACAGCCCGTGCATCCCTGATTGAAGAGCGTGTGGACGCCCATACCCATCAGCGAGCAATAGGTAAGGTCGAAAGCGATAGGCGTATGGCAACGAATCTCGTAGCCGATCTCGACGGGACGGCTCTTCACCTTGAGGCCGAGCTCCTTGACCTTGCGCTCAAGCAAGTCGTTGAAGATGTGGGCCTTCGACACCTTGCCCAGCTCCGGATGGCCGTGCTCGTCATAGCTGAAGTGGACGCCGCTCTTGGCAATCTCCTCGTCGCTAAGGCTGTGGAAAACGCCCTCCGAAATCATCGCGGCGCCATAGTCGATGCCCATCAGCTTGCGCTTCACGATGCAGGAAACAACCATATTGACAATCTTCTCGACCGTAATCTCAGTCTTGTTGAAGAACTCCGGAATGATGACCATCGGATAGTGGCAGGCACCGGCGATGCCCAGTGCAAGATGGCCGGCCGAGCGCCCCATAGCGCTGACAACGAACCAGTTCTCGCTGGTGCGCGCGTCCTCCATAACAGCGGTGGCCAGCACGCAGCCCTGAGCCTTCGCGCTGTTGTAGCCGAACGTGGGACTGCTGTTAGGCAGCGGCAGGTCGTTGTCTATCGTCTTGGGAACGTGGATATTGGCTATAGGATAATGCTTGCTCTCAAGGAACTTGGCGATGCGGTTGGCAGTCGATGCCGTGTCGTCGCCGCCGACGGTGACAAGCAACTTGACATTGTTGTCGGTGAAAAACGGCAGGTTAAAGCGCGTCTCGAAATCCTCGTCGGTAGGTTTGAAACGGCTCATTTTCAGGATTGAACCGCCCTTGTTGAAAATCTCGTCAGCCGTAAGGAAGTCGAGATCCTGCATACGCGGCTTGTCGGTGAAAAGGGCCGAATAGCCGCCGTGCAGACCAATGACGCGGTAGCCGTCGCGCAGAAAGGTTTTGGCAACCGAGGCCACCACGGTATTCATTCCAGGCGCGGGACCGCCGCCGGTAAGAATTGCAATCGATTTGTTCATAAAGTATTTCAGTTAAAGTGTTTACGCTAATTATTCATCATCCAACAACGATTGGATGCGTCTGCAAAGTTACAAAAAAAATGCCAAATACAAACAAAAAGATGCAAAAATAACAATTCCCTCGCCACAAAACCATCGGCCTCCGAAGCGCACCTTCCCGCCGTCCATCCTCCTCGGCCGTTCCCGACCCTGAAAAAAGACCCGTTTGGGGCCGAAAAAACGCCGATTTTGGTTATACCGCTGATTATCAGCAATATAACCAAAAACACCACTAAAGACATAACCGACTGAAAGCCACACCCTTAAGGTACCAACTCCGTTCGTTGTACAATATATGTACAATACTTGTACAATATTTGTACGTTTACCAATTGTACATATATTGTACAAGTATTGTACATATATTGTACGACCGGAGTTGGTATAGTCCGGACAGGAGCTTGGTATGGCGGCTTGCCGACGGCAAAACGAGGAGAAAACGGACCGGTTTCGGCAGGAAAGGCGAAAAACATTTTGCCGCAATGATAAAAATGAGTATCTTTGCAGGGATGAAAACAATGGTTTTTGCCACAAACAACAGGCACAAGATTTTAGAAATCAGCGAAATGCTGAAAGACATAGTAATAGTGAAAAGCTTGTCGGACGTTGGACTTTCGGGCGAGATACCCGAGACTGCCGACACCCTTGAGGGCAACGCGCTGCAGAAGGCGATGTGGGTTTACGAGCGCCTGCCCGAATGCAAGTCGGGCAATATGGCTTGCTTTGCCGACGACACGGGGCTTGAGGTCGAGGCCCTCGGCGGACGGCCGGGGGTGTACTCGGCACGCTATGCCGGCGAGCACTGCTCGTTTGACGACAACATCAACAAGATGCTGGCGAAGATGGACGGCCAGACCAACCGCAAGGCCTGCTTCCGCACGGTGATATGCCTGATTGAGGGAGCGGAAAGCGGAAAGCGGAAAGCGGAAAGCGAGTTGGGAGCGGAAAGCGAGTTGGGAGCGGAAAGCGGAAAGCGGAAAGCGGAAAGCGGAGAGCCAAGCGTGCGATATTTCGAGGGGCGCGTGGACGGCGCTATCCTTACC
>CAJOMZ010000110.1 GCA_905236645.1 uncultured Bacteroidales bacterium
TTTTATTCGGTGCAAAGCGTCAAGTCTCATCAGTCGTGTAGCCCGCTACACTCCTTCTTCAACTTACACTTTGCCCTCGACTAAAAGACAAAAATCGCCCCGACATAATTAATAGAACCCACCTTAATAGAACCCACCTTATCTGAAATAAATCATATTGGGGATGTGACGCTCCCCTTCATGGTCGAAGAGATGGTTGTCGCAGGGATGGTTGAGAATGCGACCGTCGAGATAGAGCATCGTAGAACCGCCCCCGTCAAGGTTGAGGGCCGTTTTTCCGCCTAAGACCTTGACGAGGTGTGCGAGTTCGGGGATGCTCATACCGATGGCATTGTCTGCCGACCGACCATCGACCGTGACGAGCAGCACACGCTTGTCCTTTGTCACGGCAATGGCACTCCGAGGGTGCTTCGTGGCAATAAACCCGCTGTCGCACGAAGCCCAAGACGCATAGCGGCTGTTTTGCAGCATGAGCGGTCCCGATGCGAGTACCGTCCCCACCCTCTTTTTGTATCCATGCTCAATCTGTGGCGTCCACGGCAACAGTTTTAACTTCCCTTTACGCACCGCCACAGCACCTGTGACACGGATTCCGAACTCTTGCGCGGTTGTGGTGTCGCGGACTTCTTTGTCTACTTTAAGAAAAGTCACCGAGTTGCCCTTGCTCATGTTATAATAAGAGCCATTGATAGCCGCTACCGCCTTGTGTT
This sequence comes from uncultured Bacteroidales bacterium, assembly GCA_905236645.1. Lineage (GTDB taxonomy): Bacteria > Bacteroidota > Bacteroidia > Bacteroidales > P3 > Colimorpha. The sequence continues at coordinate 711 of CAJOMZ010000110.1, forward strand.
CGTGGGCCAGTTGGGTAAGCGGCTTCATCTGCTTTGAGATGGCGATGCCAGCCCGATGCTTCCCCTTGGGTGAGACCTCCACGATGCTCACATATTGCGGACCGCCGTAGAGATTGGCAAAAGCGGCGCATCCCGCCTTCATCCCCCCGTCGATGTTGGTCCATTCCCACTTGGCATTCACAATGGCAAGCGAATCGGCTGTGGTCTGCGCCTGAGCATGCAAGGAGAGGAAGGCAATGATAATCAGCAGACATCTGCCGCAAGCTGAAAAATTCCGGGAAAATCTATTTTTGCACATCACATTTCAAGATTAAGGATTTGTGCAAAATTACAAAATAAATGCGGGATAAGGTGTGATTATCCCAATTTAATTTATTACCTTTGACGTGTCAGGCGTGCATACTCATGTGCCAAGAACCAAGCAGACATTATTTATGACGAGCGCAAAGGAAATTATCGAATATATGGAGTCGCTGTATGATGAGGAGCAGCGGCGCGTGTTGATGCGGTTTTTCAAGACCGCAGAAGGAGAATACGGATACGGCGACAACTTCTTAGGCATCAAAGTGCCGCAGACACGGGAAGTGGTGAAGGCTGCGCGCGACATACCCACTGAGGAGATACCAGAACTGCTGATGAACCCATGGCACGAAGTGAGACTTTGCGGATGGTTGCTATTGGTTGACAAATTTGAGCGAAATGCCACGAAACGATACACCGACAATGCCCAAGCCATCCGCCAGCGTGACGACATTGTGAGGCTGTATCTGCAATATGCCGAACGAGCCAACAACTGGGACTTGGTAGACCTTTCCGCACCGAAAATCATCGGCCATTGGCTGCTATTGCCTACCTGTTTGGGCGGCAAGGAAGCCGGTCTGCATGAAGCATACAAGCGGGAAGTGGTTGACGGGCTAGCCCACAGCACCAACCTGTGGCGGCAACGCATGAGTATCGTGTGCACCATGAAGCCCTCGCAGCAGGGCGACCCGTCGTGGTGCCTCCGCTATGCCGAGATGCACCTAAGCCACCCTCACGACCTCATGCACAAAGCTGTAGGCTGGATGCTTCGCGAGATGGGGAAAGGAGTAAGCATGGACATCCTCCGCGATTTCCTTGAGCGCCACGTTCATGAAATGCCCCGCACCACCCTGCGCTATGCCATCGAAAAGATGTCGGAGAGCGAACGGAGCATGTGGATGAATCGGTAGGAATGGGCTGCAACAAGCGGTTTTTGGGGATTTTTGGGGGTCGTTGTGATACAACGACAGACGGGACGATTTGATTTTTTCTATTTCGTTTGGTTGCTTTTTGCTTTTATCGAAGGCAAAAATCGACTCGACATAACGAATAAAACACACTTTTACTGTCACAAATCGGTAGGTAAATCGTTATTATGGTGTGATGAGTGAAAAGAATCTGCTATATACATTCACGAAAGGGCGATCTAAGCTCCTGGCATACGCACGGCGGATGCTCGGCAGCGATGATGCCGAAGACGCTCTGCAAGAAGCCTTCTGCAGGCTGTGGCGGCGCGGTGCGGCATTGGCGGCGCAGACAGACGCCGATAAGATGGCGCTGACCGTTGTGCGCAACATCAGCATCGACCAACTGCGCAAGCAGAAGCGACAGAAGCAGACGACCCTCGACCCTCGGGCAGATGAAGAACGCCCTGTTTCCGAACGGGCCTCCTCCACCCTTTATGAGGATGCGGATGGAAACCAGATAGAAGAGCGCTTCAAGGCTGTGGAGAAACTCATCAACGACCGGCTGACACCCCTGCAGCAACGCATCATCCGACAGCATGACATGGAGGGCGACAGCTACCACGACATCAGCCTTCGGGAACAGATGACCGAAGCCGCCGTGCGGCAGCAGCTGTCGAGGGCAAGAAAGACAATCAGACAACTATACATAGAACAAAGGGAGGAACAAGAATGAACCACAACAAGGCATACTGGCAGTCGGTAGCCGAGCGCTACTTCAGCTGTACCGCCACCGAGGAAGAGGAGCGGCAACTGATGGCCTTCGTAGCAGCAAATGACGACCCTGCCTTCGACGACGTAGTTTCCGCACTTGCTGCAAACATCATACGCCTTCCAGCCTTCCGTGATGCAGTCCGCGGGTTTTGCGTCGTAGTGGACGAAGTCATGCCCGCCCTTTGGGACGGAAAAGCTCGTGTTACCTATATGTCCGCAGCTGCAGGATTTCCAATAACTCGTTCCTCCGGAGTTGCTGCAGATGCCGGTGCTCCAATACTCAGCGGTGCTGACCTGCAGAGTATCATTGTGGTTGGGCGTGATGCGGAGGAAGCCTTCACGTGCGCTCTCGTTGCCCATGGTATTATACGTATCGATCACCCCGGGAAGCTCGCTCAGCTCGACCGTCCGGTACGTACCGACCGCGCCGGTTGCAGTATTGATCCCGGCGACCTCAATGGTGGTGTCATGTGCCAGATCTTCAAATCTCAGCCTGTCCCTATAGGTTTGCGGTAAGAACGAACCCATCTGATAGTAGCCGGAGTAAGAACTGTACATGACGTACGGAGAATACTCTATGGTGCCGTTGGAAAATACCACATTCCCGGTACTATTATTTCCAAAGGAGGCGCCGTACGACATATTTTCAAACGACAGTGTACCGGTTCCCTGCAGGTAGATGCTGCCGTTCTCGCTGTACAGACCGTAGGAGGTCTTAGGCTCATTGCGGAAGTTCAGGCTGCCGTTGCCGGTGATCGTCAGGTTACCTTCTGCATAGAGGTATGCGTTGGCTAACGTGGCGCCGGACGACTTGCCTTCCAGCGTGCTGGTGCCTTCCAGTTTCACCGTGAGATCGCCCTTGGAGCTGATAACGCCATATTTGTAGTAGGAATTGTTTAATAGCATGCCTCTACCGGTTGGCGCACCCTTGTCGGTCAGGGTCAGTTTTTTCAGCGTGAGGACATTTTCGATGTGATCATAGTGCCAGCCGTCGCGCTCCAGAACGCCGAGGTTTGCGTCGGTGACTTCAGTACGCCCCACGTGGATGCCGTACGAAAGGTTGCCGGTCCTCACCACCTTGGTATAGACCTGACCGTAAACACCGTGGCGGTAATACAGCACGTATTCCGTGTTCGGCTTCAGACCGAGGATGTGGTCGGACTGCGTGAAGCGGACGCCGTCCACGGAGATCTGCAGACCGCTGCTGTCGCTGCCGTCCGCCAGCTTGAAGAAGGCATAGACCTCATCCGCGCCGGTGTAGACTTCGATGTCGTCGGCATACAGGGTATTGATGATTTTGAAGTCGTTATCCGTCGTGACATTCCCGATGATGAACCAGTCGGGGATCTCAATCAGATCAATATTGTTGTCATTGCCTGTGTAGGTGCCCGAACGGATCAGCACACCCTCAGGACTATACAGCTTATAGGATTTTGTCGTCAGATAGTCAGGCGTTGCAGAAGCCGGTGCAGAGGAAGCGTTGTCATAGATACCGTTGTACTTAGACAAGGTTTCCCTCTTCCGGTATTCATAAATACCGTCTCCGTCCGCGTCATACTCCACATAGACGGAAAGGTCAACGGAGTATCTGCCGCTGTACGCTTGGATGGGCGTAATGGTGCCCGCGTCCAAGTCAACGTTGAAATATCCCGTGATATCCGAGCTCCCTATTTTTAACTCGGCGAATTCAACCGACATTCCCGGTGCGCTGGCGTAGAGAAGATCGTCAAGTTCGAGCGTACGCCCTACTGCCCAATTCGGAAGGTCGAGATAGTATTCCGGCATCACGGGAGCTGGGGCAGCTTCGGTTACGGTCAGTACATCGGGTGCTATCATCTGAAGCCGTTTTGAGGTCGGGTACACGGTGGACGTTCCACAGTCCACGCCGTTGAAGTAGACCTTCACATCGGAGGCAAACGTGTCATTCCCCTCGCCGATATCGAACTGCACATAGATACCGTCCTGTACACCCGGAATGAATACATTGATGAAATCAGAGGAAGCGGATGAGCTCAGGCTGAATTTGCTCAGATTGTAAGCGGCTTTCGCATTATTGCCCTCAGGACCGTAGGCGGGCAGTATCACCTTAACATCCCAATCGTCGTCGTGACCGTTGGAGAGGATATCTACCTGATCCAGCCAGTCGGAAACATAGGTGCCCTCTTCCACCTCCGTCGGGAAGTTCACGTACACCTCGGTAACGTTGGAACCGGTGTACGCTGCTTTACCGCGGAAGGTGTAGCAGATGGTATAGGTGCCGAGATAATCGTAAATCTCATCGTCCCAATCCGGACGGGCGGTGCCCTCCTGATATCCCACGGAGCCGCCGGCCATATCCGTATAGAGCGTGTAGGGCATCCAGCTGCTGCTGACGACAGCGCAGTCATCGGGCTCCACAACGACGCTGACAGTGTATGCCTTATAATTCTCCGCCACAGCGTTTATACCCAGTCTGGTTCCGGTTTTGGTCGACGTGCCTTCGTACCACTTGACATCCTTGACGTGGTACGAAGCGCCGTCCGGGACCTCTGCGGTAAAGTCAAATGGCTGACCGATCGCAGGAGCCTGAATGCCGCTGATCTCAAAGTCTTCAATTTCATCAAGGACACGGACAGTCACGCTCGCATAATCGCCGTTCGGTCTCTCGACGGAGATCACCGTCTCGCCGGGTTCGCCGCCGAAGTGGATATAGCCCTTC
>CAJOMZ010000111.1 GCA_905236645.1 uncultured Bacteroidales bacterium
TACTGTGGAGTCGCCTTCTCTTCCCGGCATTGACGGAATATACCAGCCCTTGATGACCATTTGCAGATAGCCACTATTCACCAATCGTTCGGTATGAGTTCTCCCCAACGTATCAGCCCCTTGAATCACCAGATTATCTCTATGGTCATCTTGAAATGCTTTCAGGATTTCGAGCGATTCCGCCAATTTTTCCTGTATTGTCGCCATATTATTGTCTTATTATGCAATGTGATTATTTATATTCAATATTGAAATTCGTTTATTTTGTATCACTATCGTTAGTTTATTTTACATTGTGATTATTAGTATATTTTGTATTATTGTTATTAGTTTTTGACGTTGCAAAAATATAAACATTTTCTGAATCAACAAAATATTATTTTGAAATTATCCATCAGTGCAATTCTCCCAGCGCTTGCGGGCAGCTTCCAGACCTTTGTGCAGTTGGCGTTGCAGCAGCTCTTTGGAGGGCAGTTCGGTCATATATTGCGCCACCTGGATGCCTGATTTGTCGAGTTGCAGCAGCTCGATCTGCTCGTCGCCGCCTTCGGTGCAAAGCAACAGGCCGAGGGGCGGCTCCTCGCCAGGCTCCATTTCGTGGGCTTCGAGCCAACGAAGATACAGTTCCATCTGGCCTTTGTACTGCGCCTTGAACTTGCCGAGCTTCAAATCGATGGCTATCAGGCGGTGCAACTTGCGATGGTAGAAAAGCAGGTCGAGATAGAAATCTTCGCCGTCGATTATCATCCGCTTCTGCCGTTCGACGAAGGTGAACCCATTGCCCAATTCCAATATGAATTGCTCCAGATGTGCCACCAGGCTGTCCTCGAGACTCTTCTCACTGTACATCCCCTTCAATCCTGTGAACTCCAAGAAATAAGGGCTCTTGAAAACCAGGTCTGGGCTGAGGACGTTGTTTTCACGCAGATCTGTCAGTTCCTGCTTAATCAGCTCATCGGGCTTCGTCGCAATGGCGGTACGCTCGTAGAGCATACCGTCAATTTTGGCTTCCAAAGTACGTTTGCTCCAATGTTCGGAGGCTGCCATAGTGAGATAGAACTCGCGTGCCAGTGGATCCTTAATTGGCATAACCATCAGAAAGTGAGACCAAGACAATTGTGTCACCAGTGGTGTCACAATCTTTATGTCAGGAAACAACGAGGCAAATTGCATCATTCGCCAGATACTACGGGGTTCAAATCCCTTTTTGCCGAATTCTGACTGCAATTGTGTCGACACTGTCGACACAATTTGTTTCCCGTATTCAGCACGCTCGTTTCCAAGCACTTCTCGATTAATACGCTCACCGATATGCCAATACATCATAGTGAGTTCGGCATTGACATTGACGGCCACGCGACTACGGGCTTGATTGATAATTTACCTAATGTCATCAAGCAATAATGTGTGAACCGGCGATATTTCAGCAACCTTATCCATTTCTTTGTGTCTCATATTTTCACGCTGCAAAGACACGAATCTTTTCTTGTCTGGCAAAATTATTTTTATTGATATTTTTGGCCATTCCATACATTCTTTGTATCTTTGCAGCCGATTTTAATGCCAAAACAACAATGACGAAACTGAGTGTCAATATCAACAAGGTGGCCACCATCCGCAATGCGCGCGGCGGCAACACCCCTAATGTCAAGCAATTTGCAATAGACTGCGAGCGCTTCGGCGCACAGGGCATCACGGTCCATCCGCGTCCCGACGAGCGGCATATACGCTACGCCGACGTGTATGACATAAAGCCCATAGTAACCACCGAGTTCAACATCGAGGGCAACCCCAAGGGGGAGCGGAAAACGGAAAGCGGAAAGCGGAAAGCGGACAACTGCCCCGACGGCTTCATCGATCTGGTGAAAGCCATACGCCCGACGCAGGTGACACTGGTGCCCGACGCTGAAGGGGTGCTGACCTCCAACGCCGGATGGGACACAGTCCGCAACCAGGACTACCTCTGCGATGTGGTCAAGGAGTTCAAGGCCTGCGGCATCCGCGTGAGCATCTTCATCGATGCCAACCCGAGAATGATAGAGATGGCCGCGCGGACCGGCACCGACCGCGTGGAGCTTTACACCGAAGCCTACGCCCGCGAGTACCCCGCCAATCGCGAGGCGGCCATCAAGCCTTTCGTCGAGGCCGCCACGGTTGCCCGCGACTGCGGCCTCGGCCTCAACGCCGGCCACGACCTGTCGCTGGAGAATCTGGCCTACTTCCACCAGCAGATACCGTGGGTGAATGAGGTCAGCATCGGCCACGCCTTGATCAGCGACGCGCTCTATCTTGGCATCGAAGAGACTATACATCAGTATTTAAACTGCTTGAAATAACTAAAAAACTATGAACTTAACAAAGACACCTGTACTGCTGCTGACCGGCTATCTGGGCAGTGGCAAGACAACACTTCTGAACCGTATTCTGGGCAACAAGCGAGGCATACGCTTCGCAGTAATAGTCAACGACATAGGCGAGGTGAACATTGATGCCGACCTCATAGAAAAAGGCGGCATTGTGGACAAGAAAGACGAGAGCCTCGTGGCCTTGCAGAACGGCTGCATCTGCTGCACCTTGAAGATGGACCTTGTGGAGCAGCTGCGCGACATAACCAGCCAGCACCGCTTCGACTATATCGTCATTGAGGCCAGCGGCATCTGCGAACCGGAACCCATTGCGCAAACCATCTGTTCCATACCCACAATGGGACCGGAATACATACGCGACGGAATACCTGTGGTTGACAGCATCGTCACCGTTGTCGACGCCTTGCGGATGAAGGACGAGTTCGGCAGCGGCAAGAACTTGCTGCGCCCCGGTCTGGCCGAAGACGACATAGAGAACCTCGTCATACAGCAGATAGAATTCTGCAACACCATCTTGCTCAACAAAGCCTCCGAAGTGGAGCCGACGGAGTTGGGCCGAATACGCGAAATCATCAGGGCAATACAGCCCAAGGCCGAAATCATAGACTGCGACTACTGCGACATCGACTTCGACCGCATACTGAACACCAATGCCTTCGACTTCGACAAAGTGGCGACCTCGGCGACCTGGATCAATGAGATAGAAGGCCACCACGAAGACGAGGACGACGAAGATGAGGAAGATGAGCATCACCACCATCACGACCACGACGAGCATCACCACCATCACCACGACGACGAAGGCGAAGCCGAGGAATACGGCATAGGCACCTTCGTCTACTACCGCCGCGAGCCGATGAACATAAGCCGCTTTGACGAGTTTGTAGCCCGCCACTGGCCCAAGGAAGTCATCAGATGCAAAGGCATCTGCTGGTTCCTCTCCGAGCCCGACACCTGCTACCTCTTCGAGCAAGCCGGCAAGCAGGTATCGCTGCGCGACACTGGCCAGTGGTACGCCACGATGCCCGACAACGAGCTGCTTGAGTTTATGCGCCGCAACCCCGACCTGCAGCGCGACTGGGACGATACCTACGGCGACCGTATGCAGAAACTTGTCTTCATCGGCCAGCACCTCGACCGCAAAGCCATCACCGCCGCCCTCGACGAGTGCCTGGCACGCAGCGCCTCCTATTAATACTCAAAACACCATTATGAAACGTATCATCATCGCCTTGCTGCTGACGTTGAGCATCGGTGCCGCAGCACAAGAGCAGATTAACCTGGGTGTAATCCCCACGCCACAGCAGGTGGAGGTAACACAGGACGGCAAGACCTGTGACCTCGACAAAGCCAAGATAAAGGTAGTGCGCGTAAAATGGGGACGAGGTCCAGACTCGCCACATTTTGACGGAAACTGGAACCAGGCCTACCACCTCATAATCGAGCCGCGCAAAATAACGATACAGTACGAGGGCAGCAAAGGTTTGCGGTATGCCTATCTGACGCTGGCACAGCTGAAGCAGCTCCACGACACCCTGCCCTGCTGCACCATAACCGACTGGCCGGCCTACCGCTACCGTGGCTGGATGGACGACCAAAGCCGCGGCCCCGTGCCGCACGCTGCCTACCGCCAGAAGCAATGGGAAACGCTGCACGCGCTGAAGTTCAACTTCTGCAACTACTACACCGAGCACACGCTCTACCAGCCGGAGTTCCCCGACCTTGCACCAGCCTACCTTGCCGACTGCAAGCCGCACCCCGACGAGGTAATCAACCTGCAGCTCTTCGCCCACGCCGAGAAGACGCTACGCATACCTTTCTATGAGCATTTGAAAGACAGCAAGGCCAACTTCGACCCCTCCAACGAAGAGACCTACGATTTCCTGCGCCGCCGCATCAAGGCCGCTTACGACCGCATCCCCGACTCGCCCTTTTTCATCATCAACTGCGACGAGACCGAGCAACTCGGCACCGGCCGCGCCAAGAAACTCGTCGACAGCCTCGGCACCAACCAGGTGTATGTCGACTTCATCAACCGCTGTTACGATATTGTCCGTAGGAGCGTACCCCCGTGTACACCCGAAGATAACGATGGGGCAGGGCATACACAGAGGCACGCCCCCCGCGTGGTGATGTGGGGCGACATCGTGGCCAAGAATCCGGAAATGATGCGCCAGCTGCCCAAGGATATGGTCTACATTATGTGGGCATACGAGCCGTTGGACAGCTACACTCACCTCATAAAACCCTTCAAGGAGCAGGGCAACCCCTTCTGGGTGGCCCCCTCGTCGGGCCACAGCGCCACTATGACCTCCACGCCGCAGCGCTACATCAAGAACATCGCCAACCTGGCGCGCGACGGCCACCGTGCCGGTGCCGAAGGCCTGATGATGACCTGCTGGGACGACAACGGCGAGGCCCTCTTCGACAACAGCTGGCACGCCCTGTACTGGGCCTCCGAGATGGCCTGGAACCCCCTGAAGACCGACGACCCCGAGGAACTGCGCCAGCGCGAGGCGCTGTTCAACGAGAACTTCGAGCGACTCTTCTATGGCGATACTGGCAAGGTGAATGACCTCTACGCCGTGGGTGCCCTGATGTATAACCCCACCGTCGGCGACTGGTATACCAGCGCCGCCCTGATGGAGCCGCTGCTCAACTTTAATCCGGACAATACCTCTAATAAGATGCTTGAAAGGATTCACTATGTCAAGAATCTTATAAATGGTCTCTCCGTCGACTCCGCAGCCAATCCGCACATCCATTATGCTCTTGCACGTATCCGCGCTACTATGGACAAAAACGTCCTGAGAAGCATGCTCTACGAACAGCTGAACGACCCTGACAGTAAAACAGAACTGACAACCTATATGTTCAACTCCCTGCAGCAATACTACCTTCAGGAACTCTTCGACCTCAAGCGCGAGTATCTCCGCCTCTGGGATCAGGA
>CAJOMZ010000112.1 GCA_905236645.1 uncultured Bacteroidales bacterium
ATCTCGTCGTGGCACTCTTGCTGGTAGCGTTTGTTGATGCGCCAGGCACGTGGGGCGAGGTTGGCGAAGGTCCAGAGGGCGAAGACGGCGCCGCTCCACGAGAGGGTGAGCAGCGCAAAGCCGCACCACTCGATGAACTCGCCGAAGTAGTTGGCGCTGGTGACATAGCGGTAGAGTCCCTTGACGGGGAGGTAGTGGTTGGTGTCGCCAGGCTGTCGCAGCTGTCGTATGACGTGGTCGGAGCTGATGTTGATGGCCATTCCTACTATGAAAACGACAGTGCCGATGATGAACTGCGGCGTGGTGAGCCAGTCGGCGGTGTAGCGGTCGGGCGGTGCGAGGCGGAAGAGCCATCCGCCCTGCATCAGCACGTTGAGGCTGTTGAAGAGGACGCCCATCAATACTATGGAGAGAGGCATACGGCTTTTGCCTTTGAGCAGAAAGGGGAAAATGAAGGCGCGCTGGAAATAGTGCAGTTCGAAGAGGATGAGGAAGACAAGTGGTGTGACGGCAGTCCTGTCGGCCCAGGAGAGGTAGCAGGCGAGCATAAGGAAAAACACGGGAGCTTCCATAAGGACCCATCCGAGTTTGTTGTTCACCGAAGGCCCCCATTTTTTACTGTAGAATTTGCCGTAGCCAGCGTCGACGAAAAAGAGGGCTATGAACACCACAATGGCTGTGGCGGTCATAGCGGCAAGAAAAAGGTCGAAATGGTTGAGCAGGTATTCTATCATTTTGAGCTGTGAATTGTGAATTAAATTTGGCTTCGTTGTTGCGTTGTCACGTTGTTACGTTATCGCGTCTCTGTATTTATTCCAGATTTTCATTTCCAGCGAGTTGGGGAGCAGTTTGATGAGGACGGGCAGATAGTAGTTCATCGCGCCGGGTTTTACGACGTGCTTTTTACGTACCATACCGCGTATGGCGCGTTTCACCAGGCGCTGGGGAGTGCTGATTAAGCCTATGTTGACGCCGAGTTTGAGCAGCTTGGAGTTGAGGTTGTAGAGTGGTGTGGCGATGGCGGCTGGTAGGACGGTGGTGCACCCCACGTTGTAGTTGCGCAGCTCGAAGTACATACTCTTCGAAAAGCTTTTGAGGTACGCTTTTGTGGCTGCGTAGACGGTGATGCCGGGCGCGGGGAGTTTGGCGGCGAGCGACGACACGTTGATGATGTATCCGCTGCGCCGCTGTTTCATCTCCTCGCCAAACAGCATCACCAGTCGGGTAGGGGTGGTGATGTGCAGATCCATCATTGCGAAGGCTTTGCCTTGCACGGAAGGGTCCAGTTCGTGAAAGAAGAACATCCCTGCATTGTTGATCAGGATGTCGACGGTGTATTGCCGGGAGTGGCAGTAGTCCAGCAGCTCGTTGGCGGCGCTGTCGCGGGCAAGGTCGAGGCAGAGTCCTTGAGCCTTGATGCCAAACTCGTTTTCGAGCTGTTGCGGCAGTGTGAGGAGCAGGTCTTGCTGTATGGAGACCATCAGGATGTTGCATCCTTTGGCAGCAAGCTGGCGGCAGTATTCCCAGCCCATCCCCGATGTGCCGCCGGTGACCAAGGCGTTGAGTCCGCTGATGTTTTTCATTTTCGTTTTATTTTTTGTTTTTGCTTTCCAGTTCGCAGACTTCTTTCTGCAACCGTTTGGGGAGGTTGTCGATGCACGAGTGGCATTTCATCTCGAGGGAGTACATACGTCCGATGCAGTAGTTGGAGTGTCCGCACTTGCTGCAGCTCTCTTCGCCGTCGCGTATTTTGTTCATAAAGTCGGTGTCGCGCACCAGTGTGCGACCCATCTGGAACGCGACGAAGCCTTCGTCGAGCACCTGCTGCATACCCTCTTTTGAAGTGACGCCGCCTACGTATATGAGGGGCATCTTGAGAGCGTTGCGGAATTTGCGCGCTGTGGGGAGAAAGTAGAGGTCGCTGTAAGGCACCGTAGGCACCATCATACGTCCGGCGACGCCAATGCCGGCCTTGAGCCACCAGTATTTTTTCGTGTCCATATAGTGGGTCAGAGCTTTGAAAGGCATAGCGCCGTGCATCACCTCCATAGGGGCTTTGCTGACGAAGCCGGCGCTGAGCACCAGCGCGTCGGCGCCGAGCCGTTCGAGCTGCTGCGCCACCTGGATGCATTCGTCGACCTGCATACCTTTCTTGAATCCGTCGTACATATTGGTCTTGACAATGACGGCGATGTCGCCGGCGGCGACTTGCAGGGCTTTTTCTATGACCATATTCATAAGGCGCATACGGTTCTCGAGCGGGCCGCCCCATTTGTCGTGGCGGTGGTTGGTGTAGGGCGATAGGAACTGGCTGATGATGTAGCCGTGTCCGGCGTGTATCTCCACGCAGTCGAAACCAGACTCTTTTGCGAGGGCGACGGCGTTGCCGAAGTCGTCGACAAGCTGCAGGATTTCCTTTTCGGTCATAGCCCGTACAAGGGTGGGGGAGTAGAGGTTGATGCCCGAGCTGGGACCTATGGGCTTTTGCCCACAGGTGCTGCGGTGCGTCATATTGCCGCAGTGACCGAGTTGGATTGATGCCTTTGCGCCTTGGGCGTGGATGGCATCGGTGAGGCGCCTCAGTTCAGGTACAATTTCTTTCCTCATCCACAGCTGTCCATTGAAAGAGAGACCGCTCTGGCATACTGCAGCGTATGCAACGGTGGTCATACCGATGCCGCCGCGAGCCACTGCGGTATGGTAGTCGATAAGTTGCTGCGAAGGGTTGTTGTCGACACACATATTCTCAAAAGCGGCAGAGCGTATGCTGCGGTTGCGAAGTTCCACTGGACCAATCCTGCAAGGGGTAAAAATTGTATTTCCCATTATAAGTCAATATATTAGTGTTGTTGTGGATTTAACAAAACAAAGTTCAAAGATAGCGTTTTTTTTATTAATGATGAAAGGGGAAAAAACTGAAGTGGAACAAATTGCTTGTGAATGTGCTAAATCCGACTTTGACCTTAACGTTAACTTTAACACAGTATTCCCACTTCTTGCATCAGGTGGCGGTAGTATAAGGCTTTGGCTTCGAGTTTCATCGGGTAGGCACGTGATGAGGAGGGCATCCGCCATAGCCGCAAATCCCTGTCGGCCAAGCGGAAGGTGTTGTATTTACCCATCTCCGGCACAGCAACGCCATAGTCGTCGGTGAAGACGGAAAAGCTTTTCTGGCCTGTGCAGACTATGTCGTGACAGTGAGTGATGTGCGACAGTAGCTGCTCGATGTTGGTTTTCTCGACTATTTCGAGGTCTTTGTCTGAGGCGTTGCCGCTGATGCGACGCACTGCCGTAGCGGTGTCGAAGATGGCTATGCCACGCTCGTTGAGCAGCTTTGTGATGTCGTCAAGTTTGAAAGTCCTGTTTGCGGCATCCACCAATCGCTGGCTGTCGCCGAAGAAGACAAGTCCGAAGATTTCCCACATCATATTGGTCCGGTTGGGGTAGAAGAAGTCCATCGACCAACGGCGGCGCGGCGGCGGGAAACTGCCAAGCATCAGCAACCGGGCATTGGAGGGCAGGAACGGCTCCAGGGGATGCCGTTCGACGGTTATGTTGTCATTATTGTTTAGAGATTCCATATTCCGTATGGTTTTGCCGGTAGGGAGGCCGGCGCTCCGATGTGATGTTGCTGCATCCCTCTCTAAAAAACGGGCAGGAGTTCTCCTCTCCTGCCCGCAAATTTCCAAAAAAGGAATTCAGAACTTGAAGGTGATGCCGATGGTCATATTGTTCCACCAGTCGGCGGGGGTGGATTCGAGCAGGTCGAGGTTTAACTCGGTGCCGTGACCGGTAGATTCCACATTGTTGTCCAGGCGGGTCTCCTTGCCGTTGTAATAGCCAAATCCAAGGAGGTTGAGGTTGAGGTCAATGTTGATCAGGTCGTTAAGCACGTATGTGATTCCCGGCTTGATGGTAAAATTAAAGTATTGACTTTTGACGTTGTAATTTGCTGCTGCTCCCGGTTGGTCGTACAGAATAGGATAGTTCGGCGAATTGCCATAAATCAGTTCTGCCTCGGCAAAGAGAATCCAGCGGTTGCGTTTAATGATGTCGTAATGGGCGTAGGGTCCAATGCGGTAGGTGCGCTGCGGAGTATCATCCTGACCGTTTATGGTTTCGTGTTGGTAAATCATACCCACCGTGAGACCAGCGCGGAAACGGTCGGTGAATTGATAACCCACAAAAGGTTCAATACGCCAATTGCAGCCACCTCCCCTGACGACATCGCCAGTGTTGGCCTCGCCGTGGTTCCAGTGACCGGTACCACCCGCAACCCACTTGTTGGTTTGTGCTGATGCTGCAAAGACCATCGCGGTCAGTGCCAAAGTCAATAATGCTTTTTTCATAAAAATTGTTTTTAGGGATTAATAAATTTGTTTTATAAACAGGTAAATTTGTACAATTAATAATTATTTTGATATAATACACAGCAACTTGTGCAAGTTGCTTTTTTGCCGCAGAAAAATGCAAATATACATTTTCTTTTTAATTGTCCACGTCTCTCTGAAAAAAATCCGAAGTGTATGGATTGCTTCCCCAAACTGCTTTTCAGGATTTGCTGTCGGACAGTCCTGTGTATTCCTCGCTTTTCTGCCACAGCTCGGCGGCGTTCTGCTCGTTGTAGGAGAGTTCCGACGAGCGTGCCGTGCGGGTGCTGCGGTCAAAATAGGCGCCGCTGGTTGTCGCGAAGCTCTCGTCCGTAACCAGCTGCGCCAATGCGTCGGACGAGGTTTCGAGCTTGCCATAGCGTTCTGGCATAGTGGTCTTCACCATCAGCTCGCGCATCTTGCCGTTGCCTTTGGCGAAGTTGGTGTCGGCCATAAAACCTGGGTTGAAAGCGTTGGCGGTGATGCCGCGCCCCTCTTTCGCCAAACGGTCGGCCAGCTGATGGGTGAAGTAGATCATACACAGTTTAGTGTAGGAATACTTCCTGTGGTCGTCCTTGACGGGATGGGCCAACGTCTCGGCGCCCGGCCACGTGAGGCCTCCCGGCGGGTTGTGCATGTCGGACGAGACGTTGAGCACGCGCCCGCCCTCCTCTATGTGCGGCAGTAGCAGGTTGGTGAGCAGGAAATGGCCCAGATAGTTGGTGGCAAAGACCAGCTCGAAGCCCTCGTCGGTGGTGCCGCTGTTGCCCATCGCCGTGATGCCGGCGTTGTTCACAAGGGCGTAGATGCTTTCGCCGGACTTGATTATGCCGTCAGCAAAGGCGCGCACCGACGCCAGAGACGACGTGTCGAGCAGCCCGACGGCGACATTCCGGTTGCCCGTCTCGCTGAT
>CAJOMZ010000113.1 GCA_905236645.1 uncultured Bacteroidales bacterium
CCAGCCGTCCGCCGGGGTTCAGCGCGTCGGTGGTCTGCAACAAAAACGATTCCAGCACTTCCATCTCCTTGTTCACTTCAATGCGGAGGGCCTGGAAAATCTTCGACAGGAACTTATTCTCTTTCCCCTTCGGCAAGCAAGGTTTGAGCACCTCTGCCAGACAGGTAGTCGTTTCAATGGGTTGGTTTTCACGTTCTTTCACAATCTGGCGGGCCAGGCGGCGGCCTTCGGGAAGCTCGCCGTAGGTGTAAAACACGCGGCTCAACTGCGCCTCGTCGTAGTTGTTCACCACCAATCGCAGGTAGGCCAGCGCGTCTTTGATTTCCTTGCGTCCGTAGAACGATATGCCGGCATAGACGCGGTAGGGGACGTTCTGGCGGCGCAGGGCTTCCTCTATGGCGCGGCTTTGGATGTTGGTGCGGTAGAGTATGGCGAAGTCGCGGAAGGCGCGGTTGTCGCCTAAGTGGGCCTGCAGTATGGAGTCGGTTATTTTGGTGCCTTCGTCGCGTTCGTCGTTGCAGCGCAGCAGCGTGATGAGGTTGCCGGTGCCGTTGTCGGTCCATATCTCTTTCTGTATCTGTTCCTTGTTGTTGGAGATGATGGAGTTGGCGGCGTTGACGATGTTCTTGGTGCTGCGATAGTTCTGTTCGAGTTTGAAGAGCTTTACCGCAGGGTAGTCGCGCTTGAAGTTGAAGATGTTTTGTATGTTGGCGCCGCGGAAGGCGTAGATGCTCTGTGCGTCGTCGCCCACCACGCAGATGTTCTGGAAACGGGCGGCAAGCTTTTTCACTATCAGATACTGTGCGTAGTTGGTGTCCTGATACTCGTCGACGAGTATGTACTTGAACCTGTTCTGGTATTTCAGCAGCACATCGGGGAAGTCGCGCAGGAGTATGTTGGTGTTGAAGAGCAGGTCGTCGAAGTCCATAGCCATAGCGTTGCGCAGACGACGGTTGTAGAGCTTGTAGATTTCGCCGATCATAGGCTTGTGGGCTGTCTGGTCGGTCTGCTGTATTTCGGTGTTGGTGCAGTAGTCCTCGGGTCCAATAAGGCTGCTCTTGGCCATAGATATGCGGCTAACGACATAGCCGGCATTGTAGACCTTGGGGTCGAGGCTGAGGCTCTTGACGATCTGTTTGATGGCCGATTTGCTGTCGTCGGTGTCGTAGATGGTGAAACTGTTGATGTAGCCAATCTTGGAGGCTTCGGCACGCAGGATGCGCGCAAAGATTGAGTGGAAGGTGCCCATCCACAGGTTGCGGGCCTCCTTGCCTACGAGTTTCATAATGCGCTCTTTCATCTCGGCGGCGGCCTTGTTGGTGAAGGTGAGGGCCAGTATGTTGAAGGGGTCGACCCCTTTCTCTATAAGGTGTGCAATCCTGTAGGTCAGCGTGCGTGTCTTGCCGCTGCCGGCACCGGCGATGATCATCACCGGTCCTTCGGTGCAGGCAGCCGCTTCGCGCTGCGCTTCGTTGAGTTGCATTAACAAGTCGGACATAGGTGGAATTGAGGGTTAAAGGGTTTGAAGGTTAAAGGGTTGTAGGGTTTGAGGGTTGTATGGGCTGTTTGAGTTTGTAGGGGATGTCGTAACGTGTGCCGTCGGCGGCGCACAGCGTGTCGGGGAACACGGCCAGGGCTTCTCCCATCAGTGGCTCGATTTCGCGGTAGCGTGCCGAGAAGTGTGTCAGCAGCAATTGTCGCACACCGGCTTTTGCTGCAAGGGTGGCGGCTTTTTCTGCCGTCAGGTGGCAGCGCTCTTCTGCCAGAGTGGAGAAGGCGTTGTCGAAGGTGCTTTCGAGGCATAGCAGGTCGACGCCGGAGAGGATGGGTATAAGCGTCTCGTCGAACGAGGTGTCGCAGCAGTAGGCATAGCTGCGCGGCAGTCGGCGCGGCAGTGTCAGCTGGTTGTTCGGAACCACGGTGCCGTCGGCAAGGACAAGGTCTTCGCCGTTCTTGACACGTAGGCAGTCGTCGTTTGTCATCTCGTATTGGTCGCGCACCTTGGGACGCAGGTTGAGCAGCGGAGGGTCTTCCCTGAACAGGAAGCCGTAGGTGGTGACGGAGTGGTGCAGCGGAAATGCGGTGACTTGGAAGCCTCTGTCGCGGTGGATTACGGTGGGCTGGTCGACTTCTATCTCGACAAAGTTAAGCTCGTAGTTGACCTTGGTGGCGGAGACTTCGAACAGCAGCTCGATGGCGGCCTTGGCGCCTGCGGGAGCATAGACGGTAAGGGGCTCGGTGCGTCCACAGAGGTGCATAGTGGAGAGCAGCCCCGGCAGCCCGAAGAAGTGGTCGCCGTGAAGATGGGATATGAAGATGGTCTTTATTGACTGTATCTTCTGGTGGTACTGGCGCAGTTGGCTCTGGGTCGACTCGCCGCAGTCGACAAGTATTCGCGAGCCGCAGATGGTGACGATCTGTGCGCTGCAGTGGCGTGAGAATGTGGGTGTGGCTGCGCCTGAACCGAGTACTAAAACGTTGAAATCCACGAGTGAAGGAGGAGTTAAGGTTTATTCGTTGAGTTGTTGATATGTTGATTTGTTGAGTTGATGATATGTCGATACGTTGGTGTTTATTTTGTTCTTTCGAGTTGGCGTAGGTCAAGTGTGTTGGCGTCGAAGAGGGCTTTGATGCGGTTCCGCGGCAGTGAAATGACGGGGCCGAGTTGCGACATTTTCACTTGCCGGCTGAGAGAGTACTGGGGGGTGGTCACCGTCACCGTGGCACCGGCAGGGATGCGGTAGCGGAACCCTTTGCGGTCGCGCGACCGTGAGGCGGCAGTGCCTGTGCGACCGCTGTTGCTGTTCGGCGTGAAACCGGAAGTGTGGTATTTGACAAAGCGGTCGATGGTCTTTGTATCGTTGTCGTTGTGCACGGTGCATATTATGGGGAACGCATCCTTCGACAGGTTGTCGGCATCGCCCATAAAGCCTTCGGTGGGCGAGAACCAGATAATGGTGTCGCAGTAGTCTTCCCGTTTGCGCATCTGTGGCTCGATGTAGAAGTTTACGGTCTCGGTCTTTGCCTCGCCGCAGAACGAAGCTATTATCTCTTCCTCCTGGCGCTGTAACAGGGTTAAAATGTATTGTATGGCCTCGGGGCTGTAGGAGCCTTCGTATTCGCCCGATATCAGTTCCTGGCGTTTGGATTGGATCTCGTCAAGGCGTTCGGCGGCGGCAGCGGCCTGTTGCTTGACGGAACGCACGTCTTTGCGGGTGGAGACCATCGTGGGACGGCTCGGTGCATCGTAGCGGGTGTAGAAAGTGTCGGCGCGGTCGTACAGGTTGTAGGTGGCGCGCAGGTTGTTTTTGGCACTGGCTTGGTTGCCGTTTCTTGACGGTGTCGCGGCAGAGGCAGTGTTTCCCTGCGGGTTTGGCATTCCGACGGCCAGCAGCAAATGGCGCTCGTCGACGGTGACAGAGCCTCGGTTCACTTTGACGAAATAGCAGTAGTCGGGATCGGCTACATTGACGCTGCTGACATCGATGTCGACAATGCTATAGCTTGTGTCTGTGCCGGAGGGCGCTACGCCCAGATAGTCGGCTGCAAAGGCGCTGTAGGGAGCGCTGGAAAGGTCTCGCCGCTGCACCGTGACGGCGACGCAGAGCTGGGTGCGTGGCAGTGCATAGACAACACCGCCGTTGACGGGCAATGTGGGATTGTCCTTGACTGAATACACTTTGTATTGGGTGCAGCCGGACAAAAACATAACTGCACACAACATCAGGGCGTTGCGCAATGTATTAGTGTGGTTTTTCATCTTTTTCTTATTAATACAAGTCCTAAGAATGTTATTATTCCGTTGAGCAGCAGTAGCTCAAAGCCTAACTGGTAGCCACCGAAGAGCTGTGTGGAGTATATTTTCAGCAGAAAGCAGATTATTGGGCTGGCAATGGCGACAAAGGGTACGAGACGGTTCTTGACGTTCCATTTGGTGAAAAGTCCGAAGGCGTATAGTCCTAACAGGGGACCGTAGGTGTAGCCGGTGATATCGAAGAGTATGTTGATGAGCGAGTCGTTGTGGAACGGACGGAAGGCGATGATTACCAGCAGATAGAGTAGGGCAAAGCCTATGTGGACCATCTTTCGGTAACGCACTTGCCGCTCTTCACTCATATTCTTTCGCTTGTCGAAATGCAGGAAGTCGTAGCAGAATGTGGTTGTCAGTGCAGTAAGTGTGCCGTCGGCGCTGCTGTAGCCCGCCGCAACCATTCCGAGTACAAAGCATATCAGTGTGAATCCGCCCAGCGACTGAGCAATGACAGGGTATATCTTGTCGGCCAGCACACGTCCGTCGGCACCTGTAGGCATCTCGAAGCCTGGCGTGTGTGTGCCGTAATAAACCAGTGCCGCACCAAGCGTCAGGAATATGATGTTTACGATGACGAACAGGAAGCTCGATGTGATTACATTCTTCTGTGCGTCACGCAGCGACTTGCAGGTCAGGTTCTTCTGCATCATATCCTGGTCCAGGCCTGTCATCGCTATGACTATGAAGGTTCCCGACACGATTTGTTTCCAGTAGTATTTGGGATGGTTGATGTCGGTCTCCCATATGCGTGTGTAGCCTTCGCTTGCGCTGGCACTCAGCAGCTCGGGTATACTCATTCCCAAGTTCTTGAGGATAACAATAACCGTTGCGATGGCTGCCAGTAGCAAGAATGTGGTTTGCAGCGTGTCGGTCCACACAACGGTCTTCACCCCTCCACGAAAGGTGTAGAGAAGTATCAAGGCTATGAATACCACTGCTGGCACCCAGAACGGTATGCCCCAAGTGCTGAAAACCAACTCGTAAAGCACAAAGACAACCAGGTACATACGCAATGCCGACCCCAGCAGGCGCGACAGAATGAAGAAAACAGCTCCGGTTTTCTCTGACGAGCTGCCGAAACGCTGGTCGAGATATGAATATATGGATGTCAGATTAAGCTTGTAGTAGAGGGGTAGGAGTAGGAACGCTACGACGAAATAACCTATGACATAGCCGAATACAAGCGGCATATAGGTGAACGCGCCGTAATAGACACCGCCAGGAACCGACATAAATGTCACGCCCGACAGCGACGCGCCAAGCATTCCGTATGCCACCACCGGCCACGGCGACTTGCGGTTGCCCCTGAAGAAGGCGTCGTTGCCAACAGAGCGGCGCGAAGTCAGCCACATTACAAAAAAAAGCAATGCAGTGTATAAAATAAAACACAACAATATAATATTTTGCATCGTCATTCGTTATCCATTTGGATTTGATTTGCTATTTTGTTCAAATTTCGTATTTTTGCTTTTCAAGACAAAGTGATGATATCATAGAAAAATACGCACAATCAAATAAGTAACAGTAAATTATGAATATTAAACCATTCCTGCTGATTGCCGCATTTATACTGTCGACAGCTTCGCTGAACGCACAGAAATTATCTTCCGACGTGACCCTTGACGGGCTGCACGGAAAGGTTAAAAATGTGACCAAAATAACCTATGAGGCACGCACCGACTTCCAGGGCGTCACCTCGCAAGGTGATATCCTTGAGCGCCTGGAAACAGCCTATAACTCCAAGGGTTGGCGCAAGACTATGACTTACGTCACTCCCGAGGCTGACATCATATTCCGCTCCCGCTTCAAACACGACGGATTTGGCCTCACCACTGTCGAACAGATTGTCGACAACGATGAAAACGTCATAGGCCGCACCTACTACTCATACGACGCACAGAACATTCTGAAAGAGATGTGGGTGGAAGATGTGGATCGGCAGGTTGAAAGCCGCACCCTGGTGCGCTTCGACGCGCAGGGACGCCTTGTCCAGCGTTCGCTCAACGACGCTGCGGGCAATATCTACAAGCGCGAGGTCTTCACCTATGCAGGCAATAATGTCGACAAGAAGGTGGTCTTCGACCGCAGTGGCAAGAAGATGCAGGAATGGCGCTATGAATACGACGAAAACAACGAACCTGTGTCGCAGACGCTCTACGACTACAGCGAGGCTGAGCCCGAGATGTTCATCACCATCTTCCAATACGAGTACGACAGCAACGGCAACTGGACTCGTCGCACAGAGAGCGAACTCATCGACGGTGACCCCGTGATGCAGTATATCGTCACCCGCGAAATCGAATATTTTTAAGAATCAGTCGCCCTCGTAGCCGAACTGCCTCAGCGCCCGGTCGCTGTTGCGCCAGTCTTTAAGCACTTTGATGCGCAGTTCAAGATAGCATTTCTTCCCTGTGAATTCCTCAATATCCTTGCGGGCCTCGATGCCGAGTTTCTTTATCGACTTACCCTGATGGCCGATAAGGATGGCCTTCTGCGACTCGCGCTCCACGAATATCAGCGCCGATATCTTGTCTAACGTCTCGCCTTCCTTGTAGCTCTCCACAGCCACCTCGCAGCTGTAAGGTATCTCCTTGTCGTAGAGCAACAGAATCTTCTCGCGCACTATCTCCGACACAAAGAAACGCATCGAGCGGTCGGTCAGCTCGTCTTTTGGGAAATAGGGAGGATTCTCAGGCAGAAGGTTAAGGATGTGATCAAAGATATTGTTGACATTGAAGCCCTCGGTGGCCGAACAGGGAATGACAACGGCGCGTGGAATCTGCTCCTGCCAGTAGGATATCTTCTCCTGTATTGTCTGCTGGTTCGAAAGGTCTATCTTGTTGATGACCAATATAACAGGAACAGACGACTCTATGACTTTCTTAAGCACATTCTGATTCTTGAACGTCTCGCCCACCTCCGTCACCAGCAGGAACAGGTCGGCGTCCTGCACTGCACTGTTCACAAAGCCCATCATCTGTTCGTGCAGCTTGTAGTGCGGGTTGACTATGCCCGGCGTGTCGGTATAGATGATTTGGAAATCGTCGCCGTTGACGATGCCCATAATGCGGTGACGTGTAGTCTGCGCCTTGCTGGTGATTATGGACAGCTTCTCGCCCACCAAGGCGTTCATCAAGGTCGACTTCCCGACATTGGGATTGCCGATAATATTCACAAAACCTGATTTATGCATAGCTTTACTTGTTTCTGTTTTTCTTAGGAGCGCAGGCTTCCAGCCTGCAATAACGGCAGGCAGGAAGCCTGTGCTCCAGTCATCTCCCTCAAATCCTTTATCTCGTATGTCGGCTTTGGGCCGCCCTCCGGAGGGGTTAATCCGCAGGGGTTGTACCACACCTGCGGGATGCCGGCGTTCATAGCACCTTGGATATCAACCTTGTAGTCGTCGCCGATTACAAGGCATTGCTCGGGCACGGCGTTCATCTTGCTCAGCGCCGCGTCGAAGAAGCGTCGGTCGGGTTTCATATAGCCCAAATCCTCCGACAGGAAGACGTAGTCGAAATACTTGTCTATCCCTGCGGTCTTCATTTTTGGCAGCTGCGCTTCCGAGAAGCCATTGGTTATCACTGCCATAACGAACCTGTCGCGTCGTTCTCCGAACCACTCCAGCATCTCTCTCGCACCTGGCATCAGCCCCGTCTGGCGTGTGCCTTCCTCCACATAGTAGTCGCCCATACGTCGCGACAGGCGGACAATCTCGGGCGACTCGGCGTCGCATCCGAAGGCCGCCAGCGTCAGCGAGAAGCGGCGGATCGACAGCAGCTCCTTGCTCAGCGTCCCGTTGCGATAGGCGTCCCACAGCGCGTCGTTGATGACGCGGTACCTCTCGTGAAACGTCTCATAGTCAACGCCGCACAGCCGTTCCAGCCCGAATACGTCAAACATTCTGCGGTATGTGCGGTCGGCGTTGCCGTCGAAGTCCCAGAGGGTGCGGTCCAGATCGAAAAGCAGGTGAAGCCTCATAGCTGGTATAAAAAAGAGCCGCGACGAAAAATCGCGACTCTTATCTGTTCTTTCAGTTCATATTACTCGGCAGCGGCCTCGGTGGTGTCGGCAGTTGCAGAAGCGCGGGTGCTGTTCACTACGAGCACCTCGCTGCTCTTCGGGTTGAGGAACTCAAAGTTGTTGGTCGGGATGTCCTGGACCTTGATGCGCTGGGCGACATCGAGTTTCGTGATGTCAACAAGAATCTCGCTCGGCATATTGGCGGGCAGAGCCTTGACGTTGAGGCGTTTCTGCTTGTAAGCCAGCTTGCCGCCCTTCATAACGCCTACCGATGTACCGGTGGTGTGGACGGGAATCGACATAACGATGGGTTTGTCGTCGCTCAGTTCGTAGAAGTCAGCGTGATAAACGATGTCGGTCACGGGGTGGAAGTCGATGTCCTTCAGCATTGCGCTGTGCTTGGTGCCGTTGATGTCGATCTCGACAAAGCAAGGTTCCGGGTTGAAGATGATACGGTTAAACTGGGTCTGGCCGACGCTGAAAGTGATCTGCTCGCCTTTACCGTACATAACGCAGGGCACCTTGTCCTCACGACGCAGAGCCTTAGCATCCTTTTTCCCTACGTGCTCACGCAGAGCACCGCTCATTGATACTATTCTCATTGTTTTGAAATTAATTTGGTTTATAAAAAATGAATTTATTAAAAAGTCAAAGTCAAAGTTTCGGTTAAGGTTGACGTTAAGGTTTTCAATGTTCTATTTTGTGAATCACGCCCTTGTGGTGGATGGTTGTCTCGTAGAGGTTGTCGAGCGACTCGTAGTTTGTCACTCGGCGAATTGCCTCTGCAAAAAGCCAGTCGCACGACAGAACGCGGATTTTCGGCGATTCGCGCTTCAGCGGGATGGTGTCGGAAACCACAAGTTCCTCAAGTTCCGAATTCTCTATCTTCTCGATGGCGTTGCCCGACAGCACGGGGTGGGTTATCATTGCGCGCACGCTCTTGGCGCCGCTGGCCTTGATGATGCCTGCAGCCTTGCAGATGGTCGAGCCCGTGTCGATCAGGTCGTCCAGCAGTATGACGTGCTTGCCTTCCACATCACCTATCAGGCGCATCTCGCCTATCTCGTTGGGCTTGTTGCGATGCTTGTAGCATATCACAAAGCTGTTGTTCAGCGTCTTGGCGTACATACCGGCGCGCTTGCTGCCTCCCATATCGGGCGATGCAAACATTACATCCTCTGTGTCGAATTTCTCGCGGATATAGGGCATAAACAGCGACGAGCCGAACAGGTGGTCGACCGGGATGTTGAAGAATCCCTGAATCTGGTCGGCGTGCAGGTCCATCGTTATCAGGCGGTCCACACCGGCGGCCGTAAGCATATCGGCTATCAGGCGCGATGCTATCGGGACGTGCGGTTTGTCCTTGCGGTCCTGACGTGCAAAGCCATAATAAGGTATTACAGCCACTATCTTTCCTGCCGACGCGCGCTTTGCTGCATCAATCATCATAAGCAGTTCAAAGAGGTTGTCGGTTGGAGGCGTCGTCGACTGGATGATAAAAACTATACCGCCACGAATGGTCTCCTCAAAAGATGGCTGGAATTCGCCGTCGGCATACTGGAAAACTGTCGAGTTGACCAGCGGAATTCCGTAGATTTCAGCCACGCGGCGAGCCAGGTCGGTTGTGGCTCTGCCAGCGAAAATGAACACTTTGTCAGATGTTTGCATCGGTTTTTTCGGTTTTGTTACGGACTGCAAAATTACTACTTTTTTCTGGATTGCAAGAAAAAATCGAAAAAAAATTTTGGCAGTATCAAAAAAGTATGTATTTTTGCACTCGGAAGATGAGAGGAATGGCGATTGGAAATGTGAAGTAACAAACTTGTTTTCAGAAAATAACTTCCACTTTCGCTTCTCGGTTCAAATCTCCAAAAAGCTGCCCTGGTGGTGGAATGGTAGACACGGTAGACTCAAAATCTGCTGCTCGCAAGGGCGTGAGGGTTCAAGTCCCTCCTGGGGTACTGAAGAGAGCTTGTTGAAAAACAGGCTCTCTTTTTTTATGCACTCGCGTGCGGCTCTTTTGTCCCCGATTTCCGCTTTGTCGGTCTCGAATCGCGGCACGGCCTGTGTTTCCGTGCTGTTTGCTATGGCTCTTGTAGGGACCAACACCGTCCGTTGTCCAGTCGTTGTCCAGTTGTTGTCCAGTTGTTGTCCAGTCATTGACTGGACAACAACTGGACAAC
>CAJOMZ010000114.1 GCA_905236645.1 uncultured Bacteroidales bacterium
ATATCCTCGTAAGTGTCGAGGTAGGTGACGTGGGTGACGAGGTATTCCTCGACGCCATGCTTACCATCAGCACCGCCGATACCACTCTTCTTCACGCCAGCATGGAAGCCCTGGATGGCCTCGAAGTGCTCGCGGTTGATGTAGGTCTCGCCGAACTCCAGCTCGCGGCAGGCCTTGGTGGCGATGTTCAGATCCTTCGTGAAGATGCTGGAAGCCAGACCGTATTCGCAGTCGTTAGCCCAGGCGATGACCTGGTCGATGGTGTCGAACTCTACCAGAGGAATCACAGGACCGAAGGTCTCCTCATGGATGATGTCCATATCCTGCGTGCAGTCGTCGAGGACGGTAGCGGCATAGAAGTAACCCTTGGTGCCTACGCGCTGACCGCCACAGAGCAGCTTGGCACCCTGCTTGATGGCACGCTCCACCTTCTCGGTAACGCTCTCCAAGGCGCGCTCTTCTACCAGCGGACCCATGTCGACGCTCTCGTCGGTACAGGGATCGCCCACCTTGACGGCCTTCATCTTCTCGACGAGGATCTTTGTGAAGGCTTCCTTCACCTCCTTCTGGACATAGACACGCTCGGCATTGTTGCAGATCTGACCATTGTTACCGATACGGCTGTCGACGATCCACTGGGCTGCGCGCTCCAGGTCGGCATCCTTGCAGACGATGGCAGGAGCCTTGCCGCCGAGCTCTAACGACACCTTCGTGATGTTCTTCGAGGCAGCGGCCATGATGCTGGCACCTGCGCCTACGGAACCTGTGACGCTGACGATGTCAATCTTCGGTGAGCCGGCCATCTCGTTGCCGATGACGCTTCCCTTACCAGTGACGATGTTGATGACACCTGCAGGCAGGCCTGTCTCAGCCACGACCTTGGCAAACTCGGTACAGTTCTCGGGAGTGAGCTGTGAGGGCTTGATGACGATGGTACAACCGGCAATCAGCGCAGCACCAGCCTTACGGGCGATGAGGAAGAAGGGGAAGTTCCAGGGCAGGATGCCTGCTACCACACCAATAGGCTTCTTGGTGAGCAGGATGGTCTCGTTGGGACGGTCGCTGGGGATGATCTCACCCTCGATATGACGGGCGAAGGTGGCCATATACTCGAAATAGGCGATGGTGGCGCCCACCTCGATAGAGGCCCAGTTGCGGGTCTTTCCCTGCTCGCGCATGATGATTTCGGTGAACTCCTTCTCGCGCTTCTTGATACCCTCGGCCATCTTCAGCAGATAGCCTGCACGCTCGATGGCTGGGGTCTTGGCCCAGGCCTTCTGCGCAGCACGGGCTGCGTCGAGGGCGCGGTTCACGTCGTCGATGGTGCCCTCGGGCTGACGGGAGATCACTTCCTCGGTAGAGGGGTTCAACACGTTGATCCACTGGCCGTTGCTGCTGTTGCAGAACTGGCCATTGATGTACATCTGTAAATCTTTCATAAATTAAAGTTTTAGTAGATTAATAATTAAGTTGATTGTTATTTAATAACTGATTCGTTTCTGAGTCTTGTTTTTGCCTTTGATGATGTAGAGGCCCTTGGGCTGTACACCCTTGGGCAGCTGACGGCCCTGAAGGTCGTAGAGGGTATCCTCTGCATCGTTGTTGGGCAGCAGGGTGGGGGCTATGCCTGAGGCAGCGTTCTCCTCGACATTCTTTGTGTCGAAATCCTGCGTGCCGCCAGTATAGCTGATGGTGCCGTCGGTCTTGATGCATTTGTCAGCCACGCCATTGATGGTCAGCGTGCCGCCCGTCATGTAGAAGTTACCCGTATCTTCGTCTTCATCGTCTGAGCCTGCTGTGGCCGTCTCGCCCTTCAGCTCCACCTGGATGCCGTCGTCGTCGGCCTGGCTGATGTTCACCACACCGCTGGCCATGCGGAAATACTGCTGGCAATGGATGGCATCCTTCTTGGCGCCCGTCACGTTGATGGTGCAGTTTTTCAGTTCGATATACTCCTTGCTGTAGATGGCGTGCTTAGAGTTGCCCTTCACGTTCAGCGTTCCCTTGCCCTTGAACTTGGTGTGTCCCTTGCAGTGGTAGCAGCCCTTGTAGTCGGGCTGAAGGTATGCTTCGCCGGTAGGGTACACGTCCACGGTGGTGTGATAGCGGATGCCTCGGCGCGAATCAAGGCTGCGCCTGACAATCTCTATGTGGCCTATGTCGCTGTCGGGGATGCCTGTCTTGCGCCGCACGGCGGCACGCAGCAGCTCTTCGCCGAAGTACTCTTCAGGGGTAAGCTCTATGTCAATCCTTTTCATCCCTCGAACGTGAAACCGACCATAAAGGTACGGGTGTTGATGAAATCCACCGAGCGTGTGTAAAGGTCGTCGTCGTCAATCTTCAAGTCGAGCAGACCGAAGCTCATCTTCAGCTCGATGGCAAACTTGACATAGCGCATATAGAAGTCGAAGCCGAGGCCCACGGTGTAGCGCAGGTCGCTGGTGTTGAGGCGCACAATCGATTGATCGGTGTTGTTCTTGTTGTTGCGCATCGAGGCAAAGTCGAAGCCGTAGCTGCCTCCCGAAGTCAGGTAGGGGCGGAAGTTGCGGTAGCGGAAGGCACGGAACTTGAAGTCGAAGGCCATTTCGCCATAGACCGACTCGACGCTGCGCTTGGCGTCGGCACCGTGATGCTGGTTGACGTATGCCTCGGTCCAATTGTAGCTGAATGTACGGTTGATAAGCGTAATGCCTGGAATGAGGCGGAAGTTGAAGTAGTTGCCCAGTCGCAGGTCGGGGGCGATAATGGCCAGGTGGAAGCCCGGCGTGTAGTATGACGTCGTGCCCTGCAGCGACTCGCGCACCTCGTCGTCAAGGGTGTAGGCGTCCTCGAACTTCGACTGCGTGTAGCCCAGCTGTATGCCGAAGTGTATTTTCTTCTTGTCGAAGCTGGCCAGATAAGTCACCTGCGACACAGCGCGCCCCGCTCCGCATAGCAGCACGAGCAGCACGGCAATACGCAAATATTTAGGCATACAGGTTCTCATAGTTTGACGTTTGCTGCTTCGGCTTTCAGTTTCTCTACATCGATAGGCACCACGCCCACTTGCTCGCACACCAGTCCGCCGGCTATGTTGGCGCAGCATACGGCGTCGTCCAGGCTCATACCCGAGGCCAATGCCAGCGTGATAACGCTGATCACCGTGTCGCCGGCGCCCGACACATCCGACACCGAGTGTACGCACGCCGGCACAAGCACCGTCTGCGGCGCACCCCTCCTGAAATCGCAGGCATACATACCCTTGCTCGACAACGTTATCAGCACTATGTCGATATTCTGCCGCTCGTGCAGCAGCTTTGACGCCTCCAGCAGGTCGTGCATCATCCGCTCGTCGCTGCTGTCGTCAATCTCGATGTTCAGACCCTCGCGCAACTCTTTCAGGTTGGGCTTGAAAAGCCCCACGTTCTTGAACGACGCGAAGTTGCGGTGCTTCGGGTCGACGGTGGTAGGTATCTTTTTGCGCTGCGCCAGCGCCGTCACCTCCTCGATGATGCGGGGCGTGATGCAGCCCTTGTCGTAGTCCTGGAAAATTATGGCATCGACAGGCAACGCCTTGACGGTGCGCACAATGCGGTCCAGCAGCTGATCCTCCTCTATCTCCGACAGCGGATGCGTGCTCTCCTCGTCAACCCTCACAATGTGCATATTGTTGCCGATCACGCGCGACTTCATAGTGGTCATACGGTTGTCGGATGTCACTATGCCACGTCGGTCCATATTGTTCTGGTACATAATCTGTTGGAAGTCCTTGCCGCTGTCGTCGTTGCCCAGCACCGAGCAGATTATGGGCACAGCCCCCATCGCCTCGATGTTGAGGGCGACATTGGCCGCGCCGCCCAAGCGCTTCTCCCTCTTCGTCACCGACACCACAGGCACCGGCGCCTCGGGCGATATGCGCGTCACATTGCCCCACATATATGAGTCTATCATCACGTCGCCTACAATCAGCACGCGCTCTTTCGCCATCTTGTCAAAAAACTCCTCTGTCATATTCTTCTGCAATTCAAAAAATCAATAATCATCGCTTTCGCCGCTGGTCTCCAGCGAAATCTCTCCGCGAAGGCTCTTGCCCAGACGGTCGCGTATCTTGTCCTTGTCCTCGGGGAAGTTGCCCAGCAGGTACATCATCTTCGTCACCGCCGCCTCAATCGTTATGTCGTGGCCGCCGATTACGCCGATGCGGTCCATATCGCAGCTGGCCTGATACTGGCGCATCTGCACCGCTCCGGCCTTGCACTGCGTCACGTTCAGCACTATCACTCCCTTGTCCAAAGCCTCCTGCAGCGCATCGATAAACCATTTCTCGGTAGGGGCGTTGCCCGAGCCGAATGTCTCTATGATAAGCCCCTGAAGGTCAGGCGTCCGCACCACCGACTGCACCACGGCAGGCGTGATGCCCGGAAACAGCTTCAGCACCGCTATCCGGCGGTCGAAACCCTTGCGCACACGCAGCTCGCCCTCGGGCATCGGCAGGAAAAGATGCTCCTTGTAGCTTATCTTTATGCCCGCCTTGGCCAGCGACGGATAGTTGAACGACGAGAAAGCGTCAAAGTTCTCGGCGCTGACCTTCGTGCTCCGGTTCCCCCTGTAGAGATGGCTCTCGAAGAACACCGTCACCTCCGGAATCAGCACCTGGCGCCCCGAGGCAATCTCCAACGCGCAGATAATGTTCTCCCTGCCGTCGCTGCGCAGCATCCCCAAAGGCAACTGGCTGCCGGTCAGCACGATAGGTTTCGACAGATTCTTGAACATAAAACTCAGGGCCGAAGCAGTGTAGGCCATAGTGTCGGTGCCGTGCAGCACCACGAAACCGTCGTATTTGTCATATTGCGCCTCGATAATGTTGGCTATGCTGACCCAAAACTCGGGCGTCATATTCGACGAATCGATAATCCTCTCCAACTGGCACGAATCTATCATATAGTCCGTCCGGTGCAGCAACGGCAGCGCATCGTAAATCCTCTCCATAGCAAAGGGCTGCAACGCACCGCTCTCGTCCTGCACCATACCTATCGTACCACCTGTATATATAAGCAATACCTTGTCTTTCCGTTCGTTAGCTGTAGTCATTTTCTGTTGTGCTTTTGTATGCTTAAGCTTTTTGTATACCCCTTAACGCCCGTTTTCATTATTTATTATTGTAAATGGCAAAAAAACACACAACCTCCGCAAAAACCCTCCAACGTCCCAGTAATGTCCCTCACACACCTCTGTAACGCCCCTGTAACGTCACTTTCACTCCCTTCTCACTCCTCTCTCACTCCCTTCTCACTCCCTTCTCACTCCCTTCTCACTCCTCTCTCCCTCCCCCTAAAAAATCCGTACCAACTCCGGTCGTTGTACAATATATGTACAATAGTTGTACAATACTTGTACAATTGGTAAACGTACAAATATTGTACAAGTATTGTACATATATTGTACAACG
>CAJOMZ010000115.1 GCA_905236645.1 uncultured Bacteroidales bacterium
AAAATCTTCCCATATTGTTTTTGGAGAGCCGGCTCTGTCAAAGTCATCATAGCAATTACCTTTGCCAAGAGCATCATCGTTGTCATGACTGGTCTCGACTATCTCAATACTGTCGATAAGGATATGCGTTTGCGATACGATAATCTGTGTCTTGACAGAGGGACAGACATATTTCCTTTTCATATTGTCATTCATGTTTACTAATTCATAATGCAGCCCCTGGCCCCCAGGGGTCAGGGGCTATCTCATTATTTTACTATTTTCTTTCCGTCAACAATGTAAACGCCCTTCTTGGATGGGGAGTGGAACCACGAATTACCCGAATTACCCGAAGGGGAGTGGAAGGCAACTTTCCGGCCTTGCAGGTCGTAAACGTATTTACTACCCTCGCCCTTTGGAGAGGGGTCGGGGGTGAGACTGTTGACCATTTCGATGCCTGTTTCATCGCCAAAGGTGATGAAGTACTTGGCATCATTGCCTGCGAGCAACTGCAGATAGGCTCTGCCGGCGGCCAGCATGCCATTTCCGTTACTCGGTGCGAAGACCACTTTGTCGTCGCTCTTGACGAGGAGATAGTTCTTGTAGCCGTCTGCCTCGGCGGGTATGGCGGTGGCTGTGACGTTGGGCTTCAGCAGGTTGTCGCTGACATCCGACGTGGCATTTTCTGCGGGCTTCATCGTGACTGTGGTCTGTCCTGCACCGTAGAGCATGACTCCGGTGTTGGCGGGGATGCCGTCGGTCAGTTCTTCCATGTGGATATAGTTGCCGTTCTTTTCGGTGGCCTTGTAGGCCTTCACGTCGGAGCCCACGATGGCATAGTTGCTGCTGGCACTGAACGTGGCATAGCCGTTGGTCAGCGTGACGGTCTTTTCCTCCGGACCGTAGTAGACCAGTCGGAAGTTGTCGGCGGCGAACCAGTCTTGAGCGGGCCAATCGGTGCCCTCCTTCTTGATGCCGATGCGGAGGGTGGTACCGTCGGCTGGTATGCTGACGCGGATGGTGTTACGGTAGCATCCGCTCTCGAAGAAGAGGCGGTCCTGGGTGACGTATGAGGGTGCATTGCCGAACACATAGTCCTTGCCCTCGCCGGGTGCCTTGTCTGCATCGTCGGCCAGATAGGCTATGCTGGCGGTGACGTCTCCGGCATAGAGCAGCGGAGATTCATGAAGGGCGGTGGGGGTGTTCCAGACGGCTTCGTAGGCTGTGTCGGAACCGCTGCGATAGTAGGCCTGAACACTCACCTCGTAGACTCCGGCCTTGGGAAAGGTAACGTCCTGAAAGAGGTCGTAGGCCTGCACGTTGAAGCAGCCTGCCACCCAGTCGCCGTAAGCCTCGCTGTTGGTGTCCCATGTCTGGGTAAGGTTGTTCCAGGCTCCCTCCACGTTGGCGTGTTTGCTGAACCCCGCATTCTTCATGGCAATGGTGGCATCCACGGGATTCTCGGCGGTGGCCTCGTCGAGCAGCGATGCGTTGGCCAGCGGCAGGCCGGTCATATCGCTCACCATCGTCTGGTAGGTCATCAAAGCCTCGAGGCGACCCTGGCTGATCTCGGTCTGATAAGGAGTATAAGCCGTATACCAGCCGGCGTTCTCAAACACGTTGCGCTGGATGACGGCCGGCGTGATGGTGCCGTAGTAGCCCATACCGATGTAGCTCTTGAACATCTTGTTCTTCTGGGCCAGAGCGCGGCAGCGGTTCAGGAACTCGTATTCGTTGATGCCGTCGGCGATGGGCATAGGCTCGGTCAAGCGGATAGCCTTGGGCACAGCCTTGTCAATAAGCTCCTCCATCGAGGAGACACCGATGGTTTTAAGCATTTTTTCTTCGTCAGAGGCCTTCGAAACGCCATTGTGACGAGCGGTGAAATTATTGGTAATCATCCTGTTATTTATTTATTTTATTATAATTCTTTCAATATTTAGAAGTACAAAGATACATACTTTTTCGCAATACTTGTAAAATAATTTATGAACACACTGAAAAGAAAATGTTAAAAAACCGGATGCCTCACCGCCGTCGGCACTTCGTGCGTCAAGCCTCGTCCGAGGCTTTTCCGCTGCCGCCATAATGATAATCCCAAATCGGTCATTAGACCGACAGACGATAAAATAAGACCCGAACAATGTCTCTTTATGCCATCTTTGCATTTCTTTCGTCATCTTGTCCCCCTCGCCATCTCGACGTAGCCCGCTACGCCTTCGATGGCTACGCGGCCAATCTGCTCGGAACAAATACAAAGCTGACATAAAGTCTAATGACCGATTTGGGATAATGAGACAAAACGCCGCCGAATTCCAGCCGATGAATTGTCTGGCAGCCATTTTCCGACACGCGACGACGTCGTTCTGCCTCAAAAATTTATGGCTGATTTCCGGACAGTTTCCGGTAATTCGTGTTCAAACCCCGTGGGCGTCCCGCCCACCCCCAGAAACGGCCCTCAAAACGGCCCTTCGCACCCCGTTTTGTTGGTAATCCACATATTTACAACCATTTATCCCGAAAAATGCCCTGTTTTGGCATTGTTCCATAACTGCCTCATCCTCAGCCCTTCAAGGTACCAACTCCGTCCGTTGTACAATATATGTACAATACTTGTACAATATTTGTACGTTTACCAATTGTACATATATTGTACAAGTATTATTGTACAACGACCGGTGTTGGTCCCTTGCAGATATGGAATTGAAACGGGGCAACCTCCCCCGAGGTGGCGACGGATTATAATGTAACGCTTTGGCCTGGCAGTGCGCCACACCAGGCCGCTTTATCACATCCACACCGAAAAGATAACCTTAACCTTTGAATGAATCCAGCGCCCCGCTTCCCGCTTTCCGCTTTCCGTTTTCCGTTTTCCGTTTTCCGCTCCTAATGCAAGTCGACGCCGATGATGTGCATAAACTCTTCGCGGGTCTTGGGGTCTTTCATAAAGGCGCCGGTGAAGTCGCTGGTGGTGGTGACGCTGTTCTGCTTCTGCACGCCGCGCATAGACATACACATATGCTGCGCCTCGATGACCACTGCCACACCGAGCGGGTTGAGCGTGTTCTGGATGCAGTCCTTGATTTGCTTGGTGAGGCGTTCCTGCACCTGCATACGGCGGGCGTAGGCGTCGACAACGCGCGGTATCTTGCTCAGTCCCACTATGGTGCCGTTGGGAATGTAGGCCACGTGAGCCTTGCCGACGAATGGCACCAGGTGGTGCTCGCAGAGCGAATAGAGCTCAATGTCCTTGACGACGACCATCTGCTTGTAGTCTTCGTGGAACATCGCCGAGCGCAGTATCTCCTCGGGGTCGAGGTCGTAACCGTTGGTGAAAAACAGCATCGCCTTGGCTATACGCTCGGGCGACTTGAGCAGTCCCTCGCGCTCCGGGTCCTCGCCCAGCAAGCGGATTATCTCTTTATAGTGCGCCGCCATCTCCGCAACGCACTGTTCGTCGTATTGGTCTATTTTAAGGTATCCTTTTTCCATTAAAGTTGATTTGTTGATTGGTTTTAGGGTTAAAATGTTTTATGCTTTTTCGATTTGCAGCAACAAGCCTTTGAGGTACTCGCCTTCGGGGTGATAGATGCTGACGGGGTGGTCGATGGCGTGGGGCAGCTGGCGCACGATGCGCACCTTCTTGTGGGCGTTGGCGGCGGCAGTGAAGACCATTGTCTGGAAGTCGTCGCGGCTCACTGCCTGGCTGCAGCTGAAAGTGAACAGCAGCCCGCCGTCGGCAATCATCTCCATTGCCTTCTGGTTGATGTTGCGATAGCCTTTCAGACCTTGTTGCAGCGCGCGATGATTCTTGGCAAATGCCGGAGGGTCGAGGATAATCAAGTCAAACGGAGGATTGGGAGCGGAAAGCGGAAAGCGGAAAGCGGAAAGCGGGCTGACGCATTCAGGTCCTCCGCTTTCCGCTCCCAAAAACTGGAGCACGTCGGCAACGGTGCCTTTGTGCGGCGCATCTTTGCCGAAATTGAGCTCTACATTGCGGTTGCACAGCTCTATGGCTTTCTTGGAAATATCCACTGTTTCGACATATTCGGCGCCGCCACGGAGCGCTGCCAACGAGAAGCCGCCGGTGTAACCGAAGCAGTTGAGCACTCTCCTACCCTTTGCCAGTTCACCGACAAGGTGTCTGTTTTCTCTCTGATCGACGAAGAAGCCGGTCTTCTGACCTTCGTAGAAGTTGATGAACATTCTGTTTCCGTGCTCGCAGATTTCACGTTCAGGCGTTTCGTCGCCCCACAGGAAACCGTCGTCGCTACCGCCAGGCACCGTGGCGCTGCTCTTGTCGAACACCGACACGATATGGGGCGTAAGAAGCTTGACAAACATCTCTGTAAGCATCGGGAACAAGCGGTGCATACCTACACTATGGGCCTGCATCACCAGCACACCGTTGTACCAGTCGCAGATAAGGCCCGGCAGGTAGTCGCCCTCGCCGTTGACAAGGCGGAATACATTGGTGCTGTTGCCTTCGCTGAAGAATCCCAATCGCCGACGGTAGTCAATTGCCGACTTAAGCCTTTGCTCAAAGAAACAAGCGTCAACAGACTGTGTGTCAAACGACAGCACCTTGCAGATAATGGATTCGCTTTGGTAGTGCCCCACGGCCATCCAATGGCCGTCGGCGGCCAGCACAT
Organism: uncultured Bacteroidales bacterium; assembly: GCA_905236645.1. Taxonomy (GTDB): domain Bacteria; phylum Bacteroidota; class Bacteroidia; order Bacteroidales; family P3; genus Colimorpha. The sequence continues at coordinate 4,632 of CAJOMZ010000115.1, forward strand.
CCACCAAATCGCCCTCCTGAGGTTCGCCGACAATACGCTTGACGGCACCGGAGAAGATCCACGGATGCCTTCTCAACAAGGCCTTTTCCTTACCGTGGGCAAGTACGAGTTGCGGCCTGCTCATCGCTTGAGGTCAATGATTGTTTGCATCGGGTTCTCCGACTTGAAGACGGCATTGCCGGCCACAAGCACATCGGCACCGGCCTCGAAGAGCTTCGGTGCATTGCCGGTATTGACACCGCCGTCGACCTCTATGAGGCACTGCGGATTCTTGCGGTTGCAGAGCTCCCTGAGTTGACGCACCTTGTTGTAGGTGTTCTCGATGAACTTTTGTCCGCCAAAGCCGGGGTTGACGCTCATCAGCAACACCATATCGCACACCTGCACCGTGTCTTCGAGCAGTGCCACAGGCGTATGCGGGTTGAGTACCACGCCGCATTTCATTCCTGCGTCCCTAATGGCATTGAGCGTGCGGTCCAGATGCGTACAGGCCTCATAGTGAACCGTCAGGATGTCGGCGCCGGCCTCTTTAAAGTCGGCGATGTAGCGCCCTGGGTCCATAATCATCAGGTGCACGTCGAGAGGCTTCTTGCTATGCTTCTTGATATGCTTCACTATAGGTTGTCCGAAGGAAATGTTTGGCACAAAGATGCCGTCCATAACGTCGACGTGAAGCCAGTCGCACTGGCTGTTGTTGAGCATCTCTATGTCGCGCTGCAGGTTGCCGAAGTCGGCCGACAGCAAAGAAGGGGAAATCAGTTTCATTATGTAATTACATTTTAAGCTTTTCGAAATTGCGGCCATATACGCCCTGGGTCTTCGACACCGAGATAAAGGCGTTCTCGTCTATGCGATGGATAATCTGCATAACGTTGGGCTTGTCGGTCTTGTGGGCCATAACGACAAGCACCTTGGTGGGCTGGTGTGTGTAGCCGCCTTCGCCGTCAAGCAGTGTTACGCCGCGTCCTATCTCGCTGGTGATGGCCTCGCCTATTTCTTTGCTTTTGGCCGAGAAAATCATAATCTGATAGGTCTGCTTGTTGCCATCGAGCACCATATCAAGCACGTAGGTCATTGTCACCATAACGATGTAGCCATACACCACATTGGTGATCTGGTGCGACACGAAATAGGAGCTACCGATGATGAAGATGTCGAGATACATAATCACCTTGCCCGGCGAGACGTTGTAGAACTTGCTTACGATGAGGGCGATGATATCCGTTCCACCGCTGTTGCCGCCCATCGAGAAGGTCAAGCCTATGCCACCGCCGCACAGCGCACCGCCGATGATGGCGCACATAAACGGGTCGAAAGCCATAACGCCGTCTTCGAGGAACAGCCGTTCGACGTGAAGCCCCTGCTGCCACAGGATGAAGCAGGCCGACGACATCACGATGCCATAGATGGTGTTGGCACCGAACTTCGAGCCCAGCACCTTGAAGCCTATGGCCAGCAGAATGCCATTGATGATGAGGTTGAGCACACCGATGGGCAGCGGAATATTGCAAGCAATGTTGAGCACCGACGAGATACCGCTGACGCCGCCGCCCACAATCTTGGCCGGCAGCATAAATGCCGACCACGCAAAGGTGTAGGTCAGTATGCCGAAAGTGATGACAACATACGAAAGCACAAGCTTTGATTTGTTCTTGAAAATATGCATTGTCTGTTTATTTATATGTTGATTTGTTTATTTGTTGGTTTGTTTCATCTTAGTGGAAGCAGATTCTTGCATTGTGGGCAACTGCGTCCTCGCAGTTGCGTTCCTACCCTGTTGCATTCCATCTGCGTCCCGCAGATGGCTACACATCGTTCACGGGTGTGCCGTAGTCGCGGGCGCCGAATATCGACGAGCCCACGCGCACCAGCGTCGACCCTTCCTCGGCGGCAATCCGGTAGTCGTGGCTCATACCCATCGATATCTCGCTGAAAGCCTCGCTGCCACTGAAAAAATCCCTCTTCAGTGTCCCGAAAATGTCGTGCAGCGTAGCGAACTCGCGGCGCACAAGGCCCATATCGTCGGTGTTGGTGGCCATACCCATCACGCCGCAAATCCTGACGTGCTGCATAGCCTTGTATTCCGCCGATTCCAGCAGCCGACGGGCCTCCTGCAGGTCCAGTCCGAACTTGGTCTCCTCGGTGGCTATGTGGAACTGCAGCAGGCAGTCGATGCAGCGCCCGTGCTTGGCGGCCTCTTTCTCCACCGCCTGCAGCAGCGGCAGCGAGTCGATGCTGTGTATCATCCTCACAAACGGCGCTATATACTTCACCTTGTTCGTCTGCAGGTGGCCTATGAAGTGCCATTCTATGTCCTTGGGCAGCGCCTCGTGCTTGTCGCGCATCTCCAATGCCTTGTTCTCGCCGAACAGCCGCTGGCCGGCATCGTAGGCCTCCTGCAGCATCTCCACAGGCTTGGTCTTCGACACCGCTATCAGGCGCGTCTGCGGCGGCAAGTCCTTGTTTATTCTTTGCAGATTCTCCTCAATCATCGTCTGTTTCCTCTGTTTTGTTAATATTTTATAACGCGCCGCGCTCTTATATATTATACCCGGCATAATATTTTTTTTCATCTGCCGTTAACCTCTGAAACAAACCACCGTTCACACTCTAACAATCCTCTGACAGAAAATGATAGTCTGCATTGCCGAGAAACCCAGCGTGGCCCGCGAGATAGCCCGCGTGCTGAAAGCCAACACCAGCCACGAAGGATATATGGAGGGCAACGGCTACCAGGTCACCTGGACCTTCGGCCACCTCTGTACACTCAAAGAGCCACAGGACTACACCGATATGTGGAAAGCCTGGTCGCTCAGCCGCCTGCCGATGATACCCCAACGCTTCGGCATAAAGCTCATAGACAACAAAACCTACGAAAAGCAGTTCCACATCATCGAAGGGCTTATGCAGAAAGCCGACGGCATAGTGAACTGCGGCGATGCCGGTCAGGAGGGCGAACTCATACAGCGATGGGTGATGCAGAAAGCCCAGGCACGCTGCCCCGTGCAGCGCCTGTGGGTCTCGTCGCTCACCGAGGAGGCCATCCGCGA
>CAJOMZ010000116.1:0-7161 GCA_905236645.1 uncultured Bacteroidales bacterium
AAAAACAATACCTTCTATACTTATATATTACTCATTCTTTGACCAAAGTGTGACATCGACGATAAAACTTTTTTGAGAAACATAGATAAAGCCCTTGAAACCAGTAAGAAGATGATGTGTTAAAAAATGTTATCGATTTTGGGTTTTAACATTTGAAGGATGGCCTTCAGCGACGGTGCCCTGTGTGTATTGGCACCCGTTTTGGGCCCGAAAAACGAGCATTCATTACCAGTAAGTTACGGGACCATCTTCGGTCGTTGTCCAGTTGTTGTCCAGTTGTTGTCCAGTTGTTGTCCAGTCATTGACTGGACAACAACTGGACAACGAGCGGACAACTGGACAACGACCGAAGGTGGGGCGGGGCAGAGCCGGCGTAATTCCTGACAGGTGATGCTGTCGGGGTATTTCACCTTCCGGCACGAATGTTGTTCAACCTTGGCACTTCGGTGTTGCACTTCGATGTTGAAGCTACAGAGATATTTTTTTGTGCATCTGATACAATAAATCGCCCGTATGTGGCGTTAGATTATGTTTTATAATTTAAATCTACAACTATGTCACAAATTATAGGTATCAGGGGCCGCCAGATTCTCGACTCGCGCGGCAATCCCACAGTGGAAGTCGAGGTGTTTACTGAACAGGGCGCTATGGGCCGTGCGGCGGTTCCGTCGGGTGCGTCGACGGGTGTGCACGAGGCTTGCGAGCTTCGCGACGGCGACAAGTCGCAGTATCTGGGCAAGGGTGTGCTTCAGGCCGTACAGAACGTTAATAACGTGCTTAACGAGGAGCTGCGCGGAATGTATGTGTCTGAGCAGCGGGCCATCGACCAGAAGATGATTGAGCTTGACGGCACCGACAACAAGTCGCGTCTGGGTGCCAATGCCATTTTGGGCGTCAGTCTGGCCTGCGCCAAGGCTGCCGCTATGGAGACCAACCAGGAGCTGTTCCACTACATTGGCGGCTGCAACGCCTACACGCTGCCTGTGCCGATGATGAACATCCTTAACGGTGGTTCGCACGCCGACAACAGCATCGACTTCCAGGAGTTTATGATTATGCCTGTGGGCGCTCCGTCGTTCACCGAGGCCCTGCGTATGGGCGCCGAGGTGTTCCACAACCTTCGCTCGGTGCTTAAGAACAAGGGCCTGTCGACCAATGTTGGCGACGAGGGCGGTTTTGCGCCGAATCTGGGTTCGAACGAGGAGGCGCTGACGTGCATTCTGCAGGCCATCGAGAAGGCCGGCTACCGTCCGGGCGAGGATGTCTATATCGCCCTCGATGCCGCTGCCTCCGAGTTCTATCTGGCCGACGAGAATATGTATCACCTGAAATGGAGCACTGGCGACAAGCTTACTCCTGAGCAGATGAGCGATTTCTGGAAAAACTGGGTCTCGAAATATCCTATCATCAGCATTGAGGACGGTATGGCCGAGGACGACTGGGACGGCTGGCGCCTGCATACCGATGCCATCGGCGATCGCTGCCAGCTGGTGGGCGACGACCTGTTTGTCACCAATGTGGAGCGTCTGCAGATGGGCCTCGACAAGAACGTGGCCAACTCGATACTGATTAAGCTGAACCAGATAGGCACCCTGTCGGAGACTATCGACGCCGTGAACCTGGCTACTCGCAACAAGTATACCTCTATCATCTCGCACCGCTCGGGCGAGACCGAGGACACGACCATTGCCGACCTTGTGGTGGCTTTGAACACGGGCCTGATAAAGACCGGCTCGGCCAGCCGCACCGACCGCATCTGCAAGTACAACCAGCTGATGCGCATTGAGGAAAGCCTGGGCGACGAGGCCTATTACCTTGGCAAAGACTTTAAGTTTATCAAATAATATCGAAGGGTGAAAGGTTTGAAAAGGGGCGCTATGCTTGATGGCCCCGAATCATTATTGCCTTTCACCCTCCTTCCCAACCCTTCAACTCTTCAACCCTCTAACCTTTTAAACCTTTAAAATGTCAGAACTTGAATATCAAGAAGGCCGTACCGAACTGGATGCACTGGGACAGGTGGCTCTTATCAGCCGCCTGACGGACGAGTTCGAGCCCGTCAACAACTCTACCGTGAAGGGAGTGGGCGACGACTGTGCTGTCATCGGGCAGGGTAAGGCCAAAACACTGGTGACGACCAACACCCTTGCAGAAGGCATCCACTTCGATATGATGTACACTCCGCTCAGGCATCTGGGCTATAAGGCTGTGGCCGTAAGCTTGAGCAACATTGCCGCTATGAACGGCACGCCGCGCCAGATTACCGTCAGCGTGGCTGTCTCCAACCGCTATTCGGTGGAGGCGCTCGAGGAGCTGTATGCAGGCATACGCCTTTGCTGCCAGCGTTACGACGTGGACCTTGTGGGCGGCGATATAAACAGCAGTCGCTCGGGTATGGTGCTCACCGTCACGGCAATAGGCGAGGTGGACGAGGATCGGATTGCATACCGCTCGGGGGCCGGGCTGCACGATTTGATATGCGTCAGCGGCGACTTGGGCAGTGCCTATTCGGGTCTGCTCGTCCTTGAGCGCGAAAAGGTGACTTACCAGGCCAACCCCAACTTCCAGCCCGACTTGGATTCTTACGACTATGTTCTGGAACGTTTCCTGAAGCCTGAGCCGCGTTTGGATGTCGTGCACAAGCTGGGTGAGTGCGGCGTGGTGCCTACCTCGATGATTGATGTCAGCAAGGGCCTTGCATCGGAGCTGCTGCATATCTGCAGGGCATCGGACTGCGGCTGCGAGGTCTACGAGGAGCGGCTTCCAATTGACTATCAGACCACTCGTGTGTGTAGCGAGATGAGCCAGAATATGCTACCGGTGTCCAACGCCCTTAACGGCGGCGGCGACTATGAGTTGCTGTTCACGGTCAATCAGAAGGACTACGACAAGGTGAAGGATATGGAGGGCATTCACATTATCGGCCACATCACCGAGCAGGGCTCGCCTGCGGTTATGGTGACACCGCAGAACAGTACCATCACCCTTACAGCCCAAGGCTTTAGAGATTAGTCGGAAAGGTTATGGAAGACAGTTTCAAACACAAGGGGTGGCGAATGGAGATGGTGAAAGAGCTGGGCGAAAAGGGCATCAGCGACCAGCGGGTGCTGAAGGCAATGTCCTCTGTGCCGCGCCATCTGTTCCTTGAGACAATGCTTGATTATATGGCATACGAGGACCGTGCCCTGCCCATAAAGTGCGGTCAGACAATCTCTCAACCGTCGACGGTGGCGTTTCAGAGCGAGCTGCTTGACGCCTCTCCCGAAATGAAAGTGCTCGAGGTAGGGACTGGCAGTGGCTATCAGACTGCCGTTCTGTGTGCTATGGGGCTTAAAGTCTTCACTATAGAGCGGCAGAAAGAGCTCTACGACATCGCCAAACCGCGTCTCGAACGGCTGCACTACCGCCCCAAATGCTTCCTCGGCGACGGCTATAAGGGGCTGCCTGAGTATGGCCCGTTCGACCGCATTCTCGTCACTTGTGGAGCACCCGAAGTGCCGGAGGAACTCTTGACCCAGCTGAAGGTGGGCGGCGTGATGGTTGTGCCGGTAGGCGACGGGCAGCAGGAAATGCTTCGCATAGTCAAGATGAGCGACAAGCCTGACGACATTCTGCAGCAGCGCTACGGCAATTGCAATTTCGTGCCAATGCTCGGCAAGCTTGACTACGGGAAGCTGTAGATTTACAATACCCTGAAAAGGATGTGCTGCCTGGAGAGCCTCTTGGAGGTGAACAGCAGCCCTGTATCATACAAGTCGACCGACAAGGTCACATCAAGTTCTTTGAAAAGTCTTTCCCACGCCTCCTCGCTGTCTTTGTTGCGGTGAGGGCTCCGCACAAGGCCTATGAAGCTGCCGTCAGGGGCTTTAAGTGTCTTGTCTGCCCCCGGTAGGGCAGGGCAGGGGTCGGCGGCAACGGCGTGGTAGTAGTCGGTCAGTTTATAGCACAGCTGTCCAAACGTGTCGTTGCGGTCGATGTGCAACCGCTCAAGTGTGGCTTTGTCCAGATGGGGCGCAATGACATTGCTATACAGTTCATACATAAAAGGCGACTGTATATCATACTGAGTTTTAGCGCGTACTATATATTCAATACGGTTCATACCGACCACTTTTCGATATGCAAAAATAACAAAAATGCTCAATATACACGATAATGATTAGACAACGCAACATATTTTTTATCATACCATTGCTGGTACTGGTGCTTGCTTCCTGTGGGGGCAAAGGCGGCTGCACGCCCAAGCCCAAGGGCTATATGCGCATTGACCTGCCGGAGCATAAATACTGGCTTGTCGACACTCTGCCTCTTTCCGACACGCTGTTGTGGGCAGGCGACACTTTGGTTGCTGTTTCGCACGACAAGCCTTTACACACTTTCCCAATCAGTTTTGAGGCCAACCAATGCGTTGAACTGGGCGAGAAGGATGCCCCGGCCGGCGTGACGTGGATTGACATCAAGTATCCTCAACAGAACGGTATTATATTCCTTACATACAAGCATCTGCGCAATCCTGCCGACCTTGCCGGCGAGGTGGATACCTCCTATCGGCTCCTGTCACAGCATTTCGGCTTTGCATCAGGGGTCGATGAACGACAGTTTGTCAACGAGGACGAGCACGTCTATGCCACCACCTACCGAATCAGTGGCCAGAATGTCGCTTCGACATTCCAGTTCTGGGCCACCGACAGCGTCAGCAATTTCTTGCGCGGTTCGCTTTATATCGACTGCGTGCCCAATAACGACTCCTTGGCTCCTGTGCTTGAATACTTGCAGCAAGACGTGGTGCATCTGATTGAAACCCTTAAATGGAAGAAGAAATGATAAGGTTCTTTAAGCGATTGTCGCTCATAGCAATGCTCGGTGTTGCGGTATCGCTGCCGGCACAGCAGTCATCCTCATTAAAACCCTTTGAAGGCCGCTGGTGGCTCGGTGTGCTTGAAGAAGCAGGCTTGCCGATCAATCTCTGTTTTGGCATCGACAAAGGCGAGCTTAAACCGTTTCTCTACAGCCCTATGCAGAGCTCCGAAGCCATAATGCCCACGAAATGGGGCTTCAGCAACGATACACTGAGCGTCAGCCACAAGCCAACCGGTATGCGGATGACGCTGGTCTGGAACCCGACCGACAGCAGTTTCAGTGGCACGTTCAGGCAGGGGATGCTGCGCACCGCTATGCGCTTTGTCCCGACCGACACACTCTTCCGTATAGTCCGTCCGCAAACCCCTCAGCCGCCGTTCCCCTATTCTGAACAAGAGATTGTCGTTGTGCGGAAAAAGTCTGGCGTTTGCCTTGCCGGAACGCTGACAATCCCTGAAGGCGAAGAATGGTGCTGGTTTCGGGCAGCGGCCAGCAGAACCGCGACGAGGAGCTTCTGGGACACAAGCCCTTCCTCGTTCTGTCCGACTATCTTGCCAGGCACGGCATAGCGGTGCTACGCTATGACGACCGCGGTGTGGGCGGCTCGAAGGGCGAGGTGGAGAATGCCACCACGCTCGACTTCGCCGACGATGCCGAGGCTGCATTCAATCTTCTGCGCAAGCAGAAGCGGATTGACACCAGACACGTGGGCATCATCGGCCACAGCGAAGGCGGCCTGATAGCACCTATTGTCGCCTCGCGCAACGGCAAGGTGAATTTTGTTGTCCTGCTTGCCGGTCAAGGCACCACGGGCGCCGACATCCTTCTTCAGCAGAACGAACGCATCTATCAGCTCGACAGTGTGCCGCAGCCACTCATCGACCGCCGTCTCGAACTCCTGCGTTCGCTCTATGCCGTAATGGACACGTTGCCTGTCGACAACTATCAACCTTTCACCATAGCATTGTGCGACAAGTACTCGGAAGGCCTCACCGCCGACCAGCGCAAAAGCATCGGTTTGCGACGCGGCGACGCCATCGGCCTCGCCACCCAGATGGCCTTGCCGTGGATGCGCACCTTCGTAAAACTCGACAATTCGAGTTACCTCAGCCGCCTACGGTGCCCGATACTTGCTGTCAACGGCGACAAAGATTGCCAGGTGCTGCCTGTCAACCTCCAGGCCATATCCGACGCCACCCAGGGCCGCGCCGACATACGCCTGATGCCAGGCCTCAACCACCTTATGCAGCATTGCCGTACGGGTGCTCCGAGCGAGTATATGCTCATCGATGAAACTATGGCCCCCGAAGTGTTGCAGACTGTAGCCGACTGGATTTTACAAGTCTCCAAAACAAAAAAATAAAAAAAAACTCATAATTGAAAAAAACTTAGTATTTTTGCATCGCGAAACTTTTAAAAAACAACACAATGAAAAAACTTCTTTTATGTTTTGTAGCCATTGCTACTATGGCAGCGGTTTCTTGCAAGAAAGAAACCAATCCTGCCGAGGATTTCGTTGGCAATTACGCAGTTAAAACCACCGCTCACCTTACGGTGCCTGTTCTTGGCAATTTGGACCAGGAGCTTGACGAAATGGATTGCACCATTGCTCTTAATGGTGAGGAAGGCGATGTCACCATCACTATGGCAGGCGAAACCTCCACAGGTCACGTCACCGAGGAGGGTATGACCGTGCAGCCTATTGCCACAACACAGGAGGTTATGGGCCAGCCTGTCAAAATTAACGTCAATTTCCCCACCATCGCCAAGCCGGTCAACGGCACAACTTCGTGGCAGGCAACACTGACTGCTACTATTAGCGGCGTTCCCATCACCGGCACTGCCGATATGGTAGCAACCAAGAAATAAGTTATGTATATTGTCACCGGTGCCACAGGCTTCATTGGCTCCAACCTGCTGGCCGAAATGCAGCAAAGGGGCTATAGCGACATCGTGTGCTGCGACACACTCGGCAGCGGCGACAAATGGAAAAACATAGCAAAACGCGGAGCCTTGCAGTTGATATTTCCTAATCAGCTGCAAGGCTTTATTGCTGAGCATCAGTCCGAAATCAAGGCTGTGCTCCACCTTGGAGCCATCTCCTCCACAACCGAGACCGATGTCGACCGTATCGTCGAAAACAATTTCCAGCTGACCATCCAGCTCTACACCTTCTGCCGTGCCGCAGGCATACCGCTCATATATGCTTCGTCGGCAGCCACCTACGGTGCCGGCGAGTGTGGCTTCATCGACCGCGACGACCCCGCGTTCCTCGCCTCGCTGCGGCCGCTCAACCCCTAC
>CAJOMZ010000116.1:7170-8873 GCA_905236645.1 uncultured Bacteroidales bacterium
ACGCTGTCGACAAGTACATCTCAGCCCGCATCTCGACGCTCCGCACCTCCAAGCCTTCCCAGGTTGTAGGCCTCAAGTTCTTCAATGTCTATGGCCCCAACGAGTATCATAAAGGGATGCAGATGAGCGTGGTGCGCCACTTCTTCGAGCAATATCGCACCACTGGCAAGGTGCGCCTCTTCAAGTCCTACCGCGACGACTGCGCCGACGGCGAGCAGCGGCGCGACTTTGTATGGGTGGGCGACTGCGTGGACGTGATGCTCTGGATGCTCGACCATCCGCAGGTCAGCGGCCTCTTCAATGTCGGCACCGGCTCTGCCACGTCCTACAACGTCGTGGCGCAGAGCATAGCCCGCTGTATGGGCATCGAACCGGTCATAGAGTATATCGATATGCCCGACTCGGTGCGCAACCAGTACCAGTATTTCACCGAGGCCGACCTGACCAAACTGCGCAGCGTTGGCTACAACGCCCCCTTCACATCCGTCCCCGACGGTGTGGAGCAGTATGTCAACGGCTTCCTGGCCGCCGGCGACATCTACCGGTAGAATTCAGCACATAGTATTGCCGTAGCCACGGCAGCATTCAGCGACTCGCAGGTGCCGCCTATGTTGGGTATTGTCAGCCGATGGCCGATTTTCGCTGCCACCTCTTTCGATATGCCATTGCCTTCGTTGCCAATCACCAGTACCGCCGGGCTCTGCAATGCTGCGGCCTGATAGGGTTCGCCGTCGAGCATCGCCCCGTATGTGGCACGGCCCTCTTTGGCGGCATTGCCAAGCCATTCGGCAAGATCGCAGTAGATGACTTCCGTCCTGAAAATCGCGCCCATCGTGGCCTGCACCACCTTGGGGTTGTAGCAGCTAACGGTGTCGTGGCTGCACACAATCCTCCTTATGCCATACCAGTCAGCCGTGCGCATAATGGTGCCCATATTGCCCGGGTCCTGCAGCCCGTCCAAAGCCAGCACCAGCCCTTTCCCGTTCTCCTTTCTCCTTTCTCCGCTCTCCGTTAAAATGCTCTCCGCGAGCACGCTGCGTTCCACCAGCATCCACACCTTGTTGGGCGAGCGCTGGTTGCTGAGGCGTTCCAGCTGTTCGGCGTTGACCTCATACACTTCGCCGCAATGTGCCAGTTTGTCGCCGTTTGCAGCCAAAAAGTCCGCCGTGCCGCACACGATGCGGACAGTGAAGCCCGATTGCAGCGCTTCGCTGCACATTTTCACTCCTTCCACGACGAAGACACCCTCCTCGTCGCAGCGTTTCTGCTGCCGGTAGGCCGCCAGACACTTCAATTGGTTCTTGGATAGACTGTTCATACCCCTATAACGGAACGTGCCCTGCTTTTATTGTATTGCGCCCCCGTAGTTGACTTCGTGCCCGTGGATTGACCTGATTTGACGGATAGCCAATCCGTGCAATCCGTTCAATCCGTGTTCAGAACAACCCTTTGTGGCTGCATTGCCTGCCCGACGGAAGGGTCGGCCTTGCGGCCTCGAAATTCAACAGATTTGAATGATTTTGAGCGTAGCGCCCCCGATGCCTATATCCACGCCATCGGTGCCCTAAACGTATCGGCACCCGTTTTGGGCCAGAAAAACGAGTGTTCATTACCAGTAAGTTACAAGACCAACTCCGTTCGTTGTCCAGTTGTTGTCCAGTTGTTGTCCAGTTGTTGTCCAGTCAATGACTGGACAACAACTG
>CAJOMZ010000117.1 GCA_905236645.1 uncultured Bacteroidales bacterium
GTTGAAGAGCAGCCGCTCAAAGTAGCTGTGCAGCTGGTAGTTGCCGCCGAGGGTGACGAGCGTGTGGGGGCGCATCTGCTGCCAGAGTATGTCTTTGGTGAACGGGAAGAGGAATGTGGGCAGGTCGAGCGAGAGGTTGATTCCGTTTTCGAAGTTGCTGACGTTGTTGCGAAGGTTCTCGCTGTCGCGGCTTTTGAGTATGAGTTTGGGCAGTTCGACGAGGAGCGACCATTCGGCCTTGAACTGTTCGGCGCCGTGGAAGAGGTTTTTGTTCTGATAGCTTATCTTGGTTTCAAGCCCGAGGTTGCCGCTCATAAGCCCTTGGCTTTCCTGGCCGAAGGGCGAGGAGTTGTTGATTTCGACCGAGGCTGACAGGCGCTGCCGCTTGGCGTTGAGGAGGCGGACGCGGGCGTTGAGCAGCCGGTTGGTGTCGTTGCTGTTGGGCGATTCGACGAATTCTATGTTTATGTACTTGAAGTTGCGCAGGCTGAGCAGCGAGTTGTAGGTGCGCTCGATGTTGCGGGGGCGGTAGGTGAGGCCTTCGAAGAGGAACAGCGAGCGGCTGATGGTGGAGGGCTTGATGGAGAGGGGCTGGTTGTGGATGAAGTGGTAGTTTGAGGTCCGGGTGCGGAAGTGCATCGGGAGGGTCAGGGTGTCGTAGGCGGTCGAGGCGCCGAGTTGCTGTGCCGTCGAGCTGTTGGGGTAGATGTAGATGTTGTCGAGATAGTATTTTTGCAGCGGCTGTGTTACGGTTTGCTTGTTGGCGTTGATGAAGCGCGGGTCGCGGATGTTGAGCCTGATGGTCAGCTTGTTGTCCTGGAAGGCGGTGTCGACAGTGTAGGAGAGGAGGTCGGTTGAGGCGTGGTAGTAGCCTTCGTTGCGCAGTTGCTCGGTGATGCGTTTGCGCTCGGCGTCCATCAGGTCTTGGTCGTAGTAGTCGCCTTCTTTGAGCAGCGACTGGTCTTTCCATTGCTTGAGCAGCTTGTCGACGTCGGGGGTCTCTGCGCGGAACGATATGTCGTCGATGCGGTAGCGCTGCGAGGGATGGATGTGGTAGTTTACGTTGATGTCGTGCTTGCGGCTGTGGACGGTGTCGAAGGTGACGGTGGAGTTGAAGCAGCCTTTGGATTGTAGGAGGCCTGCTATCTGGTTGCAGGTCTGGATGGTGGCGTTCTCGTCGTATATGACCGGGGCCTGTCCTTTGCGCCGCAGGTAGTTGTGCCAGAAGTTCGACTTGTCGGGGTTGGAGAGGCAGTAGACGTGCATCGTGAAGCGCGGTCCAACGCCGAGGATGTGGCTGTTGGGCTTTTGGCGGGTGTATTTTTTCATATCGCTGAGGGCGTCGCGTATCTCTTTGGGAGGCGCGCTGCCGTCGGGCATAGAGACTTGGTAGTTGTTGCTGTTGAGGATTCGCTGGTCGGGCTGGATGAATTTCTCGACACTGCCGCACGATGCCAGCGCCAAGGTCAGCGTGAGCAGTATGAGTAGCGGGCGGTGCGGTGCGTTATGTCGGTTTTGTTTCATTTGCCTTCGATTGTGGCGATTATGGCTGCTGTTGCTCCGAGGTTTGTGCGCATATAGTTGCGGCAGGCTTCGGAGGCAGTGTTGTAGCTTTGCTGATTGTCGAGCCAGGAGGTGAGCGTCTCGGTCAGCTGGTCGGCTTTGGTGTAGGTCTTTGCTGCCTGGCAGTCAATGAGCTGGCGCGCCTCTTGGAATTTGGTGTAGTTGGGCCCGAAGCACACGGGGCATCCGAATATGGCGGCCTCGAGGGTGTTGTGGATGCCTTTGCCGAAGCCGCCGCCTATGTAGGCGATGGTTGCGTAGCGGTAGATGGAGGAGAGCATACCTATATTGTCGATGATCAGGACACGGCGTTGGTTGAGCGCAGGGTCGGCGTCGGGCAGTATGAGCTGCGAGTGGCGGACGCAGTTGCCGGTGCCGTAGAGCTGCTCGATTTGTCTGAGGTGGCTCTCGGCAATGACGTGCGGCGCAAGTATGAGTTTAAGAGGCTTGCTGTAGCTGTCGCAGAAATGCTTGATGTTGCTCTCGTCGGGAGGCCACGAGCTGCCGGCAATGAGCGTTGGCAGGGGGTGGGCGTCGCCGTTGTGGAGGAATCGCTCTATCTCGGGGAACGACTTGGCTTGCAGTGCAATGTCGCTGACGCGGTCGAAGCGGGTGTCGCCGGCAATGGAGCAACGGTTGTAGCAGATGCCTTTGAGCAGTTTGACGGACTCTTCGTTCTGTACGAATATGTGGCGGTAGCATTGCAGCTGCTGTGCAAACCATTTGCCGTAGGGCTTGAAGAAGTACTGCGAGGGCCGGAAGATGGCCGAGAAGAGATAGGTCGGTGTCGCTCTGCGTTGCAGCGCCTGCAGGTAGTTGAACCAGAAGTCGTATTTGACAAAGAAGGCAATGTCGGGGTGCATCAGTTGCATCAGCCGTCGGGCGTTGCGCCGGGTGTCGGGAGGCAGATAGCAGACGATGTCGGCTTGGTCGTAGTTCTTCCGCACCTCATAGCCCGAGGGCGAGAAGAACGTGAGCACGATCTTGTATTCCGGATGCAGCTTGCGGTACTGTTCTATGACAGGTCTGGCCTGCTCGAATTCGCCAAGCGACGAGGTGTGGAACCAAGCTGTCTTGTTGCCGTTGAGTCTCTCTTTGGGGAAGCGGTCGGCCCAGTGGCGCCAGCCTTTGCGCATCAGCGAGGCTTTTTCGTTGAAGGGCGCCGCACATCTTACGCCAAGGCTGTATATGCTGATTGCCAGACTGTAGAAGAGTCTCATTGCTTTTGTCGCTTACGGGTTTAGAAGAAGTAATAGTCGTAGGCAGTCTTGCCTTTTAGCGGAAACATCCAGCTGATTTTCACCGTATAGAGCAGGTCGAAGTAGTTGGTGTTGTCGGGACCGTGCAGGCCCATCACTTCGTCGATGACGTAGTTGCGCACGGAGTGGTTCCAGCATTGGGTTACCTCGAATGCAACGTATAGGTTGAAGAAGTTGGAGCGGTTGCTCATAAACCAGTATCCGACGCTCTCGGTCAAAGTCACGCCACGGCGCTTGTGGTCGTAGAGGCGTGCATAGTCGCCCTGCAGCTGAGGGGCATTCACGTCGTTGAGCATAAAGATGGTTTTCTGTTGCATTATGCCGCCGTAGAGACGCAGCAGCAGGCCGGAGTTGGGGTTGCGGTCGTTGAGGGTGATAATCTTGCCGCCGCCTATTCTTAATGAGAGCATCCGGTTGTAGCAGGTGGTGTTGGCGTCGACGCCGTTGGTTCCGATTACGAGAGGTACCGTGTCGTGGCTGAACGCTGCCGGGGTTCGCTGTGCTTTGTTGCGCAGATTGTCGCCGTTGGCACCGATGATGAGACTGCCGTCGAGCGTCACAATCCAGTTGGATTTAAACTTGTATCCTGCCTCGAGGCCGAAACCGAGATAGGGCGACTGGTAGAGGTCGTGCATACCGTATTCGGTCGACAACTTGTCGGAGGCTATTATGGTACCGAAGTTGAACCCGAAGAAAGGCGTGGCCAGCGTGTCCTGCGTAAGCTTTATCTGGGCGTTGGCGTTGAGCGAGGCCGTGAGTGTAAGGAGTATGGCCGGTATCAGTAATCGAGGTTTCATAGTGGCTGGCTGTTATTTTATAGTGCTTTTCCTGCCCATAGCCTTGAGCATTTTGGGCATAAGGTCGATGTTGTTCTGGATGCCGGAGAATGTCTCTGCGCCAGGGCCGTAGGCGAAGACGGGGACCATAACACCCGAATGGCCGTCGGTGATGTATTTGCATTCGTTGCGGCCTTTCTCTATGTCGCCGCCTTTCAGCACAAGGCCGCCGGTCTCGTGGTCGGCGGTAACGACAACGAGGGTGTTGCCGTCCTTCTCGGCGAAGTCGAGGACCGCTTTCAGCATCTTCTCAAAGTCGGCAAGTTCGGCTTCCATATAGGCTGCGTCGTTGTTATGGCAGCCCCAGTCTATCTGCGAGCCTTCAATCATCATCACGAAGCCCTTGGGGTTCTTGGCAAGTATGTCCAAAGCTTTCTTGGTGCCTTCGACGAGCACGGGGTCTCTGCCGGGCGCGACGGGGCCGTAGTAGTTCTCGCAGAAGAAGGTGACCAGCTTGTCGCTTCTTGACTTCTTCATCTCTTCAAGGCTGTAGGTTATCTCGTAGCCGTTCTTAAGCAGCGTGTCGAGGGGATTGAGGCCGTCCTTGCGGTTCTCGGGACGGAAGTTGGACAGGCCGCCGCCAATCATCACGTCGAAACCGCACTGCGACATATGCAGGCTGATGGTGTCGAACATCTTGCGATAGGGAACGTGGGCGTAGGTGCTTGCCGGCGTTGCGTCCAATACGCTGCTGGTGACGACAAAGCCTGTCGAAAGGCCCCACTCGTGCGCCATCGAGAGTATTGACTTGACGGGAGTGCCGTCGGCAAGGACGCCGATGTGGTTGTTGTCGGTCTTGTGTCCGGTGACGATGGCAGTGCCGCCGGCACCGCTGTCGGTGGTGTATCTGTTGTTGGAAAAAGTGCGGGAGAAGCCGGAGAACGGGAAACGCAGGAAGTTCGAGAGCCCTCTCTGTGCCACTACCGATGCGTATACCTGTGCGGTGCCCATACCGTCGCCTATTATCACAATTACGTTTTTGGCCTTCTTGCCTGCGGGCAATGCGGCTTGAGCGCCGGGAGCATCAAGCCATTGGCCTGCAGTGGCGCTCTCCTCGAATGTGTCTGTCGATGCCTGAAAGTTCCTCTGCCCCCAGGCAGGTATTGCCATAACGGAGGCTAATGCTAAGATTACAAAATGTTTTTTCATAATTGCTATTTATAAAATCTTTGTTCTATCTTCTGCTACTGCTGCCGCTGTGACTGCCGCCGCCGCTGCTGCGACTGCCACCACCGCCGAATCCGCCGCTGCTGCGGCTCGAGGAACTGCCGCTGCCGAAACTGCTGCTGCGGCTCGACGACGAGCGGCTGCCGTTGAAGCTGCTCGACGACGAACGACTGCTCTCAAAGCGACTGCTGCGCTGCGTCGGGGTTGAAGTGCCGCGGCTGTTGAACGAGCCC
>CAJOMZ010000118.1 GCA_905236645.1 uncultured Bacteroidales bacterium
GTATGAGTGATATTCTGCATACAACAGAAAGTCTCTGTCCGGTCTGCCTGAGAAAAATCCCCGCCCGCTATGTTCGGGAGAACGGCAAGGCCTATTTTTGCAAGGAATGTCCGGAGCATGGTCCCTATAAAGTGCTGTTCTGGAACGATGCGGATATGTATCAGGAGTGGCAGGAGCAGGGTGTATGTGCACCGACCCGGGATCATGGAAGACCCGAGCGACTGGGCTGCCCCTATGACTGCGGACTCTGTAATGAACACCACAGTGGAACCTGTACCGCAATTCTGGAAATCACATATCGATGCAACATGAACTGCAATATCTGTTTTGCAGATGCAAACAGGGAGCAGTTTGATCCGGATCTGGAGACCATTCGCTCCATGTATACCGCTGCCCTGAACAGCAATCGATTCTGCAGTGTACAGCTCAGCGGCGGGGAACCGACGATACGGGAAGATCTTCCGGAAATAATCCGTATGGGCAAGGATATGGGGATCATCCATCTTCAGGTAAATACGAACGGTATTCGCATCGCCGAAGATTATGACTTTCTCCTGAAAATGAAAAATGCAGGGCTGGATTTGATCTATCTTCAGTTTGACGGTACTGATGACCGGATCTATCGTCATATCCGAAACCGGGATATGCTTGAAACCAAAATCCGGGCGATTGAAAACTGCGCCCGTATGGGAATCGGCGTCCTCCTGGTACCGGTGGTGATTCCAGGCGTAAATCTGGATCATCTCGGAGACATCGTACGTTTTGCAAAGTCATACATCCCTACGGTAAAAGGAATCCATTTTCAACCCGTGAGTTACTTCGGGCGGTATCCTGACAGAGTGCCGCCGGATGAAAGCAGATGCGGATTGAGCGATGTGATCCATGCGCTGACGGAGCAGTGCGAGGAATTGGAATCGGAGCATTTTGTGCCCCGCAAGCAATTTGATCCTCACTGTGACTTCTCCAGCACTTATTATCTGGACGAAGAAAACCGTTTGATTCCGATGACCAGAAAAAATCAGAATGCCTGTGATACGGAAAAGACAGACTTTGTAGCAAAGACCAATGTGTACACGGACAAGCGCTGGCGGCTGCAGAGCGATTCAGAGGAAAAGGACAGTCAGTCTCCCCTGCTGAAGTTTGCCAGAAGAACGCTGACCCATTCTTTCTCTGTCTCCGGAAAAGGATTCCAGGATGTGTGGAATATCGACCTCGGAAGACTCCGAGGCTGCTGCGTTCACATGGTAAACAACAGAGGAGAACTTATTCCGTTCTGTGCTTTCCACCTGACAAGCATAGACGGAAAGAGACTTTATGCCAATGAGGAGGAGAGACCGTGAAACGTATGGGAATTGAAGGAAGCATGGGACTTACAGAGGCACTGGAGTACTATCCTCAGATTTTTCCCGCACTGCGGCAGATCGGTATGTGCTGCGTAAATCCGGAGAATGAAAATCTGACGATGGAGGAACTGTGCCGGCACTATGGGGTAGACCCGGCCTCTTTTCTGGAAACACTGAACCAGATGCTTTGACTGAAAAGACGATTCAGTCCTGAGGAGAGAGTTGCTGTTGACCTTTATATGGAACGAGCGTTAATCCCGTCGTTCCAACTTTTTTACATGGTTATTAGAGCAAGTCTAATATTGGACTTTGTCCAGAAAGGAATTACGATCAAGATGAAAAAAACAATCCGGTTATTTACTTTTCTTTTAGCAGCAGTGCTGCTGTTCAGCATTTCTGCCGCAGCCTATGCAGCCGTGGATGTCGCGGTGCCCCACGTGGACGATTGTTGTCTCCACGCCGTTTTTCTGCAGCTCCTCCGCCACGATGCCCAAGGCTGTGGCTGTGCACCCCTTCGCATTGGGGCTTCCGTTTATAAGCAGTACATTACTCATATTCAGCACCATATTGTCTTTTCTATGGATTCCAAATATTTTGCAAAGATACAAATTTATCTGCAACTGCGAACATCTGCGGGGACGCAGATGACTACAGCGGTGCAGTTCGCTTTCCAAGCTCCCAGTTGCGACGGATATGCAATTCGCATTAAAGCATTGACGGACAAAAGAGTTGAACGCTCACCAAAGGCGTCACCCGAACCCTTTTCAAAGGAGGAAATGTGGAGGCAAAAATTTATCTATCTTTGCAAACATAAGTTGCGTTTTGTACTGGAATCAATAATCCCTTATTTATTCACCCTGATGCCGGCAAGGACAGTAATTCCTGGCTGCGGAACGCCGCCCAAATCCCTGTAATTACGGTCCGTGATGTTGTATCCCTCGAAAAACAGCGTGGCATATCGGAACGCATATTCCACCGAGGCGTTGAGCAACAGCACCGAGCCGTAAGGCGTAAGTGCACCCTCTGCGTCGGCATACTGCCCCAGTCTCTCTCTATACAGCACATCTATCTTGACCGACAAAGGAACGCCATCCGCTCCGACCGCCCTTAAGGGCTTGAACGCAAGGTATGCCTGTCCCTTCTGACGCAGATAGTCAAGCGCCGAACTGCTTACATACTCGCCCGCATCCTGTCGCACAACGCAATAGGCATAGCTGCCGCCCATCTCGTCCAAAAATCCGCCGACCTTATAGCTTGCCGTAAGCTCAACGCCTGCCACATCGACCCTTGTATGGTTCATCGAATACCACATCTCCGCGCCGGCACTTCGCACCCAGTCAATTATATCGCGTCCCGAGCGGCCGTAGAGCGAGCCCATCGCCTTGAATTTATGCGAAGTGTAGCGCAGCCTTATATCGGCAGTGACACTGTGTTCGCTATTGAGGTCGGGGTTGGAAACCTGATTGGCACCCTGATAATACAAATCCGTGAACGACGGCAATCGGTAGGTCCTGCTCAGCGCCGCGCTGAGGCGCCACTGCCGGGAGATACTCCACACCGCATCCAACGCACAGCCATAGTTGAAACCGAACACACTGTTGTGGTAGCCCAGCAGGTCACCTTCAACGCTCACCCTGTCGAAGTCAACGCGATAGCCGGCAAACAGGCTCGTGCCCCAGCGCGACGCCGAGTGAGTGTAGTTCGATGGCTGACGGCACAAGCCGCTGCTGTCGGGCGTGCCCAGCACACTACTGACAATGCTCTCGTTGCGCACCTCCACGCCTGCAAAGGCATCGCCAATTCCCAAGCGCCGCACAACCCTTGAGCGCAGTCCGCCGATGCCCGACAGGTGGTAGTTGTGGCCTCCATACCACGCAGGGGCCTCCACCCTACCCTCGCGGAACAGCTCAAAGCGGTCGCTGTGCGCACGGCCATAGAGCGTACTCTCAATCCTGTAAGCGCCGAGCTTTGTTATGTTCTGCACCGACGCCGTAAGGGTGCGCGTCGACTCAAACTGGTCAGGAAAGCTCACGCTGTAGAACGCCTGGCTGCCATAGTCCTTCATCTGGCCGCCAAGCTGGAACTGCCAGCTCCCGCGCTCGCAGCGCCGCACCGACTGCAGGTACACATTGCCCATCCGGTAGTCCGTATTGTCCATATAGCCGTCGCTGCGCCCATACGACGCGGCGGCCGTGTGCGACCACTTACCGATGCTCTTTGTGGCCAAAAGCGACACCTTCGCCGTGCCGTGGCTGCCAGCGCTCACTTCCGCCCTCAGGCGGTCGCCGTAGCTCTCGCTCACGACGATGTTCACCGCCCCGCAGAAAGCCACCACACCGCGGCTCAACAGCATCGAAGGGGTCAGTATCTCCACCCGCTCCACCATCGAGACGTCAATAGGGATATCGAGCGTATAATGGCCCGTCTGCGCGTCGGTAAGGTTCACGCCGTTCAGAAGCACAAGCATCTGGTCGAACGTACCGCCACGCATAGAAATGTCGCCTTGAACATCATTGACACCGCGGGTGCGGAGATCGATGCCGGCGACAAGAGTCAGCACATCGCTGAGCGAACGGACAGAATGGGATTGGAGTTCCTCGGCCGAGACAACCAACGCAGGCTCAGCCGAGATCTGCGCCGTAGCTGCCGGAGCCACAACCACCACCGGTTGCAGCTGCAGCTCGTCGGCCACAGTGTCCTCCTGGGCAAAGAGCATTGCCGGCATAGCCACGAAAACCGATGCCAGCGCCACCGACGACTTGCGCAGCTGGCGGTCGGCGATATAAGTGGCCAGACGGCCTATCGTCACAACACGATGAAGAGAATTGAACACCGCATATTTGGCACGCGTATAGCGGCGGAAGCGGAACGAAGTGCTTTTAGTAAAACGAGTTTTAAACATAGTTGCTTGCTTTGCACAAAAAAGGAAGACCATTGTATCAGGTCTTCCCTTATAATATACTTTCCAATCAACTGCCTCAGAGCTTACTTGCCTGCACGGGGTCCCAAGCGGTCCATAGCGCAGCGGAAGCCAATCCAAGAGGTCGAGCGGTCCTGCTCATAGAAGCGGCGTGTACCGGCCTGCATCCAGTAAGCGCGGTCGTTCCACGAACCACCTTTCACCACGCGCACCTTGTTGCTCAGCAGCGAGGTAACGTTGCGCTGGTTGGCCACATTACGACGGTACATCATATTGGTGACGCTGTCGGGGTTGGAGAGTATGTTTTCCTCGCCCATATTGGCACCGCCATCCTCATCTTCGTCCGAGTTGTTGACCCATTCGGTGATGCTCGAGTTGTTGGTATAGTCGTAGATGTTCGAAGCATAGTCACCGTCAAGGTAGTTGATGTTGTCGGCCTGGCGGTAGTTGCGGCGGTTCAGGTCGTCGTCAACGTTCTTGTAGATGATGCTACCGGTAGTGTCATTGATGGCTATTTCCTCGTCGATGTAGGTAGGAGTGCGGTAGACGTTGCCACGGAAGGGGTTCTGATCCTCACCGCCAACGGGGTTCTGGTCCTTACGATAGACATCCATACACCACTCGCTCACGTTGCCAGCCATATTGTACAGACCGTAGTCGTTGGGGAAGTACCACTTGACGGGGCAGGCGGGGCAGGTGTAGTCCCAGCCGTCGTTCAGGTTGCCTGCCACGCCCATAGCGTCGCCGCGGCTACGCTTGAAGTTGGCAAGGAACTGACCGTAGTATTTCTTGTTGGCCGAACGCACGCTCGTGCCAGCCCACGGATAGGTCTTGTGCTCCACGATGCGCTCGTCGTAGGTGTTGCCCACCATACCCAGAGCGGCAAACTCCCATTCAGCCTCGGTAGGCAGACGGTAGTGCGGCACCAGGATGCCGTCCTCGCGACGCACCTGACGGGGCTCGCCGCCGGCGCTCGGGTCGAGGTTGTCGAGCTCGTTCTTCGATTCACCACGGTACTGACCGGCCAGATAGACATCGGTCTGGAAAGCCGTCTCGCCGCGGAGGTCGGTAAGGTCGAGAACAATGATACCCTTGTCGACAAGTATTTTCTCATTGACGCGGTCGGTACGCCAGATGCAGTACTTCTGAGCCTGCTCCCAAGTCACACCGACAACGGGATAGAGGTCATAGATAGGGCTCTGGAAGTAATAGTCCACAAAGCCTTCGCGCCAAGCCAGCTTGTCACGCCAGCAGTTGGTGTCGGGATAGATGGCGCGCACACGCTCGGGATACTCCTCGCCGTAAGCGCGGCGCATCCAGTACACATATTCGCGGTACATCTGGTTTGTCACCTCGGTCTCGTCCATATAGAACGACGACACGGTGACGTTGTGAGCCACATTGTTCCACTGGTAGCGCGAGTCGTCGCTCACGCGGCCCATCGTGAAGGCGCCGCCCTCGATGAACACGAGGCCCGGAGCCGTAATCTGCTCGTTGTACTGCGACACTTCAAATCCGCCCCATTCCGGGTCATTGTAGTTCCAGCCCGTGGCGGCCGACTTCTGCTTGCTGCAGCCCGTCAGTGCGACGGCTGCCACCAGCAAGAGAGATGCGATTTTGAGGTTTTTCATAATATTGTATGTTCTTTTTATTATTTTCGGATTAAACGCTATAAGGGTCGTTTTCTATGCTTCTACGTTTTTTTCGGCAAAAAGTTTCAAAATAAATGAATCTTAGAACGACGGGCAACGTATAGCCTTGACTTTGTGCTTCTTCTCCGGACACGGGAGCAGTACGCCAAGCGAGAACTCGTGGGCGCCCGAGGTGTTGTTGGCAAGCTTGGAGACGGTCACATCGTAGCTGTAGCCGATCTTGAAGTAATCCTGCTGGAAACCGACCTGGAAGATGAAGGCGTCGGCATTCTCGATGCCGTTGCGGAACCACACGCCAACCAGGAAAGGCATCCAGTCGAGGTAGAGACCATAGTTGAAATAGTGGAAACCAGCCTGATACTGATAGATGAAGTTGGGCGACAGCACCGGTGTGCCGAGGCCGAGCGACGAAGTGCGGCGGGCCTCTTCAGCAATGTTGATGAGAGCACCCACATTGGCCGTGAACTTCATAGGCAGCTTGGTGACGCCGTAGAAGCCGTTGCTGGGCTGCGTGAGGTGCGATGCTGCGAAACCGGCATACCACGCAGGGCCGTAGGCCAGCACGCCGGCGTCGAAATCAAGATACCACACACTCGTATTGTCGGGCATCTGGGCCGAGGTCATACCCGTAAAGCCGTTGATGCGGTCAATCATATCGGGGAAACGGAGGTCGTTCCAGTTCAGGCTCGTATTGGTCACGCCAGCCTTCAGACCCGCGTTGACCCACACCTCGCGGGCCAGCTGGAAACGGAAGGCATACATTGCCGCAAGCGACGTGGTCGACAGCGCGCCGTGGTCGCCCTGGCGGTCGGCCATAACAATGCCGCCGACGCCGCCGTGCAGAGCATCGATATACTGGTCGTAAGATGCTGCAACAGTGGTAAATGCGCTAACCAAAGCCGGCCACTGGGCACGGTAGTTGAGCGACAAGCGGGGGCACACCTTCGAACCGGCAAAAGCAGGGTTCATATACAGCGGATTAGCATAAAACTGCGAGAAGATTACATCCTGCGCGCTGGCACCCTGTCCCACTCCGAACATCAGAGCGGCGAGAAGGGCAATTTTTGTGAGTTTCTTCATCATATATTTTGTATAAAATGAGCCTTAAAATAATTGGCAATATTACGCATTTTATTTGAAATAAACACACATTTCAGTAAAAAAAATCACAAAAGCCTATGTATCAGCACACAGCAAAAGCAAAACATACGAAAACGGGGAACCAAACAAGCGTCGGACGATAGCGAAAAAAAGAAAATCGGACAGATTTTGATGTGTTGTTTCCAAAGGCCCCGACCCCGTTTTGCAGCGCCACCGACAGGGGCAAAAACGAACCGCGAAGGGGCAAAAATTGAATGCGACATTGCATCATACACAGACGATACTAATCCGTCGCCCCGTCGGGGCTTGGGACTGATTGCTGTCCATCAGCAGGGGTTCCGCTGCGCTGCACCCCTGCCTGTGGTCCGTCGCCCTTTCAGGGCTTTAGATTGGCATCCGTCGCTGCGTTGGACAGCGCCAAGCCCCGAAGGGGCGGCAGATGACAGGCAGGGGTGGAGCGAAGCGCAACCCCTGCAAATGCAAAAAAAAGGCAGCAAACAACCTCAAAGAGTCATCCACCTCTTACCCGCACCGCGATAATTTTCGGGCAATTTATGGCAATTTGCGTTCAACCCCTGTGGGCGTCTCGCCCTCCCCAAAAAACGCCTCCCGAAAACCCATTCACAGCCCATTTTACGCGTAATACTCATACTTACAGTTATTTACCTCAAAAACACATCGATTTCGACGTCGTTTTGCAACCGCCTCATTCCCAGCCCTTCAAGGGACCAACTCCGTCCGTTGTACAATATATGTACAATACTTGTACAATATTTGTACGTTTACCAATTGTACAAGTATTGTACAACTAT
>CAJOMZ010000119.1 GCA_905236645.1 uncultured Bacteroidales bacterium
ATGAAAACAACTCAAGAATTACAAACCATTGCAAGACAAGTCCGCAGGGACATATTACGTATGACTACAGCAGCAAAATCGGGTCATCCCGGCGGCTCGATGGGTACCACCGACTGGATGGTGGCTATGCAGTTCAACCTGATGGAGCACGATCCCACCAAATGGACGATGGAAGGCACGGGCGAAGATATGCTGTTTGTTTCGCAAGGCCACATCACGCCAGTGATTTACAGCACTATGGCCCGTCGTGGTTTCTTCCCCGTCAGCGAGCTGGCAACGTTCCGCAAGTTCGGAACCCGTCTGCAGGGACACCCCTCGACCGAGCACGGTCTGCCTGGCATCCGTATGGCCAGCGGCTCGTTAGGTCAGGGTATGAGTGTCGGCATCGGCGCCGCACTGGGCAAGAAGATGACCGGCGACGACCATATTGTCTACACTCTCCACGGCGACGGCGAATTGCAGGAAGGCCAGATTTGGGAGGCTGTTATGTTTGCCGGAGCGAAGAAGGTGGACAACCTGATTTCGACTGTAGACTATAACCATCAGCAGATTGACGGCACCGTTGAGCAGGTGATGGATTTGGGCAGCCTTAAGGCAAAGTTCGAGTCGTTTATGTGGACCGTCGTGGTTATTGAAGACGGCAACGATATGCAACAGGTGCTTGACGGTATGGCCAATGCTAAGTCGCTGGCTGGCAAGGGCAAGCCCGTGTGCGTGCTGCTGCAGAGCCAGATGGGTTATGGCGTTGACTTTATGCAGAATACCAACAAATACCACGGTTCGGTTCTCAGTGCCGACGATTTGCCCAAGGCATTGGCTCAGTTGCCCGAGACAGAGCTGGGCGACTATTAATCAACGTTGACCTTAATGTTAACTTTAACTTCAGAATGACTTCAGCAATCCCATAACACGTTTGCCGGTCAAGGTTAAAGTCAAGGTAATATTATCAAGATGAAACGACTGTTAGTCATATTGTTGATGCTTGTCTTTGCATCGGAGGCGATGTCCCAGGAACGGGGCACCGTCTTTGGTGACAAGACGCGTGTGCTGATTATCCTCGACTGCTCTCATTCGATGTGGGACCGCTGGCAGAGCGACGCCAAAATCAAGGTGACGCAGCAGGTGCTGCTGAAGTTTATGGACAGCGTTGCCAACCAGCAGGGCATTGAGGTGGCGTTGCGTGTGTTCGGCCATTTGAACAAGAACTCGTATGGCACGCGCCTTGAGGTTCCGTTTGAGAAGGGTAACAACTACAAGATTCAGAGCAAGATAAAGACGCTTGTCCCCAACGGTGCCTGCACTGCGGCGACGGCCTTGAGCAGTTCGCTCAACGACTTTCCGCCGCTGTCGGGCGACTCGAAGGAGGATGTCCAGCCACGCAACATCATACTGATTATCACCGACGGTATGGACGACTGCGACGGCAATATCTGCGACGTGGCACGACAGGTGCAGATGAGCGGCGTGATAGTGCAGACTTTCATCCTCGGCATAGGCAACAAGCAGGATTTCCAGCACAGTTTGGACTGCGCAGGCAAGTTCACATATGTGCCGAACGAGGAGCAGTACACAGAGACCTTGTACAACATTTTCCGTATGTCGGAAGAGGAGGCACAGGTGGTGGTGAGCGTCAACGATGAGACCGACCATCTGCTGGAGGCCACGCTGCCGCTGGCTTTCTATGACAGCCAGACGGGGGTTGTGAAATACTCTACGATTTACAGCATTGACGGCCGCTACACGCCCGACACGCTGACGGTTGACCCGCTGGTGACATACGACGTCACCCTTTTCACTACGCCACCGACGGTGCTGAAACACCGGCAGTTCAAGCCTGGACGTGTGAACAGACTGAGCATAAGCGTAGAACAGGGCTCATTGAGGCTTCGCACCGACGGGCAGCGCACCAACTACCAAGTGCCGCAGTATCCGGTACTCGTATACAGGCACGGCAGCAATGCACTTACAGGCAGGCAGTTGATGGGCGAGTCGCACGACTACCTGACGGGCAACTACGACATTGAGGTGCTCTCCTTCCCCACCCTGCGATTGGAGAATGTGGCTATTGTCGCATCGTCGGCTACCGACCTCACCATACCCACGCCGGGTGTGGCAAACATAACCAAGCCCAAAATGATATCGTCTGGGACAGTGTTTGAACTGAAGGACGGCGTCCTGACATACGTCTGCGACCTCGACCCCAACAAGGTCAACGAGCGCATACTGCTTATGCCGGGCGAATACCAGCTGGTTGTCAAGCCACAGAGCAGCATAGACTATAAGGATGTCAGGACGATGCGTTTCCAGATCGGCTCGGGGAAGACTACAAATATAGATCTGTCAAAGTAGGCATTGCCAACTGATGATTGATTGAATACGGAAACGGCAAGAATGAAAAGGATTGTCACCATACGCAGAATCATTGGCATCACGGCACTTGTGCTGTGGGTGGTGACCATTTATTCGATGTCCTTGGACGAAGGCGTAAGGGTTGCATATCAGTTCGACAGATGGGCTTTTGCAATTGCGTTGATGCTCACCCCCATCTATGCTGTAATGTTTTCAATCCACATTGGCAAAGGCAGACACTGGCTGATAAAGGCAGCAGTGGGGATTAGCTGTGCCATTATCTTGTATTTCTGCGGGATGTTGCTTTATCTCTCGACAATTCTTCCTTCAGACCATAGGGTTTGGAGCAATAAAGACTATGTGGTGTACTCTGAATCCAACGGTTTTATCGACCCTGACGACCTTGTGCTATATCGACGCGATGGCCTTGTCGACAGGAAGATGTACCGTCTGCGTTGCGAGGACTGGGGTTACGGACAACTGAAGTATACAATGTACGACACTCTTGATTTGATAAAAGAGGAATACGATTATACCCGCTATTCCGGGGATGACAGCATTTGCCACAAGACCGTCTTCTACCGCTTGAGCGACGGACATCTGTATAGCCAAAATATGAATGATTCACTAATATCTTTGATAGACAAACAATAAAAACATCAATATTATGACCCACTACGAAAAACAATCAATGAAAGAGTTGCGCGCCGGTATGGGAAAGGTGGTGAATTTGATAAACAAGAACAACCAATCAAAAAATGAAGAAAGTATTACTGACAACGATACTCCTCTGTGCAGTGGTGGCGACAGTCGTCGCGCAGCCTGATATTGTGCCTCGGACAGTTGTGAGCGAGGGACTGCGGGGACCTGTGCGTATGGTTGTGACCGTATGGAGCTATGAATCACCAGACAGCTCTGGCGCATATGCCATAAACTGCAGCACAACTCAAACGTTCGACACGGCAGGACGGTTGACAATGCATATAGAGATGGATGCAAACGGACTTGACAATGTTCTTTCTTACGAGTACGACGCTTATGGACACATCACCAAGGTTCAGTCGCACTTTGGCGAACCCTATACCGAGACCTATGTATATGCACCTGACGGAAGGTTGCTATACACAGATATGCGCTTCGTCGATGTTTTTGCACAGTATAATTGCCGCAACGAAGTGACAGCCTATGACAAACAAGGCCGTGTGCTCGCTGTCGAAGATTCTACAAATAGATATACCTACGTCTATGCATACCATACTAACGGCACTCTGAAGAGCCTCACTTCCAAATACAGACAGAGCGAGGAAACGTCATACTACGGTCCCTATGGATTGGACAGCGTGTCGGGAAGTTGTTATTACACCTATGACGACCAAGGCAATGTTGTGCAGAAAGTCACCAAAAGTCCTAACATAACCCAACAGAGTGTTATCTCTTACAAATACGACGAATACATTGATTCATATGGAAACTGGATGCATCGCAACTTGTCATACAGTGACGACAACCAGACATTTGAGGCTTTTGAAAACAGGCAAATAATCTATTACGAAAATATAAAGAAACAATAACATATTTATGGACAACAAGGACTTTATACGGCAAGATAACAATTATAGGTCGTTGAAGGCGTTTCAGAAAGCGGAGTGCGTCTACGACGTGACCTATTATTTTGCCAATAAGTTCCTGCAGAAGGGCGACCGCACGATTGACCAGATGGTGCAGGCGGCAAGGAGCGGCAAGCAAAATCTGGCAGAAGGGAATATCGACGGGGTGACCTCCAAGGAGATGGAGATAAAACTCACCAACGTCAACCGGGCCTCGCTGCACGAGTTGCTGCTCGACTATGAGGACTACCTGCGTGTGCGAGGATTGGAGCAGTGGCCTTACGACGACCCACGCTGTGTGCAGACACGCGAGTTCTGCAAGCGTCATCTTGACTCGGCGGTCTACCGCGAGAAGATAAAAGACCGCTCCGACGAGACCATAGCCAACATAGCCATCACGCTGATACACCAGTGCGACGTGCTGATAAAAGGGCTAATAGAATGGCAGAAGAAGAACTTCCTCGAGAACGGAGGAATAAAAGAAGAGATGTACAGGGCGAGAAAAGCCTATAGAGATAACAATGGGTTTAATGGGCAGAATGGGTCTAATGGGCAAAAATAACCATCTCGCCCATCAAACCCATTTGACCCATTAACCCCATCAAAAGAAAACAACAATAAAAACATCAATATTATGACCCACTACGAAAAACAATCAATGAAAGAGTTGCGCGCCGGTATGGGCGAAGGCCTTGTAGAGGCTGGCCGCAAGAACGAGAATGTCGTCGCGCTGAGCGCCGACGTGAAAGGCAGCGTCAAGATGGACGGCTTCGCCAAGGAATTCCCCGAGCGCTTCATTCAGTGCGGCATCGCCGAGGCCAATATGGTCGGCATTGCCGCCGGCCTGAGCCTCTGCGGCAAGGTGCCCTTCAT
>CAJOMZ010000120.1 GCA_905236645.1 uncultured Bacteroidales bacterium
TTGAACACATTGGATCTGAGCCGAACAGCCGTAGCGGACAATGCCGATCGTGGTCGCCGAATCGTTCCACTGCTGGCTGTGGCTCAAATCGACAATGCGCACGCCCGGCACAAGCGAAAACAGCCTGCCCTTGACCATAGCGGCAAAAAAGTCGCGCGTCCCCCAGTCGGTAGTAAGTGTAACAATCGGTGCGTCCATTTGTCAAAGATGTATATAAGTGCCTTACTTTCAGCGGACAAGCTGCAATGATATTCGCAATGTCCGTTTTGCAAATTTACAAAATATTTTTCAACATAAGCAAAAAAACTTT
Source organism: uncultured Bacteroidales bacterium (assembly GCA_905236645.1). Lineage (GTDB taxonomy): Bacteria > Bacteroidota > Bacteroidia > Bacteroidales > P3 > Colimorpha. Next base: position 311 of record CAJOMZ010000120.1, read on the forward strand.
CATTCTTCGCTCCGCCAAGCCCCTACAACATCCTATCGAGCTGAGAACAAAGCACATCCTGCACCGCAAAGAACCTTTACGGAACCACGTTCCTAACCCGACGGCGAAGGCAAACACGCACCCTCCGCCACGCCTCGCGCCATCGCCACGACTGCAAGCCTACAACAACACGAAACAACCCTACCAACACCGTTCGTTGTCCAGTTGTTGTCCAGTTGTTGTCCAGTCGTTGTCCAGTCATTGACTGGACAACAACTGGACAACAACTGGACAACAACTGGACAACGAACGAAGATGTCTCTGTAAAGGCCTAAGGAACAGGTGGTTATGGTACGAAGTTGGTGTTTTGTCATTTTGTTGGTTTTCAGATGTTTAAGTAAAATGATATAGATTTTAACATTTTTTAGAGTTTTGCCGTTGCAGGGAATTTTTGCATTAAAAACGAGATAAAAAGCCCCGACGGGGCGACGGGACAGTGCCGGGGTTTCCTTCGGCCCGTCGGGGCTGTGGCTGCGACACGTGTTTTATTATTAGATTTTGGCAATGCGACATCGCTTGCCGACTGGTCTAATTTTTTTTTTTTTTAATTTGCTTGCATTATTATACTTTTCTTCATACCTTTCCTTTGCAGCATCGTATACAAGTATATTTGCATCACTTGATGGCAATCAACAATCTTAAATACAATACATTATGAGTAAAAAAGTCGCCTTTATAAAACACTTTAAAGACGTTTGGATTGTTGTTTTGTTGATTTTTGTTCTCAACGCTGGCTCTGCCTCCTGCCAGCTCACGTCGTCTCTTATATCTTTAAAACAGAGCGTTAGTTCACTACACGACCATTATGCAGGCAATGAACACACAATTGCAGTATTTCTGCTTGGAGGCCCCAGCCTCTGGTTTCTGAAAAAAAACAAGCCATCCGACAAGTGCTTATCAAAGCTGCAATTCAATAGGCCACATTAATGTTAATACTCTTCTCCCTGTTTTAAAACGAACAGGCATAGATAATTTACAAGGCTCTTGCTCGTACTTTAAACTATTTGACCGGCGCGAAATAAATAATTCAACACCAATCATTCGCCCCTGTAGTGAATTTGAATTCTGACTATTATGAGAAAAGTTATTTTTGTTTTGTTGTTGTGTGCAATCGGCACAAATATTAAAGCCCAATTCGACTTTCACCTTGAAGACACCAACGCAGGGTATCTTATTCCACAACTGTGTATGGTTTCTGCATTCGTGGACGGTAATCTTCCGTCATATACTGGTGGACAACGTGTCGGAAACAATTTTTCCATTCAGGCAGAAGGAACAAAAATCTATGGTGTAGCCGTTCTATTACGAGATAGTATCTGTTCGGATTCCGGGTATTATGTGTTTCTTTATCGTGACAATGATGGATGTGCAGCGGTAGATTCTATAAGAGTGGATACTGTCACTTCAATAGCAAACCGTATGTATTTGCAGTATATAAAAAATGATCCCTATCAAATTCGCGACACTGTACTTCCTATATATGAAGTTTTTTTTGACAAAGGCTATTACATTGACAGCTCGCGGTTCTCTGTTGCTTTTGGCCATAAAAAAATCGATACTTCTGGAATTATAACACATTATCACAGATGGGCAACTATAATCAGAACCGAAATGTGTCAAGGTTTTATGGTAGCAAAGAGTGGGGTTTGTTTTACAACAAATACACTTCCATATTACGCTGGTGCCTTCCCTATTATAGACAGCACTGTGCGAGTGCGGCACGCGCGGTTTTTGGCTTGCGGCGACATCGGGGCGCTGAAGGCCGACTATACGGCAGTACGCACTTTCTCGCTGCACTGGAGCGACACCAACGGGCACTGCCTATACCAAGTAGCCTACGGACGCGCCAACCAACCTCTGTCGGAATACACCGTTGTCGAGACGACAGACACCTGCTTCACCCTTTCCGGACTCAACTATGGCGACCCCTGGGCCTTCCGAGTGCGCGCCCAATGCTGCTATGACGACTCTATGACGATATGGCGGCCGTGGAGCGACACGGTGAGGTTTGCAAGGCCGTACTATTCGCTAATACTGCTTGCCAACAACCCCTACTGGGGAACGATGAGCGAAGGCGGTCCGCACGAGTGCGGCGACACTCTGATGATAGCCGCATTTCCAGCCGCGAACTGCACCTTTGAGAGATGGAACGACGGCGACACCGCCAATCCGCGCACTATCACGCTGGTATGCGACACTATGTTTACGGCCTTTTTTGAGTACCATCCCGACACCTCGGGCGGCGACACGACTGCCATTCTGACCTGTAGGGACGACGGCGTAACCCTTGCCCCCAATCCCACCGACGGCATAGTGCATTTAAAGGCGGAAGGCTCACTGATAGACGTGGCAGTGTATGACCTGAGGGGACGCAGGGTGAAGGAATGCAAAGGTACGGGCAGCACTATGGAACTCGACCTAAAAGGCTTGCCGTCTGGAGTCTACACCGTTGCCGTCCAAACCGCGCGAGGCACGGCTGTAAGGAAGCTGGCGCTGAGGTGAGAGCGGAAAGTTAGTTTAAGTTTCCTTTCTCTATTTTAATAATTATTCGTATCTTTGTGCATCGGTGTCTGATGGGCACAGATGGTTTATTTATTGTCTAATCAAAAAGTTATATAATATATGTCACTGCTTTCTATACGCAATTTGCACGCCTCGATCGGCGACCGCGAGATACTGAAGGGCGTCAATCTTGAAATCAACAAGGGCGAGGTGCACTCGATAATGGGGCCTAACGGCAACGGCAAGAGCACCCTGGCAGGCATCATTGCCGGCAATCCGAAATACACTGTCACCGAGGGCGAGGTGATTTATAACGGCAGGAATATCCTTGACCTTCCGGTCGATGTGCGCGCCAACGAGGGCATCTTCCTCGGATTCCAGTATCCTGTCGAGATTCCGGGTGTCACTATCACCAACTTTATGCGCACCGCCGTCAACGAGCAGCGCAAATACCGCGGCCTCGACCCGCTGAGCGGCGCGGAGTTCCTGAAGCTGATGGAGGAGAAGAAGAAGGTGGTGGAGATGACCACCAACCTTGCCAACCGCTCGGTGAACGAGGGCTTCAGCGGCGGCGAGAAGAAGAAGAACGAGATATTCCAGATGGCTATGCTCAACCCCACTCTGGCCATACTGGACGAGACCGACTCGGGCCTCGACATCGACGCCCTGCGCATTGTGGCCAACGGCGTCAACCAGCTGCGCAGTCCGGAGAACGCGACAATCGTCATCACGCACTATCAGCGTCTGCTGGACTATATCGTGCCCGACTTTGTCCACGTGCTCTTCGAGGGCCGCATCGTCAAGACGGGCCCCAAAGAGCTGGCGCTGGAGCTGGAGGAGAAGGGCTATGAATGGATTAAAGAGGAACTTGGCAAGTAAGTACGGCGATGATTAGGAAAGACATTTTACCCGATATATGGGGCGACAGCTGGCACAGCGAGGCCGCGGAGCAGACCCTGACGGTGGGCCGCGGCACGGAGCGCACGGTGGTGCTGTGCAACCCCGCCGACGCCCCGATGTTTATGCTTAGCGAGGGGCTGGGCTATACTGTGATGCCCGACGTTGAGAACTTGCGCGTCAATGTGGAGCAGGGCGGCCGCTTCACGCTCTACCGCCTGCAGGGAATGAACACCACTGCGCAGCATATCACGCAACTCAACCTGACTATGCAGGACGACGCCACGGTGGACCTGTGCACCGTCACGCTGGGCGGCGGCCACGTGAGGAACAACATCACGGTGCGTATGCAGGGCGAGGGCTGCTGGCTGAACGCCGACGGGCTGTATCTGATAGACCGCGAGCAGGAATGCGACAACTACATATTCGTTGAGCACGCCAAGCCCCGCTGCTACAGTCGCGAGCTGTACAAGGGCATTATGGACGACGCGGCGCGGGCCCGCTTCAACGGCCACGTGCTGGTGCAGGACGGTGCCGTGAAGACCGAGGCCTACCAGACCAACCACAACATACTGCTGACCGACAAGGCGCACGTGGACACACGGCCTTTCTTGGAGATATACAACGACGACGTGAAGTGCTCGCACGGCAGCACTGTGGGGCAGCTCGACAGCCAGGCGATGTTCTACCTGATGACACGCGGCATCAGCGAGCGCACGGCGGTCACGATGCTCAGCTATGCCTTCTGCGACGAGGTGATACGCAACATCGGCATAGGCTCGCTGCGCGACGCTGTAGGCGAGGCGCGCATCGCGCTGGCCTCCCGTCGCCGCGGCCTCGAAGCCGCCACCAGCGAGCGCGACCGGCTTTCCAACCAGGCGGAAAACGCCGAGAAGCTGATGGCCGAGTCGGAGGTCGCCCTGGCGGCCTGCCTGAAGGCGCTGGACGCCAACGCCGCGCTGCTGGAGAGCGACATCGGAGCCCTGGACCGGGACAAGGCCGCCCTGAACGCGGCCCGTGCCGCCTTCGACGAGGCGGAAAGGACGAAGGGAAAGCCCACCATCATCATTGCCAATAC
>CAJOMZ010000121.1 GCA_905236645.1 uncultured Bacteroidales bacterium
ATAAACATAGCCATCATAGTTGTAAACGAGAACAGAATTAACGATGCCTGCGGGTGATTGGAGATCTACGAAACCAGTGCTAAATGGTGTGAGCATCTTGCGCAAAATAATGATGGCAAACTCTTCGGCAAAATGAACGCCTTGTTTGTTGAGCTCCAGAATATGCTCAAATGCCTTTTTATAGAAATCAATAAACTTCAGCGTGTAATCTTCCCAATCAGGATTGTCTGAGGCTAAACCGTATGGATTTAAGGCTCTTAAAAACAAGCTCTTGAATCCAAGTTTGGCGTATTCATCAACAATTTCTACGGGATGGTTCAATCCCTGAACTGATGTCGTCATCAATGCAGAAACTTGTTCGTTGCCTAAAGCTTTACGAGCCTTTTCGTCGTTATTGACAAGCGTGGTAATCTGTTCGATATGCTTTTCGGCAATCTTGGCCACGTCGCTGGCCCACTGCTCCCAGTAGCGCTTGCTGCCCACCTTCTGCACCATACGGGCGAAGATGACATTCTGCAACTGCTCGAAACGCACATCCAGCTGTGCCTGCAACGCTGTCATTGGCTCGGATGCTTTGAGGCCGTCGCCGTCTGACTCGTCGTCCGACTGGCCGACTCCCTGGCCAATCCACTGGCTGCCGGGGCGTACCAGCTGCACGGCATCGGGGCGCTTGCGGTTCAGCTCTATCTTGTTGACCATCGCGTTGAAGCGGTCGTCGTGGGCACGCAGGGCGTTGAGGATGTCCCACACCACGGCGTAGGTCTTGCTGTCGTCGAGGGCCTTCTCGGGGTCCACGTCGCTCGGCACCACGATGGGGATGATGATATAGCCGTACTTCTTTCCCTCGGCACGGCGCATCACGCGTCCCACGCTCTGCACCACGTCGACCTGAGAGTTCTTGGCCGCGAGGAAGACCACGGCATCGAGGCTCGGCACATCGACACCCTCACTCAGGCAGCGCACATTGCTGAGCAGGTGGCAGTCGAGGCCGTCGGTGCGGGTGCGCTTCAGCCAGCCGAGATGTTCCTCACGGCGGGCGGCACCCATGCTGCCGTCCACATGGCGTGCTTCGACGCGCACCAGCCCCTCGCGCTCCGCGGGCGTAAGGCTCTTGTAATAGCTTTCGGCGCAGGCATTGAAGGCGGCGGTGATGGCTTTGCTGACCTTGATATTCTGACAGAAAGCCACGGCGCGGTGCATGGGCTGCGGGTCGATCTCGCGCAGCAGGCGGTTGTCGTAGCGGCTGCGCTTGCTCAAGGCATTGATGACACCGATGCCGGGGGTCCACCTCCTTCTGCACGGCGGCATCGAGACCGGAGAGGGCCACCTGCACCTCGGTGCTGACATCGCCAGGCTCCACGTTGAGGATAAGCACCTTGTAGTCGGAGAGGAGGTTCTTGTCCACCGCTTCGCCGAAACCCAGGCGATAGAATTCGTTGCCGTAGATTTCTGCATCGTCCATCGAGCAGAGGTAGGCTTCGTTTTCGCGGGCACGCTTCTGGTCGGCATCTTTGTACAGGCGCGGTGTGGCGGTCATATACATGCGTTTGTGGCCTCGGATGAAACTGTTGTCGTGTACACGCACGAAGGCACTCTCGTCCTCGCCTTTGAGGGTGACGCCGGTGGTGCGATGGGCCTCGTCGCAGATGATGAGGTCGAAGGTCAGCTCGTCGCCGATGGCGGCCTGTGCGGCAGCGATGCGCTCGATGCTCTGATAGGTGGAAAAGACCACCAGCATGCCCTTGCGGTTGTCGTGCTGGAGAGCGAAATATTGCTGTTTGATTTGTTCCACGCTGGTGGAGGCGGGGAAGGCCAGCTCCTCGATGGTCATCTGGTTTGTATCGTCGTCCTTGGTGTGAGTGCGGCTTACCTCGCTGTCGGAGCAAATGCACATGGGGCGGATAGGCTTCGATGCATCGAAACTCCATTCACGAAGGGTTTGGCCGAGGAGGGCAATGCTGGGAACGAGGAACAACACCTTGGTCTCTCGCAGGCTGGCAGCCTGCGTCCCAAGGGTTTCGGCAATACGCAACGAGGTGAAGGTCTTGCCGGTGCCGCATGCCATGATGAGTTTGCCACGGTCGTGGTCACGGAAGTATTCTAAAGCATTGTCGATGGCTTCCTGCTGGTGGGGGAGCACCTTCTTGTGTTGGGTGATGGCTTTTGCGCCGCTGATACCGCGAGCAAGTTCCTCCCAATCGATAGACATCTCGGCCAGTTCGTTTAGATGAAGCACCGAAGCAGGGATCGACTGACCGCTGAAACTCCCGGCAGCGTGGCTGGTGAAGCCGCCGTCGGTGGTGTCGATCCAGAGGCGGAAACTGAAGTAATGCTGACGGCCAGCGTCGTCCTTGAAGGCACGTGCCGAAGTGGCGAGAAAGGTGTTGACAGCCTCCTTGTCGATCTTGGCTTCGGCGCGGTAGCACTTGCATTGGATAGCCCAATAAGAGCCCTCGTTGGTCTGTGCCACGAGGTCGATGCCGGTGTCGTGGGCGGAGATGCTTTGGCGGTAGGGAAACTCTCTCCAAAGCCACACCTGCTGCAGCTCGTTGCAATAGGGCGGCAGGGTGCGGAGCATGGCCTGCATGAGGCGTTCGAAACGGTTGCCTTTGTCGGCTTCGGAATGTGACTGTTCGCGGTAGAGGTTGATTACTTTCAGGAAATTGCTCATGATGCTGTATGTTTGGAATGGCTTTTGCCTTTCCGCAGCATCACAAAAAAGTGGGCTTCTGTCGTGTACGGAGGTTCTCGACTACCTACTATCACAAACGAGAAAGCCCACGGATAACACCGTGAGCGTTCTGCCTTCTCTAGTGATAGTATAGAAATTGTCGAGATTTCCGTACACCTTGAAAAGCAAAAACGCTTATGAGGAATTATAAAATGTTACTTACTTTTTCGGCCTGTGTTTATTTGTTTACCATTAAGTTTTCAATTCGCAAAGTTACTCTTTTTTTGCGACTATGCAAAAACCGCAGCGCAAAAGAGAATTGGAGACCACACTATGATCGCCGCACATTGTGTAAAAAAAATGGTAACTTTGCCACAGAAATTAGACAAAACAATACACCTTTGGAAAAAAGAAATCCACCTATGAACAGACAGTTTTGGCTAACAGTCGTGCTTATGGCGATAGCCCTGCAGTCGCCCGCATGCACCAACCTTATAGTAGGCAAGGCAGCCTCCGCTGACGGCAGCGTAATGTGCACATACAACTGCGACGGCTTCGGCTGGGCGGGATCGCTGTTTTACAGTCCTGCCGGACGGCACGAACCGGACGAGCAGATAGCCGTGCGCGGCTGGGGTCCGAGTCACGAGGGGCAATATGTGCGGCAGGTTGCATACACCTACAACGTCGTAGGCTTGATGAACGAACGTCAAGTGACAATAGTGGAGACCACCTTCGACGGGCGACTCGAGCTGCAGAACCGCGAGGGGCTGCTCGACTACTTCAGCCTCATGCGGCTGGCACTGCAGCGGTCGGCCACAGCACGCGAGGCCATACGCTGCATGGCCGAACTGGTGGAAGAATACGGCTACAACAGCACAGGTGAGAGCATAACCGTGTGCGACCCCGACGAGGCCTGGATTATGGAGATAGTGGGCAAAGGGAGCGGGCGCAAAGGAGCGGTATGGGTGGCGCTGCGAGTGCCCGACGACTGTATCTGCGCACATGCCAACCTGAGCCGCATACGCCAGTTCCCTCAGGAAAGGAAAGGGTCGTACAAAAGCATCAGCAGCCGCAAACTGAAAGAGATAAACCGCAGCGAGGTGGAATGTGTGTATGCAGCCGACGTTGTGGCATTCGCAAAAGAAAAAGGCTACTACAGCGGCAAAGACGAAGAGTTCTCGTTTCGCGACGCCTACTGCCCTATTGACTTCGAGAACGTGCGTTACGCCGATGCCCGCGTGTGGAGTTTCTTCCGCCACCACAGCAGCGACATGGACCAATACCTGCCCTATATCAACGGCGATTTCGCGAAATGCGACCACCTGCCCCTGTGGGTGAGACCCGACAACAAGCTATCGCTGCGCGACCTGCAGGCCGACATGCGTGACCATTTTGAAGGGACACCGCTCGACATGACCGCCGATATGACCGCCGGACCATGGCAGATGCCCATACGTCCGCTGCCCATGCACTTTGCCGATCGGGACAGCGTGAACTACTTTCGAGAACGCCCCATAGCCACACAGCAGACAGGCTTCACCATGACCTGCCAGATGCGGCGCTGGCTGCCCAACGAGGTGGGCGGCGTGACGTGGTTCAACTGCGATGATGCCAACATGGTGGCGTATGTGCCACTGTATTGCTGCCTGACCCAGGTGCCCGACCCGTTCAGAGCCGAAAACAACCAGTCGTCCAAGTTCAGCTTTGAGTCGGCCTTTTGGATGAACAACTGGGTGGCAAATATGGTTTATCCGCGCTACTCGATAATGATAGCCGACCTTAGGGCAGCACAGCGCGAACTAGAAGACTACTACTTTGCCGACCAGAAGAGCGTGGAGGCGAGAACCAAGACGATGACCGCCAGCGAGCGGCGCGACTACCTGAACGGCAAAAGCCGCGACTATGCCGAGCGGATGATGCAGCGATGGGACACACTGGCTAAATGGCTCATTGTGCGCTACAACGACCAAGTAGTGCGGCGCGTTGACGAACAGGGCAACCTCGTGCGCTGGGGCTACGACACTCCAGGCTACAGCCAGCCCTTTATCGATGCCATAGGCACCGCCACCGGCGACCGCTACCGCCTGAAAGAGGTGATAAACCGAAGAGAACGATAACTTCAAAATTGCCGACAGACAATGCAACCGGACCGCACAGAACAGATAAAAGCCATCGAACTCATACGCACATCCCAAAGCTGGGATGGAGTACCACTACCCGACTACTTTAAGGGCCGTCCCGAGTTGGTGGCCGTGAAATATGTCGTCCCCAAAGGACTTAAACTCGGCTGGCATCATCACGACGCAATCAATTGCGGCATACTCGTACAGGGCGAGTTGACCATCGTCTCACATGACGGTACCGAAAAGGTTGTGCACGAGGGAGAGCCGATAGTCGAGATGGTGGGAACCGTACACCACGGCGAAAACCGCGGAACCAAAACCGTAGTCCTTTATATGTTCTACCTCTCACAAAAAGACATGCCCCTGTCAGTGAAACACCCCAATATTCCGTCAAAATGAACCATTCAATAAAACAATCAAACAATGAATAACAACAACACACTGCCTGTGCTGCTTCTCACCGGCTACCTCGGAAGCGGCAAAACAACCCTGCTCAACCGCATTCTCAACAACCGCAAAGGCATCAAATTCGCCGTGATAGTGAACGATATCGGCGAAGTGAACATCGACGCATCGCTGATTGAGCAAGGCGGCATCGTAGGACAGGGCGACGACAGCCTGGTAGCCCTCCAGAACGGATGCATCTGCTGCACACTGAAAATGGACCTTGTGAACCAGCTGCGCGACATAGCGCTGATGCAGCGATTCGACTACGTCGTGATAGAAGCCAGCGGTATATGCGAACCAGAGCCAATAGCGCAGACTATATGCTCAATACCACAGATGGTGGCAGACTTTCCGCAAGAGGCACTGCCGCGGCTCGATTGCATAGTCACCGTGGTCGATGCACTGCGAATGCGCGACGAGTTCAAGAACGGACTCGACCTTACACGACCGGCGATAGACGAAGAGGACATAGAGAACCTCGTAATACAACAAATAGAGTTCTGCAACATGGTGCTGCTCAACAAAGCCTCGGAAGTGACAGACGACGAATTGGGGCAGATACGCCAGATAGTGCGCACACTTCAGCCCAAGGCCGAGATAATAGACTGCGACTACGGCGACGTGGATTTCGGGAAAATTCTCAACACCGGCTTGTTCGACTTCGACGCTGTGGCCACCTCC
>CAJOMZ010000122.1 GCA_905236645.1 uncultured Bacteroidales bacterium
GCCGACAATGCCGCCATGCTGCACCAGCAGAAGCGCGTGGCGAAGTTCGACAAGTGGGTGAAGGAACGCAGGGCTGAACTGCCCAAGGTGGGCCACATGGACGCGGAACTGGCCGAGGCCATCGGCACAACACCCTTGGAGGTTGTCCCGGAGGTGAACGAGCAGCCGCAGGGCTACGAGGAGGACGAATGGAACGCCGAGGACTACGCGGCCTTGGCGATAAGCAGACTATAAACCAACTAAAACAATACACCAATGATGAATCAAGAAATGAAAAAGAAGGTGCTGGCGGCCTTGGCCGAGGCACGACAGAACTTCGCGGGAAGCGACGCGAAGTTTGCAGTGAGCTTGGGTATCAACTCGGCACAGTACAGCCGCATCAAGAACGGCGAGACGGAGCGCGTATTGAGCGACCAGAACTGGATTAGCCTTGCGAGGCACCTGGGCGTGAACCTGAGCAACGCCCCGGAATGGAAAACGGCGGCCACGCCCGTGTTCCAGTTCATCACGGCACAACTCGACATGTGCCAAAGCGCATCGATGAGCGCGATGCTGTGCGACCTGAGCGACATCGGTAAGACCTACACGGCGCAGCACTACGCCAAGACGCACAAGAACGCGGTCTATATCGACTGCTCGCAAGTGAAGAGCAAGACAAGACTTGTAAGAACGATAGCCAAATCATTCGGGGTGGGCAGCACGGGACGCTTGACCGATGTCTATGAGGATTTGGTGTATTACCTCAAGACGCTGCCCAACCCTTTGATTATACTCGACGAAGCTGGCGACCTGAACTATGAGGCATTCCTTGAAATCAAGGCCCTGTGGAACGCCACGGACGGCATGTGCGGCTGGTATATGATGGGAGCGGACGGCCTGAAGGCGAAGGTGCAACGGGCCATCGACAACCGCAAGGTGGGCTATACGGAACTGTTCAGCCGCTTCGGGAAACGCTATCTGACAGTTGTCCCGATGGAGGCCGAGGAACGGACAAAGATGACGCAGGCCACGGCCATGATGATCATCAAGGCCAACTGCAAGGAAGGCACCGACGCGGGCGCGATACTGCGCCGCACGATGGGCGACGACGGCATGCCGAGCCTGCGCCGCATACACAAGGAACTGATGAAAGAGGCATGACCATGAAAAGGGCGTACAGCGTGAGCAACATATTGACGGCAAAGTTCAAGACACTGCCCTTCACGGGGCAGTGGCACGATGCCGTGGGCGACCCGGAACTGACGGGAACGTGGGTTATCTACGGCCCGCCCAAGCACGGAAAGACCTCGTTTGCCATGATGCTGGCCAAATACCTGACGGAGTTCCGCCGCGTGGCCTACGACAGCGTGGAGGAAGGCAAAAGCCGGACGATACAGCTTGCGCTGGAGCGGACGGGGATGATGGACTGCGGCGGGAAGTTCGTGCTGCTTGACAAGGAGAGCGTTGACGACCTGAAGGAACGCCTCGACAAACACAAAAGCCCCGATGTGGTGGTGATTGACTCGGTGCAGTTCATGGAGATGAAGTTCACGGAGTACAAGGAACTGAAAAGCCGCTACCCTCACAAGCTGTTCGTCTATGTGAGCCATGTGCAGGGCAACCTGCCGGAAGGCCATGTGGCGCGGCGCATCTGGAGAGACGCAAACGTGGCGTGGCGCGTGGAGGGTTTCAGGGCCTTCCCCGTGAGCCGCTACGGAGGCGGACATCATATCGACATCGACACGACAAAGGCAACAGAATATCACGGAATAGGACTATGAGAAACAAGAAACAACTAATACGCGATTTCCACATCCTTCTGCACCGGCTGGGCATCGATGAGATCGGCAAGGAGGGCATCCTTGCTGGCTATGGTGTGGACAGCAGCACTGAACTGAACGAAGCCGCACTGACGGAGATATGCGACCGGCTTCATGAGGAAGCAAAGGCGCGAGGAATGGAAACAGAGGCCAAAAACAGCCCCACAGAGGCCGAGAAGGAACGCAAACGGCTAAAGGTAGCCATCGGGAAACTGCTGGCCGCACAGGGCAAAATAAAGGCCGACGGCTGGGGCGTGGCGGAGTGGAACCTGATAGCGGGAACGGCCTGCCGTGCCGCCAAGGTGAGCCGGATGGACGACATACCTGCCAGCAAGTGCCGTGGGCTGATTTACGAGTTCAACAGGCAGCGTGAAGGGATTGAGGAAGCAAAGGAATATACCGTCAATAATCAATAATAAACCAACCGAAATGAATATCTCAATAACAAAAGAAGAGTTCCTCGCCATCTGTTTTGCGATTGATGGAATTGAATCGTATTTGATTTACATGGAAAAATATTTTGGTCCATCGGATCAGGAATTTGTCGAATACAAAAAGCGGGCTGATAAGAGCACACAGGCAATGCGTCGTGTTCGTGAAAAATACGAAGAAACCCTTTACAGGGAGAAAATGATAGCCGGTATCATTGCAGAAAGCAAAAATCAAGGCAAGAAAATGTCCAGGAAAACAGCTACAAGCCTATTACGAAAATACAATGTTATTTAATCACCATTAAACATCAATTAAAAATGAAAGTACAAATTGAAATTCCAAAAAAGGCTATCAGCATAGCCACAGCGATGCTCTATCAATCGGCTGAGGACGAAAAAACCGAGAAAGCCATTGAACAAGCCTTGCAGCGTTGCAATGATAAAGTCACGGAAGTCAGCCTTGATGAGTCTGAACTTGGAGAAACCAAGTTACAGATAGAGGCCAGTTTCGCTATGGTGGCTATTGCCTTACATGTAAAGGAAATTATGGAACAAGACGAACCAAGGTTCAAAGTAGGCGATAAAGTTGTCAGCACGAAGAATCGCAGACTGACATACGAGATCCTTGAAGTAGGACTTGTTAACGAACTTGGGCAACTTGATTACGAGGTCGAGATTTTCACCGATGGGAATCGAAAAGAAGTGCCAAACATCCATTTTATTGCAGTCAACAAAATGGACGATTGGGGAGAACTGATTAGTGATGTTGACAAGGAAGGAGGCCGACAATGAAGACACCAGGACACAAGATCAAGTGCGTGATCTGCGGCAAGACGAAGGAGGAATGGGGTAACAACGCCATCCCCGTAGCCTGCGGCACATGCTGCGACAGGTGCAACCGGGACGTGGTAATACCGACACGGCTGAAAATGGCTTTCCCAAGAAAAACCAACTGACCCATGGACGGCACATTGTTCAACATAGAAGACTATACCGACGAGCGTGTGCGCCGTATTATGCAGGGCAAAACGTGCAGAACATGCGACAACCGTGTGCGGCACGACTACAGCAAAAGCACCTACTACTGCAAAGCGCATGAAAGCGGACGCACCGCCAATGGTCTCCTGAAGGTAAAAGCCAACCAACCGGCTTGCATACGATACACCAATCAAGACAACCAATAAAACACAATTAAATAACAACATGACACAAAGTGATAAAGTCAAAACTTGGCTTAAAAAACATGAGATATGCGGTAATACTGCATGGTGGGATAATAAAGTGTACTACAATCTCTCAATTGAGCAGATAGTCAAAATTGCACGATTTCTTTATAAGAATAAAAACTAACACTTAAACATCAATTAAAATGGACAACGAGAAACAGACAGTAGAAATGACAGCGGCTGAAGCTGAGCAATTTGCCGCGTTCAAGGAAGCCCAGGCAAAGAAAGAGGCCGAGGCAAAGAAGAAAGCCGACCGCGAGGCCTACGCCAAGCTGGTGGATGAGACCATAGCCTCGTCCATGCCGCAACTGCGTGACATCAGCCAAGCCATCACCGAAAGGAAGCAGCTTGTGATGAGCAGCTTCAAATCGGCACTGGAACTGAAGGCCGAGATTTTCGGAGTAAGGGACAACCAGCACAGCCACACCTTCACCAACAGCGAAGGCACGGCCAGAATCACCCTCGGCCAGTACCAGCTGGACAATTACAAGGACACGGTGAACGAGGGCATCGCCATCGTGAAGGAGTACCTGGGCAGCCTGGCCAAGGACGATGCCTCGGGCGGCTATCTGCTCACCACCATTCCCAACACCGACCAGAAGCAGCGCACCGACACCATTGTCGTGACCTGTACCGACCTGCTGGAAGGCCAGCTGGAGCTGAAGATACCCGTGCGCCAGGTGAGCAACGTGACCGACCTCTCGCTGACGGGCTACAGCGTAGACGGCAACTGGAACGTGGTCTCGGCAGGCGGCTTCTCTGTGACGCTGACGGGCTATAAGACCGACAAGGACTGGAACCCCACCGGCAGCGACAAGGAGGCCTTCACCGTCACCCGCAAAGAGTATGGCAGCGACAACAACTGGAACAAGTGAGAACCCCAAAACAGATAAACAGAAAACAAAAATAATAGAACTATGATGAAAAGACTTATCAAACAATCGTATGGCTTCACCCTCTGTGCAGCCATCACCGCCCTCTCGCTCACTGCCTGCTCGCAGGACGAAACCATTGCCGAGGCAACCGTCGCAGACGATAACGGCACACATACCATAGAGATGGTGCTCAATGCCCAGCATCCCTCGTTCGGCATCGGCCTGGGCACACGTGCCGACGACAATACCTGGGCCGACGGCAGCAAGGTGTACCTGCAGCTCGCGTCGGGCGACAAGCTGGTGCGA
>CAJOMZ010000123.1 GCA_905236645.1 uncultured Bacteroidales bacterium
TTAAGCAATGCACAATGCATAATGCACAATGCACAATTAAGCAATGCACGATTAAGCAATGCACGATGCACAATGCACGATGTAATATGTCTTTTCATATTCTTTTTGTTTGAAATGGGTTGAATGTAATTTACCAGTTGGGATTTTGCGTCAGGTTGCTGTTCTTCTGGATTTCAGCCTGCGGAATGGGATAGAGATAGTACTTCTCGTCCCACTGACGGGTCTTGACAGCCCGGTTGAGCATCAAGTGGCCGTCTTCATCGAGTCTGAATGTCGCCACGCTGACATTCCTGAAGAGGTCTGCGCCTTTCTTCCAGCGCCGCACATCCCAGAAGCGCTGTCCCTCAAAGGCAAGCTCCACCATGCGCTCACGCATATAGCGCTCCTCGAAGCCATCGCTACCCTTGAATTCGGGCATCATGATGTCCGGTCGGTTGCGCAGGGTATTGACGGCCTCGTTAGCCGACATGCCAAATTCTCCCTTTTCGTCGGCATCGCCATAGTAGCGCTTCCAGCCGGTATCATTACAGCCGGATATCAGAAGCTGTACGAAGGCGCAATCATAACATTGAATAAATAACCCATTAAACCATTAAACACCATGTTTACACAACAAGACAAAGAGCAACTTGCCGCACTGCGCCGCTGCGTCCGTCTTCTCGAAAGAAACAACACTCCCTGCATCCTGCTCGAAGTGCCCGACACCAGACAGCAGACCGCAGCCTACGCCAACCTTGACGAATTCCAATCCACTCTGAAGCAGTACAGCGACTTTCACTATATTCAGGTTCCGGCCCTCGACGACAGCCTGCACTACTACGACGAGACGCACCTCAACCAAGACGGCGTCGAACTTTACGACACTTATATCATCGAGCATCTTATAGCCGGCAAACTCAAATCAGCGCAATAATTTGAGCCATTCGACGTTATATTCAATATTCTTGTAAAGAACAATCATAAACCGATTCTCAACCCTCAATTTTAATTCACCATGACCTACGCAATCGGCATCGACATCGGAGGCACCAACACCGACATGGGCCTCGTGCGCGAGGACGGCAAAATCATAGCCCGCGCCAACATCCCCACCAACGCCTACACCGAACTTAAACCCTACATCAAAGACATGATGGGCTGCATCGACCGACTGATGAAAGAAAACGGTGTGCAAGCCATCGAAGGCATCGGCATCGGAGCCCCCAACGGCAATTTCTACACCGGCTGCGTTGACAACGCGCCCAACCTCACCATCAAGGGTGTGCTCAACTTCGAAGAGGAGATACACCACTACATGCCGGTGCCCGTAGTGCTGAGCAACGATGCCAACGCCGCAGCCTACGGCGAGATGGTGTACGGCGGAGCCAAAGGACTGACCAACTTCATCATGTTCACACTCGGCACAGGCGTGGGCAGCGGCATAGTGCTCGACGGGCGTCTGGTGCACGGCTCAACTGGAGCCGCCGGCGAATTAGGCCACGCCATACTGGTGCCCGAAGGACGGCTGTGCAGCTGCGGACGCAAAGGGTGCCTCGAAACCTACACCTCGGCGCGCGGCATAGTGCAGACCTTCTGCGAGCTGCGCAAGGAGACCCCCGACTATGCCGGTGAGCTGAAAGCGGTAGACGACAAAGACATCACATCAAAAATGATAGGCGATGCCGCCAACCACGGCGACCCAGTGGCGTTGAAGACCTACGAACACACCGGCTACTGGCTCGGCATAGCCATGACCAACGCCGTCACCTTCTCGGCGCCGCAGGCAATATTCCTCATGGGCGGCCCCACAAAGGTGGGCGAACCGCTTATGAAACCCCTGCGAGAGTCGTTCAAAAAACACCTGCTCAACATCTTCGCTGGCAGCTGCGACATCCGCATGTCCGAACTGGCAGCCAACGAAGTGGCCATACTCGGCGCCGCCGCACTCATCAAGATGAAAATATAAGGATGAGACAACGTCAATGCAGCTGTTAACTATAGCATATACAGCAATATAGAACAACACTAATAGCCAGAATGCCAGAAGAAAGCCAATACACATGCCATACCGTGAGCAGTGCTTACGTTTCACTGAATGATGATGACGGAAATATTCACGAAACAAAAATCTTTTAGAATAAAAAAGATGCAACAAATCAGTTGACGATGTGGCGTAACGAGGAGATTGAATTTCGAATAAAATCAAAATCCTGTTATAGGATTATGTATGATTGCGAAGACCGCTTTTTTATGACATGGGGTGGTGAAAGAGAAACATTAAGTATATTACCATAGGTTAGTCATGCCGCATGCTATACTGATATATAATTACATAATTATCTGTAAACGATAAAACACTTTGTCATGGGAGAAAAAATAAACCCAGGTCTTTTTGGGCAGAAACATTCAAGCCGTGATTACACAATAGCTGACAGTTGGGGAAAGAATCAATTTAATAGTTCTTTCCCCGCATCGTTGGTTGCATATATGTATTCGATGACTATAATCCCATTAATTTGGAGATTTGGCACACCTATACAGACACAACATTGCAGGACATCCTATCCAGACCGTGACAGCGTATTTATATCGGCAAAATACGTTTTTTACAATCGGAAAAGTGGCTCTTGTTTAGGATTCACAGTACTACCAATAGGTATCCTCTAAAAAATACCCTGAAATGGCAATTAACGAATTTGTCGTAAAAACACTCGTTCATAGGATGGTATTACACCGTTTCCGTAAGATAGACATGATATAGACCGTAAATATAGGGGATCTGGACTGAATAAAACAAATAACAGAATATGAGGAATATACATTTCACAATTAAACGTGGAACATTGACGATAAGCGCTTTGGCAATTTTACTTGCCTCCTGCGGCAGACAGGAACGGCTTACCGAACTTGTCAACCCCTTTGTCGGCACCGGCGGCCACGGCCACACCTTCCCTGGCGCCATTGTGCCGTTCGGCATGATTCAACCCTCACCCGACACGCGGCTTGAAGGCTGGGACGGCTGCAGTGCCTACCACTACTCCGACGACACCGTTTACGGCTTCAGCCACACCCACCTGAGCGGCACCGGCTGCGAGGACTACGGCGACGTGCTACTCATGCCGGTCGATGCCTCGTTCGCAGGCTCCGTTCAAGGTCGTCTCAACAACGGCGACTACCGCTCGCATTTCTCCCATGCTAACGAGAAAGCCACGCCAGGCTACTACAGCGTCCACCTCGACCGCAACAACGCCGATGTCGAACTGACCTGCGACTCCCGTCGCGCAGCCCATCGCTACCGCTATGCCACATCCGACGGCAACGGCTTCATAATCGACCTGCAGCACCGCGACAAACTGCTGTCGGGAAAAATCAGCGTTCAGCAAGCGGCTGACGGCACACACCCGACTATTGTTGGCCACCGCGTCAGCGCAGCGTGGAATCCCGAACAGCACCTCTATTTCGCCATAGAGAGCGACCACCCGTTTGCAACGGTTCAAATCGTCAACGACAGCACCCAAGCCATCATTCGCTTTGCCGACGGCGTGAAGGAAGCCACCCTGTGGACCGCCATTTCGGGAGTGGACGAAGAGGGTGCCGTGAAAAACCTGCACTGCTGCGAGATGAAGGATTTCGACGCCATGCGCACCGCCGCCGACAGCATCTGGGAGGCCAACCTCTCGAAAATCTACGTCGAAGGCGGCAGCAAAGAACAACGCCGCTGTTTCTACACCGCACTCTACCACTGCATGACTTCGCCCTACCTGTGGAGCGACGCCGACGGACGCTACCGCGGCCAGGACGGACAGATACACCAAGTTGAGGGCGAACACGAAGTATACACCGTCTTCTCGCTTTGGGACACCTACCGCGCACTGCACCCGCTGCTCACAATCATCTACCGCCAGCGCACCGAGGATTTCATCTACACCATACTGAAACACTACGAGCAGGGCGGCGAAACCACCATGTGGGAACTTGCAGCACACGAAACCCATTGCATGATAGGCTACCACGCCGCACCGGTCGTTCTCGAAGCCGCAACAGCTGGCCTGCTCGACCAATGGCCCGACAGCCTTAAGTTCAAACTGCTCGAAGGGCTGATGGTTACATCCAATCTTCAGGAGTATGGACGAGCTGCCTACGCCCAGCAAGGCTACCTCAGCAGCGAGGTGGACAACGAGTCGGTGTCGAAGACCCTCGAATATGCCTACGACGATTGGTGCATAGCGCAGTTTGCCGCCATGATTGGCACTGTGGAACAGGATGCCACCTTCCTCAACCACATCTACGACACCTACATGCGCCGGTCGCAGTCGTGGAAAAACCTTATGGACCCCGACGGCTACATGCACCCACGCCGCAACGGCGGCTTTATGACCCCGTTCGAGCCTACCGAGATAAACAACAACTTCACCGAGGGCAACTCATGGCAGTACAGCTCATACGTGCCGCACGATGTATATGGCTGGATTGAGATGCAGGGCGGGGCAGACGCTGCCGCACGGTTTCTCGACTCGCTGTTCTTCGGCTCGGCGCAGCTCAGCGGACGCGACCAGGCCGACGTCACCGGACTGATA
>CAJOMZ010000124.1 GCA_905236645.1 uncultured Bacteroidales bacterium
GCCTGATGCTCTCCATCACCTCACAGGGTCACAAGCCTTGGCACCACAGGTTCAACAGCCTTGGCATCGACGAGGCCCTCGACGCCAGCGCCGAGGTATACCCCAACCCCGCCAACAGCAACTGCAACGTGCGCTGCTCCGGCATGAGGCAGCTGACCCTCGTCAACAGCCTCGGCCAGACGGTACGCACCATTACCCCCGCCAGCGACAACGCCACCCTCGACCTACAGGGCCTTGACGCCGGCATCTACATCATCCGTATCGCCACTGACCGCGGCACCTCCACACGAAAACTGATGGTGCTTTAGGCCGTTATTGGCTAATAAACCAAAAGGCTGGCGCTTCCGCGCCAGCCTTTTGGTTTATTAGGTTATTGACTATTGATTATAAAGGTTATAGATGCATCATGGCAGAGGACCTTGTCGTTTTTTGCTAATGTTTGCACTTGCAATAATTTGTGGAAACCTCTAAAAATCCCACATGGGGATGAGAGGTGTTTCTCCCCAATCAGTTATAATGGTTTATGATGGACTAGTATTTGTTCCGAATAGAAAAGGAGGCAGGACGGGCTGTAATACAATGGCGGGGAGGCACTTATTTTTACTGCAAAGAGAAAAAAAGTTGGGCAGATTAAAAAAAAGTTGTATCTTTGCAACACGAAAATAATCAATAGAATATAAACAATCGTCTAGCAATCAACGGGCTAGACGGCAAAAAGTAAAGAAATGAAAAAAGGAATCCATCCCGAAAACTATCGTCTGGTCGTCTTTAAAGACATGTCCAACGACAACATGATTCTCACCAAAAGTTGCGCCAACACCAAGGAGACCGTCGTGTATACCGATGGCAAAGAGTATCCCGTGGTGAAACTTGAGATCTCCAACACGTCGCACCCCTTCTTCACCGGCAAGTTGAAACTTGTCGACACCGCCGGACGCGTCGACAAGTTCATGAACAAGTACAAGAAATACGCCAAGAAGGCCGAATAACAACGCGGCAGGCCATACGCCTGCGCCGCGTGCGCGAGAGTAGAAAGTAATTTGTTTTAGATTTTAAAGATGATAAAAGCCCTGCTGGAAAGTGGGGCTTTCATCTAGGGGAGAGATGGCAGAGCGGTCGATTGCGGCGGTCTTGAAAACCGTTGACCTGCGAGGGTCCGGGGGTTCGAATCCCTCTCTCTCCGCTTATTACCAGTTAGTTATAACAAGATTAGCAAGTTATAACGAAAAAGGCGGGATATGTCGGCACAGTGTCGGCACGATGTTTTGGGAGCTCCAACAGGGGCTCCCAAAATAAAACTACCTGAAATCAAAAGTCTCCCAAAGGTGGCTATGTGTACATTGATTATGTGCCAGCGCAGGTCTGCGTAGGCAAGATTACCCGCATTGTCTATTATGCCAAGAACCCTCTGACTGAACGGCTGGGGAGGGTAGTAGTCAAGTGCAACCGTGTACGCCACAAGGCCGAGCGCATGAGGTACGCCAGAAGCATTGCCGACAATATCAATGAGAAGTTGCGCCGAGGGTGGAACCCGTTCGTTGACAGGATGTCGACCGAGGGCTATACCCTGCTGGTCGATGCGGTGGAGCAGTTTGTGCATGAGAAGGAAAGGGAACTACGCAAAGACAGCATACGCAGCTACCGTTCGCTGGCCAAGGCCTTTGTTGACTGGCTTGAACAGCAGGGTTATGGACAAAGTTATGACTGCATGTTCAACGAGGTGTTTGCCAGAAAGTATATGAAGAGCCTTGCTGCCGACGACAGTATCGGTGCACGGACGTACAAAAGCTATCTGCGGTTTCAACGGACGTTGTTTTTTGGATGGTGGAGCGGCGTTATGCTGCAAAGAGCTACTCCTCGACGTTGGCAGCAATGCAGCTTGACTACATACTTAAGTATGCCGAGAAGTTCGGTTGGCTGCGGCAGCGAATTTGTATACCTTCATAAAATAAATTTTGCTGGTTTAAAAAATGTTCGTATCTTTGCAGCCGAATAGAGAGGCAATTTATAAGATTTGCGTGGGGCGTGATGGCTATAAATTGCTTCTCTATTTATTTGTTTTGCACCATGTTACGCAAGAGTGACAATAATCCGCAGTTTGATTGTGATAGTTGGGATGGTACCGGCCGATGGTGATTCTGGCTGTGCCGTGCCGCTTTATTTTCTGCTCCAAGATCACCATTTCGCAGAACGGGGCCTGCGCTTTGTTGCCCGGCTTCGTTGGTTTGCGTTCGACGATGGTGGCCGTCTGCAGCAGCTGCTCGATGTGCCTAGACACTATTTTCTCGCGCCGTTTGATGGCGGGCATGGCCTTGGAACGCGGCATCTTCGGCCGGTTCTGCGGCCGGGGCGGCTGCTTCTTCTTCGAAGGTTTGGACTGCGGTGCGGCGCAGTCATTTACGGTGGTGTTTCATGTTGTTGTCGTACCAGTCGGCATAGGCCTGCTTCACAAACATGGAGTATGGTTTTGGGGGTCTGCTTGTGGATAATCTTTGCGATTTCCTGTACCTTGTGCATCTGCTGTTTGGTGAGTTATGCCATAATACGTTGTTTTTTTTGCCATCCTCTTTGATGATATATACGCCGGCGTGGCAGCGGGTCACTGGGAAAGTGGCGCGTTGGCCGCTTTTGGTCTTGCCGGGGCAGTATAGCGGGGCGAATTTTCAACAAACGTGATGTCGCAAATATAGAAATTATCCTCGAAATACTCCACTTTCTCCCCGTGTCTATCAGGGAGTCTGTCATCCTTGGTAATCATCCATACAAAGGATTGGGTGTCGATAAGATCTTTCAAACTCTACCTGTTCCGAACAGGTCAAGGTCATAAATGGGGCTATTCGGCGGCGCCATCGGCTTCGAGCTGCTGGCGGAGGGTCTTGTTGCCCCACGTCAGCTTCTTGATGGTAAGGTCGTCGGTCTGCTGTTTGGCTTTGTTGAGCGCAGCCTCGGAGCCGATGAGGCTGTCTTTGACGCGTTGCAGGGCCTGTATCGATTTGTCGATTTGTTCGATGGCGTCGCTGTATTTCTTGTGCGCGGCGGTGATGTATTTCTCGTACGAGTCCTTGAATTTGTCGATGCGGCCCATGAAGTTGGAGAGGTCTATGGTCTGCTGCTCGGCGAGTTGCAGTTTGCGTCGGTATTCGACGGTCTTGCGAGCCGACTGCACGAGGATGGTGATCAGGGGTATGAAGAACTGCGGGCGAATGACGTACATCTTGTCGTAGCGATAGGAGACGTCGACGATGCCGTTGTTGTAGAGCTCGTTGTCGGCTTCGAGCATCGACACCAGCACGGCGTATTCGCAGCCTTTCTTGCGCCTGTCGGCGTCGAGTTTGGCGAAGAAGTCCTCGTTCTTGTGCTTGGTGGCGGTGGTGTCCATTTCGTTCTTCATCTCGAACATGATGGAGATGTACTCCATGTCGCCGTCGTAGTCGCGGAATACGAAGTCGCCCTTGGTGCCCTCGATGTTGTCGTTGTCTTTCTCGAAGTAGGCGTTGGGGAGGAAGGGGCGCAGCGTGGTGTTGTAGAGCGTGCTGCAATGCTGTTCGAGGGTCTCGCCCACCATCTTGGTCGACATGCGTATCTTCATGTCTTTGTAGTATTCGACGGTCTCCTGTGCCTGCTGCAGCTGCAGCTCGTAGCGTTCCTTGAGGCTCTGCTCGCGCTTCGAGGCGTCGTTCTGTTCGTTGGCTATCTGCAGCTTGAGTTGTTCTATCTCGCTCTCGCGACGGTGTATCTCGTCCTTGGACTTGTTCTGTTCTTCGAGCCTGGCCATGCCGATGGTGGCGTCCTTCTTCTCGAGTTCGGCGCGGAGGCGTTCCATCTCGACTTTGAGCTGCGAGACGCTCTGTTCGTGTTTGAGCTGTTCCTCCTGGCGTATGGCCTCCTCGTGCTGTTTGAGGCGTGCTATCTCGCTGTCGCGTTCGGCGATGACGCTGTCGCGTTGTGCCATGTCGGCCTGGTGGCGTTGCAGCATCGCCATGTCGCGGTTTTTCTGCGCCAGGGCGGCACGCTGTTCCATGTCGCTGATGCGGGCTTCGAGTTCTTCGGCGAAGGCCTGGTCCACACAGGCTTCCATGATTTCCGGATGCTTCAATACGTACTCCACATCGTCGCGCACTCTTGAACGCTTGATGTGATACTTTTCCAGATCAGGCATGGTCATGACGCACATATCTGCCTCCAGCTTCATAAAAAGCGGTACCAGATAGCGGTCGCTTGCAACATAGTACGGGTGAATCTGACTCCGTTCGTCCTTGAAGATATTGTCGTCGGGGTCACTGGTAACGTAGTGTATCTGTATATCGGAGTGGTCACAGATATAGTCGATGATGCCTGCGAAGTACTTGTAGAATCCGTTGGACTCAGAATAGAACATCAGCTGCATATCCTTGCAGTCGAAGAAGCGCTTGTAGTCCTCCTTCTCACGCTTGCTGTACTTGCGGTGCTCCTCCTCCTTGAGCTGCTTCTGTAACTTCATTTCCTGAAGACGTTCGTAGTCCACGTACTTCCTTGGAGGTATGACGAGATTGGTCAGTATCAT
>CAJOMZ010000125.1 GCA_905236645.1 uncultured Bacteroidales bacterium
TCATCGACAACGAGGATTATTTCAAAAGGAAATCGACCTACACCGACGCCGAAGGGCGCCTTGTGCTGGCCGACGCCATAGCCTACGCCGTGGACAAGTACAAGCCTGAACTCCTGATAGATATGGCCACGCTCACCGGTGCAGCCGTGCGCGCCATAGGCACCTACGGCATAGCAGCCATGCAGCAGAACGCCCAAAACGCCATGAACCTGCTGAAAATCATGGGCGAACAGGTCTACGAGCGCATAGCCGAGCTACCCTTCTGGGAGGAATATGACGAACTGCTGAAGAGCGACATGGCCGACATGAAAAACTGCGGCATAGCGCAGGCCGGAGCCATAACCGCCGGCAAGTTCCTGGCCCGGTTTGCGGGCGACGTGCCATACATCCACCTCGACATAGCTGGCGTGGCCTACTTCACCAAGCCGCAGACCTACTACGCCGTCGGCGCCAGCGGCTACGGCATGCGCCTATTGTACGCCTTCATGCAAGTGTATGACGCTATGGAGAAGTGACCTTTTGACTATTCACAAAAAAAACAATTCACTCAAATATCATGGAACACAAAAAAATAAAACTTGGAATAACGCATGGCGACATCAACGGCATCGGCTACGAGGTGATACTCAAAACCTTCAGCGACAGCCGCATGCTTGACTTCTGCACCCCGGTGCTTTACGGCTCAAGCAAGGTGGCCGCCTACCACAAAAACCTGCTTTCGCAGCACCAGAACCTGAATATCAACGCTGTTCCGTCGGCCGAGGCCGCTTCGGACAAACATTTCAACGTGGTGAACCTCACCGACGAGGAGATAAAAATCGATATCGGACGCTCGACCGAAGTGGCTGGTGAACTGTCGCGCCGCGCCCTTGAAATGGCATGCAACGACCTCAAGGCCGGCAAGATAGATGTGCTTGTTACAGCACCCATCAACAAAAAGAACATTCAGTCGGCCACCTTCGATTTTCCGGGCCACACCGAATACCTGTCGCACCAGTTCGGCAGCAGCTCGCTTATGATGATGGTGTGCGACAGCGTGCGCATCGGCATTGTCACCAACCACTATGCCTTGAAGGACGTGCCCACCACGCTGACCCACAATCTTTTGGTAGACAAGCTGATGCTTATGAACGAAAGTCTGAAACGCGATTTCGGCATACGTATGCCCAAGATAGCGGTGCTGGCCCTCGACCCGCATGCCGGCGACAACGGAGTTATAGGCACCTTCGACATGGATGTGCTGAAACCCGTCATCGACGAGATGCAGGCCAAAGGCATTCTGGCCTACGGGCCCTATCCGAGCGACGGATTTTTCGGCTCGCGCGAGTTCTACAAGTTCGACGGCGTGCTGGCTCTCTACCACGACCAAGGACTTATCCCGTTCAAACTCATGTCGTTTTCGGAAGGCGTGAACTTCACTGCCGGACTGCCCTACGTGCGCACCTCGCCGGCCCACGGCACCGCCTACGACATAGCCGGCAAGGACAAGGCCAACGAACAGTCGTTTCGCAGCGCTGTCTATCTGGCCTGCAACATCTTGCGCCACCGCAAGGAGTATGACGAGCTCACTGCCGACCCGCTGAAATAGCGAGGCGCAACAAGGCAGTGACAAACTTTTAACGCTACATCGTGACATCGAAACAACCCCAAAACATCCTGATTTGAAAAAACTTCTCCTGATTGACGGCATGGCGGCGGTCTACCGTGCCTATTACGCCCTGGGGCGCACGGCCCGCAAGAACTCGAAAGGCATGAATACTGCCGCCGCACTGGGCTTCACCACCACGCTCTACGACCTGCTGCGCCAGCAGCCCATGACCATCGGCCAGCTCCTCTCCAATTTCGACGCTATCGACGAAACGCCAATCCGAAACATTGTGCGCCAGATGCTCGACAGCCGACTGATTGGCATCGACAACCAACTGCGTCTCTACTGCTGACAGCTCACCTTCATTCAAACGTCACTTTCGGCAAACCGTCCACAATGTCGAGGGTCTTCAGGCCGAGGGTGATGATGCTCTGTAGCAGTTCCAACGGGTATTTGGGGTTGCCGTGCTCGATGCCCCACTGGTTGGCATCGTTACGGATGCCGCTCTTTTTGTCCACCTTGTCGCAGTAGCGCTCCATGATCCATTCGATGGCACTCTTGCCGTTGACCACGTAGTCGTAGGCCCGCAGGGGTATATTGCGCAGGGTGATGTAGGGGTTGTACTCGATGATGCTCTTGTCTTTGTCCTTGCCATTCTTCCCAAAGCGCATTTGTGTGACGCGATAGAGTTTCTCCGGTGTGTCGGCATCGGCGATGCCAGGCAGCATATTGTGCCAGTCCACCACCACCTCTTTCGAGTCCGGCACCTGCTCGTAGTTTAGGTGCAGGTCAGCCAGTTCGCGCCCGGCGCGGCTGAAGGCCCAGAAGTCCTCGGCTTTCTCCACCAGCGGCAGTCGCGGCAGCATCTTCTTCAGGTC
Source organism: uncultured Bacteroidales bacterium (assembly GCA_905236645.1). GTDB lineage: Bacteria > Bacteroidota > Bacteroidia > Bacteroidales > P3 > Colimorpha. The sequence continues at coordinate 2,467 of CAJOMZ010000125.1, forward strand.
GTTGGCAAAGGTTTCGCGGTAGGCCGGACAGTGCAGGAAGCCGTAGACATAGTAGAAGATATCCTCCTTCGTCACCTTCGGCCCATACTGTCCCTGCGCCCGCTTTAGTATAAAATCTGTGACGGCATCGTGCCGTATATACTTGTCCTTACCGTCGTCAAACAACGACGCCTGCGACGCCTTGCGCTCTTCGTACCAGTAAAGGGGAAAGCATTGAGTGTCGCCAGCATAATGTAAATCTGCAATTGTATCAACTAATAGGCAAGTGAGCCCTTTTGAAGAACCTGCGCTGGAAACACATATCATCAAATTATCCTTGCCAAAAGGAAAGAAACGTTGCATCGCTCCCACACTCTCGTTCAGTATTTGAGGATGGAAAAATAGATTCTGTGCATTGAATGGACGGTATGCACCTACGACAAAGTTACCATCTTCTAAAAAACATAGTTTATTATTTCTGGCATCCTTAATCAGAGAGGCATTCCAGCTTATGTCTTCTGTATCATATTGCACATCGTCTATTTCTCCCAATGCAAGCTTCTCTCTTTGTCGGTTGTATGCATTCAACATCTTTGTAATTGTTGCCTGCAATTCTTTATTTGATGAATTGTACACCCACACATCACGACTTGTCCCAAGCCCACGAGCATATATTGACTCAAAAAACGCATTGGCCTTTTTATCTTCCTTATCTCCAATTGGTATGTATCCGTTAAATGAATCATTCCGATGATTAATCCAATCACCGTGTGCATTTGGATGGAGTCTGTCCATCTGTAGCGTGGCGATAGAATGTGCCTTGCGGATGATGTCAAGTTTCTGCTCACGGGAGAGGTAGTCGCCGATGTCGTGATAGTGAATAAGGGCTTTGTCCTCGTGTGGCTTCTTTACCAACAGGGTGATGCTGACAGGTGTTCGGCTGCCGCTACCGAATATCTTGCCGCCTTCACGTCTAGACAATTCACCACTGGTTCGCTGATTGCCTCGAAGATTGAAGACATATATCTCGGCAAACTCCTGCTCTATACTTTTGCGGAAGCCGTCAGCAGCATTTGTGTCCAACCATGAACCATTACTCACAAAAGCAATTATGCCATTGTCATCCAAACGGTCAGTGGCATATCGGAATGCTTTTATGTATGAATCAAACATAGCATTCTTTGTATGAGCTTCTGATAGCTCGTTATAGGTATTCTGGATGTGGCTTTCTAACAATGGGTAGTGTTGGTTCTGCGCGTTATCATTGGCGGATTTCTGACCGATAGAATATGGTGGATTGCCAATAATAACGGTTATCGGGCTGTCGAGTTGGCGCTGCACGCGCTTGCTGTTTTCCACGAATGGGGTTTCCATGCCCTCTATCTCTTTCTGGCGGGTGCGTCCGCTCTGCTTGGCATACATCTGCTCGCCGAGTTCGAAAGTGTCGGTCAGGCAGATGCCAGGGAATGGGACATAGGTGTCGGCGGAGCCGACGAGGTCGTGGTAGACGTTCTCGATATTGACGCTGGCGATATAGTAGGCCAGCAGCACTATCTCGTTGGCAAAGATTTCGTTCTTGTATTTGTATTCCAAGTCATGGATGATGCCGCTTTGCAGCAGGCGTGTGATGAAGGTGCCCGTGCCGGTAAAGGGGTCGATGATTTTCACACCGCGGTCGTTCAGCGAGCGGTCGAACTGTTCCTTCAACACGTGCTCCACGCTGTGGATGATGAAGTCCACCACCTCGACGGGGGTGTAGACGATGCCCAGCTGCTCCTTCACCTTGGGGAAGGCGGTGGTGAAGAACTTGTCGTAGAGCTCCACCACTATCTTCTGCTTGGCCTCGGCGTTGTCGATGCCCTCGGCGCGGCGGCGCACGCTGTTGTAGAAGTTCTCCAGTGAGCGGTGGTCGGCCTCGTCGATTTTGTCGTTGAGCAGGCGCACGATGCTGTTCATCGCCTTGCTCACAGGGTTGTTTGCCGTGAAAGCATAGTTCTCGAAGAGGGCTTCGAACACAGGCT
>CAJOMZ010000126.1 GCA_905236645.1 uncultured Bacteroidales bacterium
TTGAAGTAAACTCGAATATGGAGAAATCCGCTTCCATCCTACTGCCTCAGTCGTTAGAGGCTGGCGAATACTGTGTGGGTCTGCTTATTGCCAACGACTTCTGCAGCAACGATCTCAATGACTATTTCGTTTTTGCGGAAGTTCCTTTCCAAGTTTCCGATACGGAGGGAATAGAGAATATAAGGAGCAACGATGCAAAACCTTCCGGCAAATGGTACGACCTGAATGGCCGCAAGTTCGACAAGCGTCCGACAACGAAAGGTGTCTATATCTTCAAAGGGAAGAAAGTAGTCGTAAAAAAGTAGAGTTATCTACACACAGAGGCCGTATGATCAACACAAAGGGGATATGAACATTGACGAAGGTGTTAACATGAAAATTACAGGAATTTTGAACGCCGCTCTGCTGACAATCATAGCAATGACAGCACAGGCGCAGACGACAACGGAGATGGTTTACCCGCAGGCTGAATGGTCGAAGGCGGGGGAAATTCTGATGCACACACCGGGACAGGAACTGTTCTGTGGCGTCATTCATCCTAATGCGGGACTCTTCGACAACTACTTCGACGTTGACAGGGCCGCCGAGGAACATCAAGGGTATATCAACATGCTTGAGAAAAACGGTATCCGCGTGCATACTGTCATCAACATTCTGAACGAGATGACTATCGGGAAACTGAGGGAACTTGCCGCCGGTGTGCTTACCTACGACATCGGCGGCATGCCCGACGAAGACCCCGGCAAGACGGAGGAATACAGACAGAAGGTATTGGCGGCGATGAGCCGTGCCGACCTGATACGCTGCATACTGCTGCAGCCCACGGTGAAACTCTCGCGGACAGACAACAATACGGGCATGGAGGCGCAGTACATACAGAAACCGCTGATGAACCTGTATTTCACACGCGACCAGAGTATCACCACGCCACGCGGACACATCATCTGCAACATGAACAGCAAACAGCGTGCGCCGGAGGCTGACATCATAGCCGCCTGCTATGAACACCTGGGACTGAAGCCCATCCTGCGCATCAGCGGTGAGGGAAGACTGGAGGGCGGCGACTACATTCCTGCCGGAACCCTGTCGCTCATCGGCTGCGGCATGCGCACCAACGACGAGGGTATCCGCCAGATGATGGAAGCCGATGCCTTCGGACACGACACCGTCGTGGTGGTGCGCGACCATAAGCGCTGGCAGATGCAGATGCACTTAGACACTCACTTCAACATCATCGACCGCAACCTGTGTACGATGGTGAGAAGCCGGTTGGAGGCAAAGCCCGGCGACCCGGAATACAACACCTGCGACATCTGGACCCGCGAACCTGGCTCGAAGGAATACTCGCTGTGGAAGCAGGGGCTGCCCTTTGTGGAGTACATTCGCAGCCGCGGCTTCGAGATTATCCCCATCGACTATGAAGACGAGATGCACTATGCCAACAACTTCCTGACCATCGGAGCGCGCCATATCATGGCCGTGGCCGGGCAGTCGGAGGCATTGCAGCAGCGGTTCCGGGAGGCTGGTGTCAACGTGGAATGGGTTCCGCTGGACAATCTCATCGAGGGCTACGGTGCTGCCCACTGCATGACGCAGGTGTTGCAGCGCGAGGCGTACACGGAGGGAATAGAGAATATAAGGAGCAACGATGCAAAACCTTCTGGCGAATGGTACGACCTGAATGGCCGCAAGTTCGACAAGCGTCTGACAACGAAAGATGTCTATATCTTCAAAGGGAAGAAAGTAGTCGTAAAAAAGTAGAGTTATCTACACACAGAGGCCGTATGGTCAACACAAAGGGGACTGAACTTGTCAAGAACTACTATGCGCAATGATTTTATAATATAAATTATAACTGAATATACAATGAATAAGAAACTGATTTGGATGCTTGCCGCTACCATTTCATTCACGATGACCATTGGTGACGCACAGGCTTGCACAAACATTCTGGTAGGACGCGATGCATCGAAAGACGGCTCCGTATTCTTGTCTTATTGTGTCGATGGCTATGGTTACTATGACCGGCTACACTATTCACCCGCTGCCACCCACGAATCTGGAGAGATGATAGATGTCTATGACATTGATACATACGAGTATCATGGGCAGATACCGCAGGTGGCACAGACATGGAACGTTGTGGGCTACACCAACGAGTGGCAAGTTACCCTCGGTGAGACCACCTGCGGTGGCCGTAAGGAGATGGTTGACGACACGGGGCTACTCGACTATGGCTCGTTGATGTATCTGACGTTGGAACGGGCGAAGACCGCCCGGGAGGCTATCCGGGTGATGACGTCGCTGGTGGAGCAGTATGGCTATTGCTCGGATGGAGAGATCTTCTCCATTGCCGACGCTGACGAGGCATGGCTGCTTTTTATGAATGGCTGCGGCATCGACCGTCTGCGCTCCCCGGAGCGCACGGTGTGGGCGGCTGTCAGAATACCCGACAACGCCATAGCCGCGCACGCCAATTTCTGCCGCCTGACGAAATTCCTGGACGGGCGCTATATAAGAGTTTCCCTTGACGACTTGCTGACGAAATACCCCGCCAGCGACGATGACCTTCCCGTGCTGATGGTCTGTTCGGACAATGTGGTGAACTTTGCGCGGAAGATGGACTGGTATGAGGGTGAGGATGCCGACTTCAGTTACAATGAGGCGTATGCGCCGAAGGGACCTGAGGATATACGCTATGGGGAGGGCCGCGTGTGGAGCATCTTCAACCGTTTTACGGACGATATGTCCTCGTATGTGCAATATGCCAGTGGCAGGGGGGGCGAGCCGATGCCACTGTGGGTGGTGCCCAACAACAAAGTGGGGCTGGCAGAACTGCGGGCTGCCATGCGCGACCACTTCGAAGATACGCCTTTCACTAACAGCGGCACGATAGCCGGAGGATGGTTTGAAATGCCTTACAGCATACCACCTTATGCATTAGATATCGACGGAGAGTCGTATATCATGGAGCGCACAGTCTCCACATGCCAGTCGGCTTGGTCGTTTATCGCACAGATGCGTTCATGGATGCCGCGCGAGACAGGATGTTTATGGTTTGGCAACGACGATGGCAACATGGTGGCGTTCACGCCGCTCTATAACTGCTTGACGCGAGTGCCCTACTGCTTTACTGATGCCGGAGCCAACGAGACGACTTTCTCGATAGACAATGCCTATTGGGTGTGCAACTGGGTGTCGAACATGGTCTATCCGCGATATTCACTGATGTTCCCCTCGCTGCAGGCTGTGCGCGACTCGATCGACCAGTCATACGATCGGTTGCAGCCCGAAATCGAGCGGCAGGCCCTGGCGCTCAGCGGTGAGGAACGTGTGAAATGTCTCACGGACTATAGTTGCCTGAAGGGCGATGAGATGATAGACCGATGGCGCCGTTTGGCCTTCCACCTCATTGTAAAGTACAACGACTTTGTGGTTCGGGGCACCAACCCCGACGGCTCTTTCATAGCCGACGCGAATGGTAGAACGGAGGATTTGCAGGCCCCCGGTATGTCGCAGAATTTCTATCGGACGCTTTTCGCCACCACTGGCGACCGCTTCGTGGCACCTATTCAAGATGAGGCCCCCATACAGTCTGTCGCTCCCGTGCGACAGCAGCGCCGCCGTATGGTCAGTGGCATCTACTCCGTCTCCGGCGTTCGTCGCTCAAAGCCTGAGATTGGTCTGAACATTATAGATGGAAGAAAGATTATCAAAACAGATAACGATAAAACGGGAATGTAGCCTAAAAACGAAACAAATTTATTACTGTCTGCGATGAAGTTGAGCCTCCTCCCTCGGGAGGGGGCGGGGGAGGGTTGATACTTTTTTCTCTATTTGGGATTTGGATGATATTGAGAAAAGTTGTATTTTTGCAAGCATAAATCCTTTACGGGTATGATTCCACTCACATACATCATCGTATTTTAATATTAAATAAACATTATTTGATTTATGAATATATGTAGGAAGATAGTCGAAACGCATGATATTCCATATGTTGAATTGGAATCTTATGGCTTTGGTGATGAGGATATTGCGATTCCTATTCGTTTCGCCACTCGTGTTATTGACATTCTTCAACAAGAGGTTGTACCAATTCTTGGAGGGGATTTGTTGAGGTACGAGAACGGAGAAATTGAATTTACCTATGATAATTGGAGTTGTGAAATTATACATCCTTTTTCCGTTTTTGTAACAGAAAGTTGTGATGTCGCACGAAAAAACATAACGGAATATTTATTTGACTATAAAAACGAAACAAATTCAATATATGTAAATTTTGTCTTGTACAACGAGCGAACATGAACGAGTTCCTCGTTCATGTTGTTTGGGCGGATATTGAGAAGAGTCGTATTGTCGTTAAAATACTTGCAAAATGGAGTTGAAGATTAATGAAATAAGTGAAGATTATTACAATTCTTTAGACTCGAAAGAATTGATAGAGGTCGAG
>CAJOMZ010000127.1 GCA_905236645.1 uncultured Bacteroidales bacterium
ATTGCCAAAATGATTCTGAAGCCTGCCGGCATCAGCGTCAAGGCGACGGTGGCCGAGAGCACCACACCGCCCGACAACGACAGCTGCGGAGGCATTGTGCAATGCACCGTCGGCGGTGTAAAGGCCGGCTACGGCAACCCCGTGTTCGACAAACTCAACGCCCGCCTTGCGGCGGCAGCGATGAGCATACCCTCGGCCATAGGCTTCGAGATGGGAGCAGGCTTCGAGGCCGCACGGATGACGGGCAGCCAGTACCGCGACCTGTGGGGCGACGGCTTCACGACACAGACCAACCACTGCGGCGGCATCCAGGGCGGCATAAGCAACGGTATGCCGATTGTGTTCCGCGTGGCTTTCCACCCACCCGTAACCATCAACCAACCAACCGTTTGTATCGACCGCGACGGCAAGCGGCACCCGTGGACACCCAAAGGGCGCCACGACCGCCGCCACATCGACCGCACCGTAGTCATAGTTGAAGCAATGGCCGCTTTGACCGTTGCCGACTTTATATTATAAGACAATGAAAAAGACAAGCATTACAGTACTTTTCGCCATCGCGGTGCTGCTCGTTGCCGGCTGCAAAGGCAAGAGCGCCGATGGCACAATGAGTTTCGAGCTGAAAGGCTCGCTGGCCAATGCCGCGGGCAAGACACTCTATATCGAGGAGGTGACACCCGACAACGGGGTCCAGTTCCGCGACTCCATCAGCTGCGACAGCAAAGGCAACTTCAGCTATAAAGGAACGATGGACTACCAGACATTCTTCAATCTGCACAGCAACCTCTACGACTTCATAGTGCTGCTGCCTGCCGACGGCGAGACAATCACGCTGAACGGCAACTGCAGCGACCTGGGCGCCAGCTACCGCGTCAGCGGTTCGCCCGAATCGCAACTGATGTGGCAGATACAGAGCTACATCAACGACGCAAACCGCACCATTGCCGACATCGCGCAGCAGGACAAGCAGAACCGCGCCACACTGAACGACGAGGAGTACGAGAAGGCCCACGCCCTGACAGACTCGGTGTTCATTGCCGAACGCAACACAACCTACACGATGTTCTATAACTTCATCGAGGACAACCGCGGCTCGCTGAGCACCCTTTATGCAGTCGACGCACCCTTCAACCACACAGGCCGCGTGTTCTATGCCGAGCCAGACTTCGACGTGTTCGAGAGCGTCCTCGAGGGACTTGCCGAGAAGGTGCCCGACAATCCACACACGCTCTACTACCGAACCCGCGTGGAACGCACCCGCAGCGCACGTATGATTAGCCAGCAACAGCAGCAGCAAGGGCAGGAATTCATTGTTGAATAAAGGTTGAAACATACAGTTTAAAGGTTAAAGACTGAAAGATGAGGCAGAAAACCTATTTCGTCACCGACGCGCACTTGGGCAGCGGAGCCGACAGCCAGCAACGCGAGGCCGACCTTGTCCGCTGGCTCGAGGCCATCGAGCCCGAGGCGAAAAGGGTCGTGATGCTGGGCGACATATTCGACTTCTGGTTCACCTACAAATACGCCGTGCCGCGCGGCTATGTCCGCTTGCTGGGCACTATGGCGTGCTTAGCCGACAGCGGCGTGGAGTTCCACTTCTTCATAGGCAACCACGATATGTGGCTGTTCGACTATTTAGAGAAAGAGGTCGGCGCGGTGATGCACAGCGAGCCGACAGCGATGGAGCTTGACGGCAAGCGCTTCCTGCTGGGCCACGGCGACGGCCTTTGCCCCAAAGACCGCAAGTACAATTGCCTGAAGCGCATATTCCGCAGCCGCTTCAACCAGTGGCTCTTTGCTGGCATTCATCCCAACATAGGCTTTCCGATAGCCAACCGCTGGTCGTGCAGCAGCCGCCGCAAGCACAGCGCCGCCGACAACGGCTATCTTGGCGACGACCGCGAAGGCATCTACCAATACTGCCAAAAGATGCAACAGCAGAAAATCGACGCCGGCGTGCAGCCTTACGACTTCTTCCTCTTCGGCCACCGCCACACGCCCGTAGTGCGACCCCTCGGCACCGCCACCTACATCAACGTAGGCAACTGGATAGACCACCGCGACTACGCCGTCTTCGACGGAGAAAACGTCACGCTGGCATCATTCTCCGAATAACCGCTCGTCAAGCCTCGAATCACCTCAGCCAGCTCCGCGGGTTCTGGCTCTCGCGGACCTTCCAGAGCTGGAAGCTGAACTCGCCGTGTCCCTCACCGTCGCTGGCCACAGTGCCGATGGTGGCGCGTGTGGCCACCTGCTGGCCCTGCTTGACGCTGACCGATGCCATATTCGCATAGACCGTCATATAGTCGCCGTGACGGATGATGACGCCTTTGGTGCCATTCGGACAGACGAACACGCTCGTCACCTTGCCTTTGAACACAGCATAAACATTGGTCCCCTCCACGGTGACGAGATCGATGCCGTTGTTCATATTCTGGCCGCCGCTCTCGTGCGTATACAGACCATAGTTGCGTGATATAGAAGTATATGCCACCGGCCAGGCCAGTTTGCCCTTGTTCGAGGCAAAGTCGTTGCTGAGGGCATTCTCTTCGGCCAAGGTCTTGTCGGTCACCGTAGATTCGGTTTTGGGCGACGAAGTTGCGGACGAGCCTGCCTTTGCCCCCGACGGTTTGGCGGCCGTGCCCTTCGCCGTGCTCTTGGCTGCCGCGGCCTTGGCCGCCGCCGCCTTGCGCACCTCCTCGTCTATCAGTCGCTGAATCTGCTGCTGCAGCTTGCGTTTCTGCGCCTCCTTCTTGCTCAGCTGCTGCGACAGCTGCTTCTCGTTGGCCTTCGACTGCTCGACCGAGGCCTCCTTCTGGCGCTGCTCCTTTGTCAGCTGGTCGCGGTGGCGCTTCTCCTGGCTCAGCAGGTTGGTCTGCTCCGACCGCTGCTGCTGCAGCTGCTCGTTGACATCCTGCAGCTCGCGCTCGCACTGCTTGATCTTGGCCGACTGCTCGAGGCGGTACTCATTGTATTTCTTAAAGTATTTGGTGCGCAGCAGAGCCTTGTTGTAGGACGGCGAATCGAACAGCAACACCCACTTGTCCACGTTGTTGTACTCACGATAGAGCGACCGCACCGTGGCGGCATAGTCCTCCTTCAGCGTCTGGCGGCGTGTCTGTATGCGGCTGATGCTGTCGTTCATCAGCGAAATCTGGCTGTCGAGCTGCGACAGCTGTCCGTTGATATTGTCTATCAGCTTGTTGCGCTCCTTGATTTTCTTGTTCAGGGCCGCCAGCTGGCTGTTGGTGAGCTTGGTGTTCTTCTTGGCCTTGGCAAGGTCGGCGTTGAGGCGCTTAATCTCAGCCTCCAGCTGCGTCTTTTCCTTCTCCAGCTGCTTCTTCGATTTCGACTGAGCCTCAGCCGGTTGTATAACGGCGACGGCAAGCAGCAGAAGCAGGGGTGCGATGTATTTTCCGATGTGCATACTTACGGGATTGATGTCAGCTTTAACGCAGAAAAGAATGCGATATTGTGTGCAGCCACTGGAAATCAAAATATTTTATGTAATTTTGCAGCCCGAACCGAAAAAGCGTCAGCATACATAAATGAAACAGATACTGCTTGTTAACGACGTTGTGGGCTACAGCCACGTGGGAATGGTGGCAATGCTGCCCATACTGACCTACCTTGGGCACCCCACCTACAACCTGCCCACGGCCCTTGTGTCGAACACCCTCGACTACGGCAAATTCGCCGTGATGGAGACCACCTCCTATATGCGCGACACGATACCCGTGTGGCGGCAGCTGGGCTTCCGCTTCGACGCCGTCTGCACCGGCCTGATGTTCAGCGAAGAGCAGGCACGCTTGGTCATCAACTACTGCAAGCAGCTGCACGGCGAGGGCTGCACCGTCTTCGTCGACCCCATAATGGGCGACGGCGGCCGCCTCTATAACGGCATAAGCCTCAGGCAGGTAGAGCTGATGCGCGAGATGGTGGCCGAGGCCGACCTCACCTTCCCCAACTACACCGAGGCCTGCTTCCTGACAGGACTGCCGTTCAAGAGCGAAGGCCTCAGCGAGGAGGAGGCCCACGCTTTGCTCGACGCCATCATAGCCCTCGGCGCAAAATCGGCCGTCGTCACCAGCGCCTGCATCGACGGCCACAGCTGCGTCATAGGCCGCCGCAGCGACGAGCCCGTGAGCGGCTTTGAGCAGAAGCTCGACGAAGGCCCCTACTTCCGCCTCGACTACGACGAGATACCCGTGGCCTTCCACGGCACCGGCGACATATTCTCGGCCGTGCTGATAGGCCACCTGATGAACGGCGAGCCGCTGAAGCACAGCACCCGCATCGCAATGGACGTAGTGTCACGCCTCATCGAACGCAACCGCGCCCTGCCCGACAAATGCCGCGGAATCCCCATCGAACAATGCCTGGACCTGTTGTGAGCGGAAAGCGTCAAGCGGAAAGCGGAAAGCTG
>CAJOMZ010000128.1:0-4118 GCA_905236645.1 uncultured Bacteroidales bacterium
GTTGTACAATATATGTACAATACTTGTACAATATTTGTACGTTTACCAATTGTACATATATTGTACAAGTATTGTACATATATTGTACAACGGACGGAGCGGGTATGGCCAGGGTGTTGTTTTTTAGGCTTGTAGCAAAATCGGCGTTAACGTTTGTTAACATTCGGGGGCTTTTGAAAGAAAAAATCGGGTGCTGCACAATAAAGGCCACGGACAGGCGTTTAACAATTTTACGTCACGCTATGCAACAGATAGAAATCGTTATTGAGAATACCGGCGAACGCCGGATGATAGACCAGGGCACGTCGCTCAGCGAGCTGGCCCCGAAGGTGGACCACCACTGTAAGTACCCGGTGCTTTGCGCCTTGGTGAACAACAAGATAAAGATGATGTCGTATCGTATCTTCAAGCCGAAGAGCGTGCGTTTTGTCGACATCACCCACCGGCAGGGCTACCGCATCTACATCACGTCGCTGTGCTTTCTGCTCTACAAGGCGGTGCGCGACTGCTATCCCAAGGCGGTGCTGACTATAGACCACTGGATGGTCAACGGTTTCTTCTGCAAGGTGGAGCCCGTCGAGGAGGGCTATACCCTGCCCCCGCAGCTGGAGATAGTGCGCACGGTGCGCGACCGTATGGTGGAGTTACAGCACCAGGACCTGCCCTTCCTGAGCAAGTCGATGCTGGTGAGCGACGCCCTGAAGCTGATTGAAGGCGAGCCCATCCCCACCACGCAGCGGCTGCTGAAAGGGCTGACGCAGCTCTATATAGAGATGCATTTCCTGGGCGGCACGCCGCACAAGTGGGCCACGCGTCTGGTGCCTTCGACGGGAGTGCTGACGCAGTGGGACCTGCGTTCGTTCGCCAACGGCTACCTGCTGCAGTGCCCCGACCCGACGATGCCCGAGAAGCTCGACCTCTATCAGGACGCCCCCAAGCTGTTCAACATCTTCCAGGAGCACCACAACTGGGCCAAGCTGCTCAACGTGACCACCGTCGACGACCTCAACGAGGAGGTGCGCAACCACCGCGAGAACCACCTGATACAGGTGAGCGAGGCCCTGCACGAGAAGAAGTACGCCTCGATAGCCGATATGGTCGACCAGCGCCGCGACAAGGTGCGGATGGTGCTGCTGGCAGGCCCCTCGTCGAGCGGCAAGACCACCTCGTGCCGCCGGCTGGCGGTGCAGCTGGCAGTGCTGGGCTTCGACGTGAAGCAGCTGTCGCTTGACGACTACTTCGTGTCGCGCGACAAGACGCCGCGCCAGCCCAACGGCGACTACGACTTTGAGGCCATCGAAGCCCTCGACATACCGCTGCTCAACGAGCAGCTGCAGCAGATGTTCGACGGGAAGGAGGTGAAGATACCCACCTACGATTTCAAGAAAGGCGAGCCCTACTTCAGCGGCAAAAGCATCCAGCTGAAGAAGGACAGCATACTCGTCGTCGAAGGCATCCACGCGCTGAACCCGATGCTGACCGCCGAGATAGACGACGAGCTGAAGTTCAAGGTCTACGTGTCGGCACTGACACAGATAGCCCTCGACAAGCAGAACATCATCCGTTCGAACGACAACCGCCTGATACGCCGCATAGTGCGCGACAACAACTTCCGCGGCTACAGCGCCCTGGCCACCCTGCAACGCTGGCCGAGCGTGCGGACAGGCGAGCAGCGTCACATCTTCCCCTACCAGGAGAACGCCGACGTGATGTTCAACTCGGCCCTGCTCTACGAGCTCGGCATACTGCGTCCCTTTGCCGAACCGCTGCTGAAGATGGTGCCGCAAAGCTCGGAAGAGTACGCCGAATCGGTGCGACTGCTCTCGATACTCGAGCTCATCGAGCCCATCCAGACCAAGTTCATACCGCCCACCAGCATACTGCGCGAATTCCTGGGCGAGAGCAGTTTCGAGTATTAGGATCACCTCCCGCGACGCAAGGTCCGGCAAGCACCGGCGACTTGTCGGAAAAAAAATTTTCGGGACATACAATAATATTTTCCCGCAGTCGTTATTGGGATGTTTTATTGCGATAGTAGCTCAGTTGGCAGAGCGGCGGCTTCCCAAGCCGCAGGTCGCGGGTTCGAGCCCCGTCTATCGCTCAACGGTTTTCGGTTCAATTTTCGGTTTTTGCGACAGTCCGTTTGCATATTTTTGTACGCCGTGTGCAGTATTTAAGAATTATTAACAAAATAGATAACGCTGAATAACACCGTTTTAGGACAGAGACAGCATTTTAGCCGTCGAAAATATGACGAGAATCGGAAAATAGTTGTACTTTTGCACTCGCTTTTAAAGACAAAAACAACAAAATTATGTATCTGACACAAGAAAAGAAACAGGAAATATTCGCCGAGTACGGAAAGAAAGCCAACGATACCGGTTCGGCAGAAGCACAGATAGCCCTCTTCACCTATCGCATCCAGCACTTGACGGAGCTGATGAAGAAGAACAAGAAAGACCAAGTATCTGAAAGAGCACTTGTGGGCTTGGTCGGAAAGCGTCGCCGTATGCTCGACTACCTCAAGGACAATGACATCGAGCGCTACCGTGCGATCATCAAAAAACTCAACTTAAGGAAATAATAGTTTTTCATATTTATTTGGTTATGGTTGAGTCACCGAGGCACTCCTCGGTGACTTTTTTTTAATAAAAAGCGCCATAGCCGGATGACGGCACGACGTGACGTTCGCCGTGCTGAATGTAGGACAACTAAGGAAAAAGTAAAGAGAATGAACATTATCAACAAGAAATTCGATCTCGGCGACGGCCGTATGATCGAAATCGAGACCGGCAAGCTTGCCAAGCAAGCCGACGGCAGCGCAGTGGTGAGAATGAACGACACGATGCTTCTCGCCACAGTCTGCGCAAAGAAAGAAGTAGGTGAATTTGTGGACTTTATGCCCCTCACCGTTGACTATCAGGAGAAATATGCCGCTATGGGCCGATTCCCCGGCGGTTTCTTCAAACGTGAGGCCCGCCCCAGCGAGCACGAGATTCTGATTGCCCGCCTGGTGGACCGCGCCCTGCGTCCGCTGTTCCCCGACAACTTCCACGCCGAGGTGCAGGTGCAGATAACCCTTATCAGTGGCGACAAGAACACGATGCCCGACCAGCTGGCAGCCCTGGCTGCGGCTTCGGCTCTGGCAGTAAGCGACATACCCTTCAACGGCCCCGTCAGTGAGGTGCGCGTGAGCTACCTTGACGGACAGTATGTCATCAACACTCCGATGCAGGACATCGAGCGCGCCGACCTTGACCTCATAGTCGCCGCTACGGAAGAGAACATTATGATGGTGGAAGGCGAGATGAAAGAGGTGAGCGAGGACATTATGCTCGGCGCCCTCAAAGCAGCGCACGAGGCCATCAAGACCCAGTGCCGCGTGCTGGCCGAGTTGACCGTAGAGGCCGGCAAGACCGAGAAACGCGAGTACGACCACGAGGTCAACGACGAGGAGCTGCGCCAGCGCCTGCACGACGCCGTATACCAGAAATGCTACGACTTCAGCAAGCAGGGCATTGCCAACAAGCACCAGCGCGAAGAGGGCTTCGAGGCTATCAAACAGGAATTTATCGATGCCAACTATACAGAGGAGACTCTCACCGACGAGGTGAAGTTTATGATTGACCGTTACTATCACGACACCGAGCGCGAGGCTATGCGCGATATGGTTCTGACCGAGCGCACACGCCTCGACGGTCGCCAGCTTGACCAGATCCGTCCGCTGTGGAGCGAGGTCAACTACCTGCCCTCGGCACACGGCAGCGCCATCTTCACCCGCGGCGAAACCCAGTCGCTCTCGACCGTTACGCTGGGCACCAAACTCGACGAGCAGATAATCGACGGCGCCGTAATCGAAGGCACCCGCAAGTTCTTGCTGCACTACAACTTCCCGGGCTTCGCCACAGGCGAGGTGAAGGGCAACCGCGGCCTCAGCCGCCGCGAGGTGGGCCACGGCCATCTGGCTTGGCGTGCACTGAAAGAGGTGCTGCCGACATCGGAGGAATGCCCCTACACCATCCGCGTGGTCAGCGACATCCTTGAGAGCAACGGTTCGTCGAGTATGGCTACCGTATGCGCCGGCTGTCTGGCACTGATGGATGCTGGCGTGAAGATTC
>CAJOMZ010000128.1:4129-8528 GCA_905236645.1 uncultured Bacteroidales bacterium
GCTATGGGTCTTATCTCGAAGGGCGACAAGTGGGCCGTGCTGAGCGACATCCTCGGCGACGAGGACCATCTGGGCGATATGGACTTCAAGGTGTGCGGTACCCGCGACGGCATCACCGCCTGCCAGATGGACATCAAGGTCGACGGCCTGAGCTACGACGTTTTGGCCAAGGCCCTTGAGCAGGCACGCCAGGGCCGCCTCCACATCCTGGACCACATCCAGGAGACCATCGCTGAGCCGCGCGAGGACTACAAGCCCTTCGTGCCCCGCATCGTGCAGATACAGATTCCCAAAGACTTTATCGGCGCCGTCATCGGCAAGGGCGGCGAAGTCATCCAGAAGATCCAGGCCGAGACCAACACCATCATCAACATTGAGGAAGAGGGCGACCTGGGCATTGTCGATGTCGCCTCGCAGAACAAGGAAGACATCGAGGCCGCCATCAAGTGGATTAAGGAGATATGCACCGTTCCCGAGGTGGGCCAGATTTACGACGCCAAGGTTGTCTCGATTGTCGAGTTCGGCGCCTTCCTGGAGTTCCTGCCCGGCAAAGAGGGCTTGATGCACATCAGCGAATACGACTGGAAGCGCACCGACACCCTCGAGAACCTCATCCACGAGGGCGATACCATCCAGGTGAAAATCATCGCTATCGACGAGAAGACCGGCAAGCTGAAGCTGAGCCGCAAGGCCCTCCTGCCCAAGCCCGAAGGCTACGAGGAGGAGAAGCCCGGCCGTAGCGAAGGCGACCGTGGCGGCCGTAGCCGCGACCGTGGCCGCGGTCCCCGTCGCGAAGGCGGCGAACGCCGCAGCGGTGGCAACGGCGGTGGTCGCCGGCGCTAAACCGAAAGCAAACAATACAACAGAAGAGGATGCCCCACAACGGGCATCCTCTTTTTTTTGCGCAATAAAAAGGGCTTCCGGGCGCTGTCGGGCAGGCAGGCCTCGTGCGGTGGCGTCAGGGAGGCGAAAGGGATGCTGTGCAGGGGCCGTCGGATGGCGGAAGGGGGACTAAAAAAACGGAGAGTATGTTCAGGTTTCCGAAAATATTTGTATATTTGCATTTGAAAAAAAACGCAACAGCAGTCATAATCCAAAATCTATCAGCAACTTATCAAACTCAACTCACTGGCTTATGCTAAACTTTTTGAAACGGAACAGGCAAAACAAGACCTTCGCTGCGCTGGCAACGGATATGCATTGCCATTTGCTGCCTGGCGTTGACGACGGCTCGAGCAACCTGCAGGAGACTGTTTCCTGCCTGAAGACGCTGGCCTCGGTGGGCTTCAAGAAGGTGCATTTCACGCCACACTTCCAGGCAAACTACCCGAACGAGGAGGAGGACATCAAAAGACGCTTTGAGACGCTCAAGAAACAGCTGTCGGAAAAGGACGACGGATGCCTGCCCGAGATAGGGATTATATGCGGCGAATACCGTTTCGACCCGCGTTTTGTACGTCGACCCGGCGTCGACAAAGTGCTGACGCTGCCCGGCAAGAGGCTTCTGTGCGAGTTTTCGCTGCATTTCAACGACTATATGCCAGTGGAAATTTTTGCCGAATACCTACGGCTTGGCTACAAGCTGATACTTGCCCACCCCGAGCGCTACCCCTATCTGGGCATCCACTCGCAGGAGGTGGAAAAGATGAAAGAAATGGGCATTGCCTTCCAGGTCAACGTCTTATCGCTCAATGGCTTCTACGGCGAAGCGGCGAAACAGAAAGGCTTTGACTACATCAAAGCAGGGATGGTGGAGTATCTGGGCACCGACACGCACAATATGCGCTATGCCAATGCATTGATGGACACGGCCGAAAACAAGGAGGTGCAGAAACTGATGGCGACGCATACTTTTCTGAACAGCGAACTGTAAGAGAAACCTTAACACTCACCAAGAGATGAAAAAAACAATAATGACACTTATGTCGCTTGCCGTCCTGACAATGGGTGCAAGCACTGTGAATGCACAAAAAGCACAAAAAGCACAAGAGGAAAACAACGCAATGAAGAAGAAAGTAGAGCAATATGCCTCGTTTGCACTGAAGTACGACCTCGGCCAGCTGTCGCCCCGCGAGGCCGAGCTGGTGGGCATCTTCATCCAGATTGCCGACGTGATGGACGATATATACTGGGAGCAGTCTTTCGGCCACGACAACCGCAATAAGCTGCAAGAACTGAAAGACCCGTATATGCGCCAGTTTGCCGAGATACAATACGGTGCGTGGGACCGTCTGGACGCCGAGAAGCCGTTCCTGCCCGGCTACGGGCCCAAGCCCGCAGGCGCCAACTTCTATCCGAAGGATATGACCAAGGAGGAGTTTGAAAAGCTTGACGACCCGATGAAGACCAGCCAATACACCATTCTGCAGCGCAACAAGTCGGGAGAGCTCGAGGTTGTGCCCTACCACAAGGCCTACTCGAAATATCTGGAAAGGGTGTACAACCTGCTTGAAAAAGCCATCGAGCTGGCCGATAACGACGGTCTGCACAATTATCTGGAGGCGAGACGCGAGGCACTGCGCACAGACGATTATTTCAAGAGTGATATGATATGGATGGATATGAAGGACAGCCGCCTCGACATAGTGTTCGGCCCTATCGAGAACTATGAGGATGCCCTCTACGGCTACAAGACTGCATACGAGGCCTTTGTGCTTATCAAGGACGAGAAGTGGAGCAACGACCTGGCACGTTTCACCAAGATGCTGCCCGAGCTGCAGAAGCAGCTGCCCTGCGACCCCAAGTATAAGAAAGAGGTGCCCGGCACTGAGAGCGACCTGAACGTATACGACGTGATCTACTATGCCGGCGACTGCAATGCCGGCAGCAAGACTATCGCCATCAACCTGCCCAACGACGAGAAAGTGCAGCTTGAGAAAGGCAGCCGCCGCCTGCAGCTGAAAAACGCAATGGAGGCCAAGTTCCAGAATATTCTGGTTCCTATCGCCAACCTGATGATTAGCAAAGAGCAGCTCAATAACATAAAGTTTGATGCCTTCTTCAGCAATGTGTGCTATCACGAGGTGGCCCACGGCCTTGGCATCAAGAACACCATCACCGGCAAAGGCAACGTCCGCCAGGCTCTGCAGAACCAATACAGCGCCTGGGAGGAGGCCAAGGCCGACATCTGCGGACTTTATATTGTCCAGACACTTATCGAGCGCGGAGAAATCAAAGGAATAACAGTCGAAGACGCCTACGTGACCTATCTTGCCGGCCTGCTGCGCAGCGTGCGTTTCGGAGCAACCGAGGCTCACGGCATTGCCAATATGATGTGCTTCAACTATATGCAGGACAAGGGGGCTTTCAGTCGCAACAAGGAAGGCAAATATGTTGTCGACAGCAAGAAGATGCGTGCCGCCCTTGAAGGCTGGGCAGCCTTGGTAATCAAGACCGAAGGCGATGGCGACTACGACGCTGCAAAAGCATACGCCGACAAGAACGGCAAAGTGCGTCCCGACCTGGCAAAGGACCTCAAGGCCATTGAGAAAGCCAACATTCCGCTCGACATACGCTACGAACAGGGAGCCAAGGTTTTAGGTCTGGAACAGGGACAGAGAGCTGGTGCAGAGCTACCATCCGGAGCAGCTGCAGGACATCCATGTGGAGAAGCTGACGGAATTTGAATTCCGCTATATCCGGGATACGCTGGTCTATCCGTTCAAGATCGTCGGCGGAAAACTCTACCGCTGCAGAGTTTTTGAGACGGAAAAAGCCGGTTATGTGTTCTTCGATGTGCATCACTCCGTGTTCGACGGCACCTCGCTGAAGGTCTTCATGAGCGATATCGGCAAGACCTATATGGGCATGGAAGCGGAGCCCGACTTCTACTATCTGATGCTGCAGCGGCGTGAAGAGGCCGAGAACACGCCCTTCTATGAGGAGAGCCGGAAGTACTTCGAAGACCGTTATGACGGAGTCGAGTGGTCGAGCTTCCCGAAGACCGATCACGACTCCAGAGAGAACGAGATGGGCGAGCTCTTCGCCCCGCTCGGCATTCTGCAGCCGCAGATGAACGCCATGGAGAAGGCCTACAAGATCAGCCGGAATGAGTTCTTCATCACGGTGGCTGCGCTGGCCATCTCCATCTACAACAATGCGCCCGATGTGAAGATTTCCTGGATCTATAACGGGCGTGAGGATCTGCAGAACATGACGACCGTTGGCCTGCTGTTTCGCGATCTGCCCGTGGGCATCCGCTTTAAGGACAGCGATACGCTCCGCAATGTCTTCGCCGATGTGCATGAGCAGGTGCAGAAGGGGATTGAACACAGCTGCTATCCGTACGTGGACAGCCGGAACCAGGTCAAGGACGGCGAGAGCGCCTACCTGCTGTATCAGCAGGATATCCGCGACATGGGCGGGATGGAAGGCTTCGACATCGAGATGGTGGACATCC
>CAJOMZ010000129.1:0-1211 GCA_905236645.1 uncultured Bacteroidales bacterium
GTCGACGCTGTACGCACCTTCACGGTGACCAGCGATATGAGCTTCGTGGCCACATTTGCAGCCAACAACGGCATCGACGATGTGGCAGCCCACACCATGAACATCTACCCCAACCCGGCGAGCACCACCGTCACGGTGAGCATCGAGGGCATCGAGGGACAGGCCATGGTTGAGATCGTCGACATCAACGGCCGTGTGCATGGCAAATGGACGGTCGCCGACGGCCAACAGACCATCGACGTCAGCACACTGGCACAGGGTGCCTACTTCGTCCGCCTGACAGACGAGAAGAGCACCACAGCAAGCCGACTGATAGTGCGATAGCCAAAAAAGGCGGCAACGCCCAAAGCGAGAGGCGCCCCGAACGGGGCGCCTCTCGCTGTATTTATCGATTAATCAAAATAATCTGATTAATCCGATCACTCAAATTATTCCGATCCCTCATCCGATGGGCGCTGGCGGAAGGTGAAGAGCATGTTGCCGACGAAATTCCACAGGGTGGTGACGGCAATGGCCAGAAGCTTGAAGAGATAGAAGATGTCGATGTTGAAGCCCAGCAGGGTAAGCGTCCCGCCGTAGAGGTCGGGCCAGAGGTGACGCGAGAGGAGAAGGATGCCGTTGTTGATGGCGAGGCCCACGATGCTGACGGCAAGGAACTTCAGGTATTCCACGCCAACCTGGCGTTCGTGGCTGCGGAAGGTCCAGATACGGTTGAGGAAATAGTTGCTTGTGGCGGCGGCAGTGAAGCTGATGGTGTTGGCCCACAGGTCGGGCAGGCCGACCACGTCGCGCATCAAGTAGAGGATGCCGAAGTCGACCACCATGCCGCTAGCACCGACGACACCGAATTTGAGAAACTTCAGGATAATCATTCACACATTCTGTTCATTTCGCTGATGCGTTTTCGCCCGATTGACGTTTTGTTCAGGCCTCTATCGAGCCAGGGGCGTCGAATGGTGCCTACGCAGTTACACTGCGCCAACCACCGACACATCAGTGCATCAGCGCACTAACGCATTTAGTTAAAGACCTTCTCTTCCGGAGAATGGATAATACCTGTCTTGCGGACACGCTGACGCTTGTCGCCCTTGGCCTTGCTGATACGCGGTTTGGGCTTAGCGACACGCGGCAGGTACTGCACATCGCCCTCGTCGTTGACCTCGAGGCCATAAACCTTGCGGGTGCTGAGGTTGACCTTGAGACTCCAGAAG
>CAJOMZ010000129.1:1224-5594 GCA_905236645.1 uncultured Bacteroidales bacterium
GGAGCACGTCCGACGCCAGACGCTCGTCGCTGAGGTCGTCGTCCCAAAGGCCGCTCATCCAGATGATGTGGTCGCCGCGGTCGTTGGTGAAGCCGACATACTGGCGGCGGTACTTGCGCATGTGCTCGTCGATGATGGGGCACTGGCCACCCTGATTGTAATGGTCGCGGTTGAGGTAGGCAATGCGTTTCTGCACGAGGCGCTCGGCATCGGCGATTTCAGCGTCGGTGGGGGTGAAACGGCCGTCCTGATGGAAAGACCAACCATGGTAATTGTTGCCCCACACCTCGGAGACCTTCCACGTCTCGACGGGTTCAATATATTCCTGTGCACCTGCCAAAACAACGGCAGCGAACATCGCAAGCGTCAAAAAGATAGCCTTCTTCATTGTCAGTTTCTGTTGGTTTTCAAGTTGCAAAGATACTCATATTTCGACAACTGCGCAAATTTTTTTTCCAATTGGCAAAAAAGTAGTATATTTGCAACTTGAAAAGATAACGCAAAGACAACAAAAAAAGTATACACAATGAACAAATTTGTTACTGTTAAAGAGGCTGCCGACAAGATCAAGGACGGCATGACCGTTATGGTCGGCGGCTTTCTGGGCGTCGGCAACCCGATAGCCCTCATCGACGAACTGGTGGCCCGCAACGTCAAGGACCTCACCATCATCTGCAACGACACGGCCTATCCCGAGGTCGGCGTCGGCAAACTCATCACCAACCATCAGGTGAAGGCACTCATCGCCACCCACATCGGCACCAACGCCAACACCGTGGCGCAGATGAACGCCGGCGAGCTGAAGGTGACCCTCCAGCCGCAGGGCACCCTGGCCGAGCAGATACGCGCCGCCGGCGCAGGACTTGGCGGTGTGCTCACACCCACCGGCATCGGCACCATCGTCGAGGAAGGCAAGCAGAAACTGACCATCGACGGCAAGGAGTACCTCCTGGAGAAGCCCGTGCGCGCCGACGTGGCCATCATCGGCGCCAATATCTGCGACGAGGAAGGCAACTTGGTCTACAAGGGCACCAGCCAGAACTTCTGCCCCATGATGGCCACCGCCGCCGACACCGTCATCGTCGAACCGCAGGAGATTGTCGCCACCGGTGCCATCGCCCCGGAGAACGTCAAGACCCCCGGCATCTTCGTGGACTACATCATCAAGAAATAAACAGGGATATTTTCTGTTTTCGATAAAAAAGTGTTTAGCTCGCTAAACACTTTTTTTGTTTAACGTATTAAACAGTTTTTAATCTTAGCAGCACAATGATATAATGATCACACAAGATAATTATTTGCATTCAAATGCAAATAATTGGAATTATTTTTGCACTCGAATTCAAACTCGAAAAAGATGGAAACGATAGCAAGACCTAACAATCGAGATTATTGCAAGAAAAAACAATCGGCGGGATGTCCAATGGGCATCCCGCCGGTATATTCTGTTGGAAGCAATGCAAATGTATCTACAGAGCGATTGTCTGGGCAAAGCCAATCCCGAAAAATAGATGGGAGAGGTTAAGTGTGCCCGAACTGCTTCCCCGTTCAATTGAAGGATGCCGCAAGGCATAATCATAACGGCACATGATGTTGATGTACGAATTATCTGCCACTCGCCAAGATAGCCCGACAATGGGGGAGATGGCAAACGAACTGACGGCAACGCCATAACCCGACTGTCCCTCTATTTCCCAAGGTTCCCATAAGCTCAATCGGCGCTCCGATTTGCCCGCTTCCAATCCAGCAAACGGAGAGATTCGTTTGCGCAAGAAACGATAGTTCGCCCATAGATAATAGCGATTGACACCGCATTCAGGTTCGTCAAACAGGGGTTTATCGTCATCCACAGAGGCCACACATCCCATTCTTCCGTAGTCAAGCCCTACTCCGACAGAGAGGTGTCCGTTAAACAAATAACCAATCTGCGGGACGATGGCAAATCCGGCATAGTGGTGCGCTCCACCGCTTCCTGTATTTACAATCGACAGGAAACCGTCTGCCTCCACAAGCAATCCCTGCTCGAGAATGCCTACATGCCTTTTTGCGCCACCCTCTGTTGTGCTGCGATGCCATCCTAAGCCTGCATTGACAAGCAACAATGCATTTGAACCACCGCTAGCGAAGCTGATATTAGTGCCGGCACCCATGCGCAGGTCAATGCTGGGAGAGAGGGGCATCTGCATCGTCGGAATGGCTTGTAGGGTAAAGAGTGTGTGATAAAAATCGGTAGTCATACCTATGCCCACTTCAGGAGAGAACTCTAGACGAGAACCGTTCAAGGGAATATAGGTGCGAACGACAGCGAGGAAAGACATCATCTCAGCAGCGGGTATATATCCCACACTCACGCCTCCATAGAGGGTTTCATTGAAACGTCGACCTATATTGGCAGTACCAATGAATCCTGCCGAGTTTCCGAGGGAACTGAAATAAATGTTGGCACCCGCCGATAGGCCGAGTTCGAGACCTCGGTAAAGGTGGTTGGGGCTTTCGTTCTTGTCGCGGGTGCGAGAATGCCCGTCGCGGGACTCCTCGAAGGTCTGCACATCTCCGTTGGCATAAAGGATAGTGGCGATTTTTGAAGTGACAAGGGTGAATGTTGGCCCTGTCGGATTGTTTTGGCGTTTGTATTTCACCTCGCTATCGGACACTTCCAGAATAGTGGCGTCAATGCGCTCCGACTGTTTGGTGACAATGACATCCTGTGCCATGAGAGTGGGCATTGCCGCAAGGCTGAGGAGAAGGAAAATGATGTTTCGTCTCATAGTTGTATGTTGTTTGGTCTGTTTCTCTCCCGTGTGCTCGACAGGACTTTTGAATTTACACAACGAAGAAAGTGGAGCCATCCATTTATGTCTCTATCTTCTCGTGTGAGGGTCTCGTCTTCCCTGTAGAATGAATATAAAGATGCTTATGAATTGCTCCACAAAGGATACAATAATCCAATGGAAGCATCTCGTAACTCCTTTATTCCTAATTCTACAGTTAATGTGTAAATTGACGAGATTCACACGATTGGAATAAGGCGAAAATGCGCTTTCTTTCGGCATACGGATTTCTCCCCGTTTGCGACTGCAAAAGTACGACAATTATTTCACATGACAAAAATATTTTCTCAATACAAAGAAAAAGTGTATCTTTGCAAAAAAATAATACATGATTGTATTCCACGGAAGCGACAGAAGAATAGAGACTCCGAAGATATTGGAGTCCAACCGGGCGTTGGATTTCGGCAGAGGGTTTTATTCGACCCTCAACGAGATGCAAGCCGAAGGGTTTGCCCGTAAGGTACAGGACCGACTGCATTCCGAGGAGGCTGTTGTCAATGTCTACGAGGTGGAAATAGAGAAGATGAAGGCCGGACTGCAGCATGTGTGGTTCGATGCGCCAGACGAGAGGTGGCTCGACTATGTGAGCAATAACCGCAACGGCATCGCCACAGAGGTCTGCGATTTCGCATATGGGCCGGTGGCCAACGATGATGTATTCCGTACCTTCGCCGCCTACCAGGCCGGAATCCTCACCAAAGAGGAAACCATCGCCCGCCTCAAAGTAAAGCAATTATACAATCAGTTGACATTCAAGACAGACAAGTCATTGGAATATTTACAATTTGTAACAGCATACAGCGTATGAGCGAACAGGAGCAGATACAATTCACCGCCACCCTGCAACTGATAGTGCCGCAGGTGGTCGATCGTATGGTCAGGGAGTACGGTCTCGATGCGTCGGAAGCTGTCGCGGCCTTGTACCGTTCTCAGTTGTATGCCGACCTTGAGCGCGAGAGCAGCAAGCTTTGGCACCTCAGTCCGCTGGCATTGGCCGAGCTGTGGCACAACGAAGTGACGTCAGGAACCATTCAATACCCGGAGGAACCCTGAAAGGGAACTGAACACCTATAAATAAATACAATACAGTGAAGATGTATGAGCAGAAAACTGGAATTTCTCATCTATTGTATCGAAGAATACAAGCGCCGTAACGGTACCACCGGACGTGCGACCTACGACCTTTTTGAGCAATCGGGTGTCCCCCGTTACATTATGGATCATTACGATGCCCTGCACACCGCCGGTGTGGAATACACTCTCGAGGACATTCAGTCGATGATAAGTTGAAATCAATCAAAATATAAAAACACTAAAACAAAACAGATTATGGCAGTAAAATCAATGCTTCGCGTCCGTATGAGCGCCAAGGACGCACACTACGGCGGCAACCTCGTCGACGGCGCACACATGCTTCACCTCTTCGGCGACGTGGCCACCGAACTTCTAATCATCCAGGACGGCGACGAAGGCCTCTTCTGCGCCTACGACATGGTCGAGTTCAAGGCTCCGGTCTACGCCGGCGACTACATCGAAGCC
>CAJOMZ010000130.1 GCA_905236645.1 uncultured Bacteroidales bacterium
GTGCGACGCCACGCGCGGCATGATAGGCGAACGCGAGCTGGCACTGATGAAACCCACCGCCCTGCTGGTCAACACCGCCCGCGGCCCCGTGTGCGACATCGCCGCCGTGGGACGCGCCCTCGTGGAGAACCGCATCGCCGGCGCCGCCTTCGACGTCTTCGAGAAGGAGCCTCCCCTACCCCTCGACCACCTGCTGCTCTCCACCAACCGCTGCCTGGTGACACCCCACGTGGCCTTCGCCACCGAGGAGAGCTTCGCCGCACGCGCCGACATCGTCTTCGGCCACGTCGACCAATGGCTCCAGCAGCAATAAGCCCCGACCGGCAAACCAACCCATACGTGATGGAAGACACCCCCGTCTGCCATCACATTTTTTTGCACCCATGTAGAGACTTGCCCCCGAAGGCGGTTATTGGCAATTCATGAGCCCCACACAATAAAACCGCCCCCTCGTCGTTATTTATGAAAAAACAAGAAAACATTATGAAGAAACTCTTTTTGCTCGGCGCAATGGTGTGCGCCCTTGGAATGATGGCCGCCTGCAAGAGCGGCATCGACTTCGCCAATATCCAGGAGTACACAGCCTCGCACGATGAGTTCATGAAGGTGGACTCCATCAACGGATATTCAACATTCTCGGCCGACGGCAGGCTGGTCGTCGTTCCCAAGAAGATTACGCGGCAGCAGTACGAACGGCTGCTCACCGACAAATACACGGTGCAGCCAGTGGCTGTCGACACGGGATCTTCGCTCTATGCGGAGTTGTACCAAAAGGGTAGCCGTAACGCTATCCGATACTACTTGGAGCGTAATCTTATGCACGAGGGGGAAATGCTGGAAAACAAACTTGTAGAGAGTGATTACTTCCCAATCATCCATTACCCCGAGACCAGACAGTACAGGTTCGCCCTGTGGTCGCCGATGACTTACGAGTCGTTCATGATGACCGAGGACGGAATTGTCGACTCCACCTACATGCAATCGGAGGACAACACCTACGGAACGAACGGTATCTTTGTAGGTCAGCAAGGGCACGACAGCGACTTCCATGGCGACTTGTGGTTCTACCGGTACGACGTGCAGCGGCACCACATGGTCCCGTTGTGCCACTACATTGACTACCGCTGGAGCGAAGACGGAGTGGCACAAGGTTTCAATATCTGCTGGATTGGTGACGATGAGTTGTTGGTAGCGGCAGTCTCCAACGGAAACAGCGAGTGGGGATGGATATGCGGATACAAGCCGACAAACCTCGCCCCGTGGGGGACCCCCGTTTATTACAAGCTGAAAATCACATCCCGATAGCCCGCCACCGAGGAGAGCTTCGCCGCCCGCGCCGGCATTGACGTCGGCCACGTCGACGGGCTGAAGGATGCGGCGACACGGTAACGCCTTGGACGCTATTGCTGCTGCACCCGTCTCCGAGCCAGACAAAGGAAGAGGCACCATCACCGATGGTGCCTCTTCCTTGTAGTTGCCACAGGCCTACCTCTTTATGACACGATGGACAGTGCCGCCGGTGCGGAGGATATAAACGCCATGCGGAACAGCGTCGAGCGATAGCGACGAGGTTGTCCCGCTGACTACAGAGCGAAGGACGGTGCGGCCAGTAAGCATTTTCTTCATAAGAAGATGTATTTACTGCATTGGACAATATTATTGGCAAACATTGTGTTGATAATCACAGGTGCAAAGGTACGAAAAAAAACGATACAATATTCAATTTCGGTGTATCTTGTATCTGTATCAACCGCTATGCGCTGACAATCAGAACTTGAACCCGACATTCAGACCCAACGAATAGTATATGGCAGGCATGGTTTCAATATATTTGTAGTGACCATAATTGTCTCTTTCGTATTTTTTCTTACCGTAATAGCCCAAGGTTAAGTCGGCAAAACAATAGATATGCTTTTGTGAAATGATGCCGCCACGCAGAACCAGTCCAAAACCAATACCATCGGAATACTCGTATTTACGCGAAGAGCTGTAGTATGAATCACTATAACTGCGTATATCCATACCAATGCCAAGGAGTGGCGCCTTTTGGTACTGGAAGCAAGATCCGGCATACAGCGCACCGAATTGCACATGTGTAATTAAATCGCTGGAAGCGAAACTGTATTCCGGCTTGACATTCAGGAAACCGCCCCATGCACGGAAGTCCTTGGTGGGGAAGCCGAAGTCGATGCCGATACAGCCACCCGTACCGAAATTCATCCTGCTGGTACCCTCGCCGAACGCACCGACACTGACGCCGAAGAACCCATGAGGCTTATCGAAAGTCCAACGGACGCGGCCCTCGTGGGCACGTGGCACATAGCATTTCAGAACCTCGAAACGGCTCACAATCATATCGGCAATATCGGAAAACTTCCTCTTGACTTCGGAGAAATTCTTGGCATAGTATGGCTTCCCGTCCGTCGCCAACGAATTGAACACCGTCTTGTACGTCGCATCCGACTCGGACACGTCATTACCTTTCAGCACGAGCATCATGCTTTCCAACGGATAAGTCTCTATAACATCGCGGCGAGTGCCGTCGGCCTGAAGGACATCACGGTGAGTGTAGGTGTAGTCCTGACGGATAGCGGTGTCGCGGACATAAATAAAATAAGGATTATCCAAGCCTTTGCGGAACACGCGCCCTGGCAAAAGGGAATGGTTGTCGAAACCATCGGTGAATGTCACCATGATGACGCCACCGAACTTCTGGTCGTCGGTCAGATCCAGCTGGGAGAAATAATCGGTCACCATCTTCTGGGCTTTGTCAATGGCGTAATACATGGCTGTATTGTTGTGCTGCGTCAGGTTGTCGATGGATTTCTTGATAGCTTTGGCATTCTCCTTTGTAAGGTTCTGTATGGGAATGACGTTCTTGTCCGTGTTGGCCTCGTTGCTGAAGCCGATGACACCGATACGTATATTACCGTTACCCGACGATTTGGCGAGGATGTCGACAAACTCCTTGGCACTTTTCTTCAAGTCCTTAAAATTGCTGCCCAACGAGTTGCTGCAGTCGAGCACTAGCATGACGATTTTGACCATGTCGGTTCTCTTCTCAGAGCGTGCCTTACGCACTTCACTGTCTATCTGCCAACGGTTTGGACCATAGTCAGTGGCCTTCCAGAAACGGATGTTGCTGTATTTATCGGGGCAATTGTTCACAATTGTATCGAAGGAGAACGCTACGCTTTCGTCGTCGCCGACTGATCCGATAATCCTGTTCGAACTGCCAAGACCGAGCGTTATGCCTCGTGTCTCGATGTTCGTTAGCGTGTAGTATATGTTACCGTTCTTGGCTTGATGCATAGCATAGTCGCCCTCTATATAATAGTTCGAGAATTCTGCCTGTGCCCACGAGAAGAACGGTAAGAAAGTCAGGGCAAGAAAGAGAGCACTTGATAAAATTTTCTTCATAATACAATGGTTTTGTGTATAAAACATTAATTCAAGGAACCAATTTCATGCACATAGAAAAAGCGTGGCCCTTATCGCGTCAATCGGAACTTTTGAGGTCTTAGACTACCTATTTCTCCCAATCTACAACGAGCAAAGCCCACGCCATTGGCGGGAGCGTCGTTGCTTTACCCTGGGAGAAATATTGAAAGTGTCCAAGTTTCAAAAGTTCCAGTGTAACGCTGTTTCGCTTGTTTCCTATTCTATGATGTGCATGTCGTGTTATGCACTCTCTGTCATTGGCAGGATGATTTGATTAATACTGATATATTTACAAGTGTCTGAATAACTTCACTTCACGGGATGGTCGCGGTGGAAGGCCTCGAGGCGCTCCTTGAGGTCGGGGAACTGGTCGCGCTGCACGAGGGCCACGCAGGCGCGGATACCCTGTTTGTGGCTGCCGGTGATGTCGAGGGCTATGGCGCTGATACCGTAGCGAATGAGCTCGTTGAGGAGGTCGACGCCTTCGAAGCCGGGGTAGCAGAAGGTGAAGTAGAAGCCGTCGCCGATGTCCTCGCCCATGTCCTTGTCGTAGACGATGTAGAAGCCGTTGTCGGTGAAGAGCTTTTTCATGATGCCGGCTTTCTCGCCGTACTCCTTGACGTCGCGCACGAAGTTGAAGGTGCCGTCGTTGGCGCCCTTGAGCATGGCGGCCATGGCGTACTGCACGCTGTGGGCGGTGCCGGAGGAGAGGCAGTAGAGGGTGCCGAAGATAAGGGCGCGGCCGAGCTGCGTCTGACTGTAGAAGCGGGCCAGGTCAACGGGCGAGGAGACGTCCTGAATTCCTTCGAAATTGACTCCCTTGACGACGCGGCCGTCCCGCACGTCAAGGCAGGGGATAATGCGTTTTGTGATCATATGGTCCTCATTTTCATTTTATT
>CAJOMZ010000131.1 GCA_905236645.1 uncultured Bacteroidales bacterium
ACAATATATGTACAATACTTGTACAATACTTGTACAATTGGTAAACGTACAAATATTGTACAAGTATTGTACATATATTGTACAACGACCGGAGTTGGTAGGGTGGCGATACGGCGAAGGCACGAAAAAAATATCAGTTTTTTTTGCTGTAATTGTTTCTTTTTGCTTAATTTTGCAAAAATTTACAATAGGCAAAAAATGAAGAAGAAGAAGACCGCCAAGAAAGCCAAAAAGATAACAATAAGTATCTCGGCACGTGATTATGAGAAGCTTACGCTGCTGGCCAAGTCGCAACGCTCGTCGCGGCCCGTCGCCGCACGCAGGCTTTTAAAAGCCCAACTTGCACTCGTGACTGTTGAAAAACAAGCCAAAAACGCCGAAAACCAGCTCGGACTGTTCGACACTCTGCAGCTCGACATCCTCGGCGGCGTCGGCAAGGCCTGAACGGTGAATTGCCTGTTCGTTATTTTTTTTGCTCCGAGCCTTTAGTTTTTTCAAACTTTTTTCGTATATTTGCCCGTTAAAACTAAAATGATTTTTTCTGTATAATATTTTTGTAATGAAACGTTTATCCATATTATTCGTTGTTCTGCCGCTGATGGCTTTTATGTTTGCCGCCTGTTCGTCGCCCGAAAAGGAGACCATCGACTCGGGTTCGATCATTATCGGACACGTCACCGACTCGCACTCGTGGCATATCTGCGACTATACGTCGAAGGACGGCAAAGAGCACCCCGTGGCGGTCAATCTGCCGATAATCCTTATCGACGACGGCCACCTCGAGGTCTTCTCGTCCAAGCGGTTCCATCACGGACACGACGTGTATCAGGGCAAGAACCACACCTACGCCCTCATCGGCGGCGGCCTTGAGAAAGAGGAGATTGTCTGCGTGGAAGGCCCTGTCCAGGGCTGCGAAGTGACGGCCGACGATTTTGTCGACGGCGAAGGCAATGTGTATGCTTTGGTCAAGGACGCCGAAGGCAATAAGGTGAAGCCCGTCGACATCTCGATCACCAAGACGGCGGCGGCCATCATCATTGCCGTTACGCTGCTGATAGTCATCGTTCTGGCCTCGGCCAAGAAGTACAAGGTGCGCCAAGGCGCCCCCCGCGGTATGCAGTCGCTGATTGAAATCCTGGTGCTGCACGTGCGCGACGACATTGTGGCCCCCATCCTGGGCAAAAACACGCACCGTTTCCTGCCTTACCTGC
Organism: uncultured Bacteroidales bacterium; assembly: GCA_905236645.1. Lineage (GTDB taxonomy): Bacteria > Bacteroidota > Bacteroidia > Bacteroidales > P3 > Colimorpha. Next base: position 1,212 of record CAJOMZ010000131.1, read on the forward strand.
TGACGCTGTTCTTCTTCATCTTCTTCTGCAACATCTTGGGACTCATTCCCATCTTCCCTGCCGGCGCCAACATTACGGGCAACATTGCCGTGACTGCTATTTTGGCTCTTATAACCTTCATTATCACCAACTTCAACGGGAACAAGCATTATTGGAAGGACATCTTCAACACGCCTGGCGTTCCGGCGTGGCTGAAGATTTTCCCGCTGATGCCCATCGTCGAGCTGGTGGGTGTCTTCACCAAGCCTATAGTGCTGATGATCCGACTGTTTGCCAATATGACGGCCGGCCATATCGTCATCCTCGGCTTTGTGGTCATCATCTTCATCCTCAGCAACACGCTGGGTATGGCTGTCGGCGGCGCCGTGTCGGTGGTGTCGGTGGTCTTCGCGGTGTTTATCAGTCTGTTGGAGTGTCTGGTGGCCTACATCCAGGCCTTCGTCTTCACGATGCTCTCGGCCCTCTACATCAGTATGGCCATCGAAGAGCCCGAAGAGGCTTGATAAAGCGGAAAACGGAAAGCGGAAAGCGGAAAGCGGAAAACGGAAAGCGGAAAGCGGAAAACGGAAAGCGGAAAACGGAAAGCGGAAATCGTAGGGGCTTACCCCCGTGTAAGCCCGCAAAAAATAATACATTGCAAGAATTAAACCCATTAAATCTGCAAATAATATGAAATCAATCAAAGACATTAACTTCAAAGGCCGCAAGGTCCTGCTGCGCGTCGACTTCAATGTTCCCGTCGACGATAATAAGAACATTACTGACGACACTCGTATGCGCGAGTCGATGCCGACCATCGAGAAGCTCCTTGCCGACGGCGCCGCCATTATCATTATGGCCCACTTCGGCCGTCCCAAGAAGGGGGGCTTCGAGCCCGAGCTGACGCTGGCTCCCGTGGCCAAGCACCTCGAGGAACTGACCGGCCGTCCGGTCAAGTTCACCCAGGCCCTTCTGGGCAGTGGCGAGCCTGAGGCTATGGCTGCCGCGCTGAAGGACGGTGAGATAATGCTGCTTGAAAACATCCGCTTCTACCCCGAAGAGACCAAGGGCGACGAGGCTCTTGCCGAACAGCTGTCGAAGCTGGGTGACTGCTACATCAACGACGCCTTCGGTGCCGCCCACCGCGAGCACAGTTCTACGGCCGTCATCGCCAAGTTCTTCCCGAACGACAAGTATTTCGGCTTCCTGATGGAGAATGAGGTGCGCAATCTTGAGAAGCTGATGCAGAACCCGCCGCGCCCCTTCACCGCCATCATCGGTGGCAGCAAGGTGAGCAGCAAGATCGGCATTCTCGAGAACCTGCTCGACAAGGTCGACAATATGATTATCATCGGCGGTATGCGCTACACCTTCACCAAGGCCCTCGGCGGCAAGATTGGCAACAGCATCTGCGAGGACGACAAGCTCGACCTGGCCAAGGAGCTGATGCGTCGTATGGACGAGAAGGGCGTGAAGTACTACCTGCCAGTCGATAGCGTCATCGGCGACAAGTTCGGCAACGACGCCAATACGCAGATTGTGCCCAGCGGCGAAGTGCCCGACGGCTGGGAGAGTATGGACTGCGGCCCCGAGAGCTGCAAGGCCATCCGCGACATCATTATGGGCAGCAAGACCATCCTCTGGAACGGCCCTGCCGGTGTCTTCGAGCTTGAGACCTTCGCCAAGGGCACCAACGACATCGCCCAGAGCGTGGCCGACGCCTGCAAGCAGGGCTGCTTCGCCGCCGTGGGCGGTGGCGACAGCGTGGCTGCCGTCAAGCAGATGCACCTCGCCGACCAGATGAGCTACGTCAGCACCGGCGGCGGCGCAATGCTCGAATACCTCGAAGGCAAAGTCCTCCCCGGCATCAAGGCCATCCAGGACTGAAAAAGCCTATAGATTTATGATAAAAGAGGACTATTTATTATGTCCTCTTTTTTTTATAAATAACTCTTTGCCATATTGGGATTTATTCGTAATTTTGCATTTTGAAAAAGTGTCTGACAAAATGACAAAGAAGAAAGAAATCATTGAAGAACCGTTGGAGAAACGCCTGTGGAAAGCGGCAGACAAGCTGCGCAAGAACATCGACGCGGCTGAATATAAGCACGTGGTGCTGGGATTGATTTTCCTGCGCTATATATCTGTGTCTTTTGAACGTTTATATGCTGAACTGGTGAAGCAGCAAGCCGACGGAGCCGACCCAGAAGACCGCGAGGAATATCTGGCCGAGAATGTGTTCTATGTGCCTGAAAGTGCCCGCTGGAGCCATCTGGTGGCCAACGCCAAGAATCCGCAGATTGGTAAGTTGATAGACGATGCGATGGATGCCATCGAGCGAGAGAACCGCTCGCTGAAGGGTGTGTTGCCCAAGGTTTTCTCACGTCCTAATCTTGACCCCACATCGTTGGGCGAACTGATAGACCTGATCGGCAACAGTACGTTGGAGAATACCAGCACTCGCAGTGCCGACTTGTTAGGACACGTGTTTGAGTATTTCCTTGGCGAGTTTGCATTGGCCGAAGGAAAGAAGGGCGGTCAGTTCTACACGCCACGCAGCGTAGTAGAGTTGCTGGTTGAGATGCTGGAGCCCTATCAGGGGCGTGTGCTCGACCCCTGCTGCGGCTCGGGCGGTATGTTCGTGCAGAGCGACAAGTTTGTGCGGCAGCATCAGGGACGAGTGGAGGACATCTCCATCTTCGGACAGGAGAGCAACCAGACCACTTGGCGACTCTGCAAGATGAACCTCGCCATCCGCGGCATAGATGCTTCGCAGGTGAAGTGGAACACTGAAGGCTCGTTCCTCAACGACGCCCACAAGGATGTGAAGGCCGACTTCGTCATCGCCAATCCGCCGTTCAACGACAGCGACTGGAGTGGCGACCAACTGCGTGGCGATGCCCGCTGGCAGTACGGCGTGCCGCCTACGGGCAACGCCAACTTCGCCTGGATACAGCATTTCGTCTATCACCTGGCCCCCAACGGGCAAGCAGGCTTCGTGCTGGCCAAAGGGTCGCTAACCTCCAAGACAGGCGGCGAAGGCGACATACGCCGTGCGCTTATCGACAAGGGACTTATTGCCTGTATCGTCAATCTGCCGGCCAAGCTGTTC
>CAJOMZ010000132.1 GCA_905236645.1 uncultured Bacteroidales bacterium
CCAGTCGTTGTCCAGTTGTTGTCCAGTTGTTGTCCAGTCATTGACTGGACAACAACTGGACAACAACTGGACAACGACTGGACAACGAACGGAGTTGGTCTTGTAACTTACTGGTAATGAACGCTCGTTTTTCGGGCCCAAAACGGGTGCCAATATGCTCGGGGTGCCGGACAAGAAGGTTTCGGTTGTCTATTTGCTGCGCTAAAAAAATATTTTTCAGCGTTTTTGCTTGCCGTATGAGTTTTTGTTTGTATCTTTGCATCCCCAAAAACATTTAAATTTGAGCAAAAATGAATACAAACAGCTATAAATTAAACCCTAACAGACTTGTGGCCTTCCTACAGAAGCCTGCAAGCCAGTTCACCCGCGATGATATGATGCGTGTCATCGAGGAGATGGAGATAGAGATGGTCAACTTCCGCTATATGGCCAACGACGGCCGCCTGAAGACGCTTAACTTTGTCATCAACGGCTACGACCATATCCGCGACGTGCTGACGTCGGGCGAGCGTGTCGACGGCTCGAGCCTGTTCCCCTTCCTCGAGGCCGGCAGCTCGGACCTCTATGTCATTCCGCGTTTCTGCACGGCGTTCATCAACCCATTTGCCGAGATACCTACGCTCGACATTCTGTGCAACTTCTACACCAAGGACGGCGAGCCCCTCGAGATGGCGCCTGAGTATACGCTGCACAAGGCCGGCGAGGCTTTCCGCAAGGCTACCGACGGTATGGAGTTTGAGGTTATGGGCGAGCTGGAGTACTATGTTGTCGCTCCGAAGGAGGACGAGTATCTGCCTGCCGACCAACGCGGCTATCACGCGTCGCGTCCCTTCTGCAAGTTCGAGGACTATCGCACCGAGGCTATGAAGCTTATTGCCGAATGCGGCGGTCTTATCAAGTACGGCCACAGCGAGGTGGGCAACTTCACGGTGGGCGACACGATGTACGAGCAGAACGAGATTGAGTTTCTGCCTACCCGCCTTGAGGATGCCGCCGACCAGCTGGTCATTGCCAAATGGATTATGCGCTCGCTGGCTTACCGCTACGGCATCACCGTCACCTTCGCACCCAAAATCACTGTCGGCAAGGCCGGCAGCGGTATGCACATCCACACGCGCGTCAGCAAGGACGGCCGGAATATGTACATCGGCGAGAACGGCCTGAGCGAGATTGCCCACAAGACCATTGCCGGCATCCTGAGCCTTGCGGGTTCGCTGACGGCCTTTGGCGACACCAACCCCACCAGCTACTTCCGCTTGGTTCCACATCAGGAGGCTCCGACCAACATCTGCTGGGGCGACCGCAACCGCAGCGCTATGGTGCGTGTACCGCTGGGATGGACCAAAGGCAGCGGCAATATGATGGCCCATTGCAACCCTCTGGAATCGAAAGAGGAGGTGGACTTCAGCTACAAGCAGACTATCGAGCTGCGCACTCCCGACGGCAGTGCCAATGTCTACCTGCTGCTTGCTGGTATGACCGTCGCCGCCCGCCACGGCTTCGAGATGGAGAATGCCGTCCAGTACGCCAAGGACCGCTATGTCAGCGTCAATATCTTTGAGCACGAGGATGTGCTGAAGCGCCTCGATGTGCTGCCCGACAGCTGCGTCGCCAGCGCCGACCTGCTGGAGCGCGACCGCGCCGTATATGAGGCCCAAGGGGTCTTTGCACCGCAGCTGATTGACGGTATCATCAATGACTTGCGCAAGTTCAACGACCGCAACCTCCGCGCCGAGATCGGCAACGACCCCGACAAGACACTTGAGCTGGTGCAGCGTTTTATGCATTGCGGTTGATTGCTGAAAATATCCTTCCGTGCAACAAAACGGCACGGAAGGTGTTGCCATTTTGACCATATGGCCTATATTCTTGACAACGACCGGGTGGGTTTCCCCGACCCGAGGCTGGCGGAACCCGATGGATTTCTGGCTGTCGGCGGCTCGCTGGAACCGCTGTGGCTACTCAACGCCTACTATATGGGCATCTTCCCGTGGTACGACGACGAGAAGGGTGCCCCCTACTGGTATTCGCTCGACCCGCGTATGGTGCTCAAGCCGCAAGACTTCCGCCTGTCGCGGAGCCTTGAGCGGACCATAAAGTCAAAACACTTCGAGGTGCGTATCGACACCTGTTTCCGCGAGGTGATAGAGCACTGCGCCGCCGTCGAAAGGCCCGGCCAGTTGGCAGACACCTGGATCAGCGGCAACTTTATCGAGGCCTACTGCCGCCTGCACGAGGATGGCTTTGCCCACTCGTTCGAGACTTTCCTTGACGGCAGGCTGGTAGGCGGGCTCTACGGCGTAAGCCTGTGCGACTACTTCAGTGGCGAGTCAATGTTCCACACCGAGCGCGACGCCTCGAAGGTGGCCTTTGCAAGGATGGTCGACTTCGCCGCCGCCCACGGCTTCCGCTTTGTCGACGCACAGCAGCCCACGAACCATCTGGCCTCGCTGGGCGCCAAGCCTATGCCACGCGAAGAGTTCCTGTCGATGCTCGAAGGCGGCGACCTTAAGAAGACCTACCGAGGCCGCTGGCAAAACAACACCGTCGTGCTGCTCATAGGCGGCAACCAGGGCGACAGGGTGAGCCTGCTGATGCAAGCCATCATCGAGATTGCCAGCCGCATCGGAACCGTGTCGGCAGCCTCGTCGCTCTATGAAACCGAGCCCTGGGGCTTTGAAGCCGAGCAGAACTTCCTGAACCAGGCCCTGGTGGTCGACACCGACCTCACGGCCTGCGAAGTGCTGCAACGCGCCCTTGAGATAGAAAAGGACCTTGGCCGTGTCCGCCCTGGCGAAGACCAAGGGTCGCTCTCCACCCTCCGCCCTCCGCTCTCCGTAAAGAAATACTCCTCCCGCCCGATAGATATCGACCTGATATTCTATAACAACGACATAGTCGACACCCCGGCCCTGCAGCTGCCCCATCCGCGTATGCATCTGCGCCGCTTCGTGCTGCAGCCGTTAGCGCAGATTATGCCCGACAAAATACACCCCAAATTCAGAAAAACAATAGCCCAATTACTCGCCGAATGTGCCGACGAAGGAGAGGTAAAAGAATATTTTTAACAATGCAGCGCATTGAAAAACAGCACAATGCTCATTTGTTGTGAAAATAATTTTGCCAGTTTGGAAAAATGTAGTACTTTTGCACTCCATTTTGTGGAAAAATAATAAATTTAAATAGTTTAAAATGTACGCAATAGTTGAAATCGCAGGAAAGCAATTCAAGGTCGCCCAAGATCAAAAGATCTTCGTCAACCGCCTCCAGAACGATGAAGGCAGCGAGGTCTCTTTTGACACCGTGATGCTCAAAGACAATGATGGTAACATTACCGTTGGCCAGCCCTACATCAGCGGCGCCAGCGTCAAGGCTACCGTGGTGAAACATCTGAAGGGAAAGAAAGTTCTCGTCTTCAAGAAAATCCGCCGCAAAGGATTCCAGAAGATGAACGGCCATCGTGACTATCTGACCCAGATACAGATCAACAGTATTAATTAATCATTGTAACTAACCTTTTAAAACGTATATATTATGGCTCACAAAAAAGGTGTCGGTAGTTCCAGTAACGGTCGTGAATCCGAAAGCAAACGTTTGGGCGTTAAAATCTTCGGCGGACAGCCCTGCATCGCCGGTAACATTATCATCCGTCAGCGTGGCACCGTCCACAACCCTGGCCGCAATGTCGGTATGGGCAAGGACCACACCCTCTACGCTCTCTGCGACGGCGTTGTGAAGTTCCACAAAGGCCGTGAGGACCGCTCGTTTGTCTCCGTTGTCCCCAACGCTGAATAAACTGATAGCTCAAACAGAAAATCAAAGCGACCCGAACGGGTCGCTTTTTTGTTGCCTGCTGTCTTGTGTGAAAAGACGATGAGCCTATTCCTGCTGGCGCAGGCTCTCGCCGTGGATTTTCTCGGTAAGCTCGCGCACAAATTCCTCGTCCAGGCCTGCTTCGCGTGCTGCCTGCATCTGGTGGTCAAGCACTTGCTGCCAGCGCTGCGGCTGGAAGATGGGCATATTGTGGGCGCGTTTGATGGCGCCTATGTCGCGCGAAATCTTCATTCTTTGTGCCAGAAGGCGCAGCATCTCGGTGTCGATGACGTCGAGTTGCTCGCGCATACGCTGCAGGTCGCTCGGTCCCGTCTCGCTGTGGCTGCGCAGCTTGAGGTTGTCGAGCAGCGTTGCGAGTCCGGCAGGGGTTAACTGCTGCTGGCTGTCGGTCAGGGCGTTGTCGGGGTCGGGGTGGCACTCAATCATAAG
>CAJOMZ010000133.1 GCA_905236645.1 uncultured Bacteroidales bacterium
GCGCTGCCGCCACTCTTGATGGCGGCGATGTGGCAGCCCTTGTTGATAAGGCTACGGCTGTGCTTGAGCAGGCGCTGCGGGTCGCCAATCTTCTCCATATAGAGCATTATGACGCGGCTCGACTTCTCGGGGTCGAAGGTATTGTCGAGGTGCTCCAGCACATCTTCAATACCCAGTTGGGCCGAGTTGCCTACCGCCCACACGCTGTTGAACTTCAGGCCATTGCTCATACCGTACTCCTTGATGAAGACGGCCGTGGCACCACTGCCGGTGATGAAGTCCACACCCTTGGGATCGAGCGGCGGGATAGGCGTGTCGAAACAGCCGGCATAGTTGGTGTTGAGGAAGCCTGTGCAGTTGGGGCCTATGAGCGAACCGCCGACGCTGTTGATGGTGTCTACAATGCGTTTCTCGATGGCAGCGCCCTCGGCGTTCTCCTCCGAGAAGCCGGCACTGACGATGATGAAGCCTTTGCAGCCCTTTTCCTTGGCCAGAACGTCAACGGTCTGGGCGCAGAACTTGGCAGCAATGCAGAGGATTGCACAGTCGACCTGCGGCAGGTCCTCTACCTTTGCATAGCATTTTACGCCCTGGACTTCAGTCTCTTTGGGGTTAACGGCATAGACCTGTCCCTTGAAGGGGCTCTCGAGGAGGTTTTTCAGCGACTTGCCGCCCGGTTTATGTACATCACTGGAAGCACCGCAGATAACGATGCTGCGTGGATTCAATAACTCTTTTGCTATCATATTCTTATGTGTTAATTATTGTTTTCCGTGAAATGCAAAAGTACTAAAAAAAGTTAAACCGACAAAAAATATTTTATTGTGGGTCGACGTCAAAGACTATCTGCACACGGGCGAAGGATTTGTCCTTCAGCACTTCGTCTGCAATCCGCAGCATAATGCGTTTCCCTTCGCTTATGGCCTCGCCGGTTGCAAAGCGCAGCATTATACGCTTCAGGTACTGGTTGCGGATGCGCGACACCGAGGGATACTCGGGGCCCAGCACCCGATCGCCGAAGTGTTGCCGCAGGCGCGTGGCGTAGAGCCCCGCCACCGCGTCGGCAACCTCCTGCTTCTGATGCCTCAACGTAATGACAATCAGCTTGTAGTAGGGCGGATACTTGAACACGCGCCGTTCCACAATCTGACTGTTGTACATCGAGACATAGTCGTTGGCCATAGCGTCGCGGATGGCTTGATGGTAAGGCTGGTAGCTTTGTATGATGACTTTGCCCTGCTTGCCGCGTCTGCCTGCGCGTCCGCTCACTTGCGTCATCTGCTGGAAACTGCGCTCGTAGGAGCGAAAGTCGGGGAATGATATGAGGTTGTCAGCCGAAAGGATGCCTACCACACTGACGTTGTCGAAGTCAAGGCCCTTGGTGACCATCTGGGTGCCCACGAGAATGTCTATCTTGTGATCGTCGAAGTCATTGAGAATCTCCACATAGCGTTTCTTCTGGGACGTGGAATCGAGGTCCATTCGTGCGATGCGGGCCTCGGGAATCAGTATGGCCAAATCGTCCTCAATGCGTTCCGTGCCGAAACCTTTCATCTTCAGCGTAGTGCTGTGGCACGCAGGGCACTCCTGCGGAACAGGGATCGAGTAGCCGCAATAGTGGCAGCGAAGACTGTTCGTGGCCTTATGGTAAACGAGCGACACATCGCAATGCTTGCACTGCGGAATCCAGTGGCACACGTCGCACTCTAACCTCAGCGAGAAGCCGCGACGGTTCTGGAACAGAATCACCTGCTCTTTGTTCTGTACTGCCTCGCGGATGTAAGTGAGCAGGAACTTGGAGAAACTCGTCTGCACCTCGCGCTTGCGCTGTGCATCCTTCATATCAACGCACAACACTTCAGGCATTTGAATGCCGCCATATCGGTGGGTCATCTCGGCAAAGCCGTACTTGCCGCTCCGGGCGTTGAAGTAGCTCTCCACCGACGGTGTGGCCGAGCCCAGCAGCGTCTTCGCGTTCCACATACGGGCAAGATAGACTGCGCTGTCGCGTCCATTGTAGCGCGGCGCGGGGTCATTCTGCTTGTAGCTGCTGTCGTGCTCTTCATCCACGATTACAAGCCCCAGGTTGTGGAATGGCAGGAACAATGCCGAGCGCGCCCCGAGCAGTACCTTGTAGCCCGACTCAGAGGCATCCATCGTGCGCTGCCACACCTCGGCACGCTCTTTGGTACTGAAACGCGAGTGGTAGACCCCGACCGAATCACCGAAATACTTGCGCAGACGGTTGATGATCTGCGCTGTCAGGGCGATTTCGGGCAGCAACAGGAGAACCTGCTTGCCCTCACGCAGTGTGCGGTCTATCAGGCGTATATACACCTCCGTCTTGCCGCTCGAAGTGACGCCGTGCAGCAAGCTTACGGGCTTGTCGCAGGCCACGATTGTATCAAAAGCCCTCTGCTGCTCCTCGTTCAGCGTGATGGAAGCGACATCGGTCGTGGACTCGTAGTGCTGCAGGCGGCTCTCCTCGCGCTGGATCTGCACAAGGACCTCCTTCTTGACAAGGGTTTCAATGGCCGACGCAGAGAGCTCCTTATTGTCCGTGAGCACCTTCTTCTTGATTTCCCTCTGGCCAAAGCCGCTCAACTGCAGGAACTGCATCAGTGCCAGCAGTTGCTTCTGGCTTGAACTCTTACGCTCCAGCCCGTCGAAGAGCTGCTTCAGCTCCTGCTCATCGCGGTATCTGTCGTTGAGCGCCAGCCAAACCGACTTGCGTGGCGTGTAGCGCTGGCGCAGTTCCTCGTCCATCAATATGATATGCCTCTCTATCATCGACTTTATGAGAGGCATAATTTTCTGATAGCCCGTAATATCGGCCACCTCGCCGATTTCGAGGCGCCCCTTGCGCGACAGCACGTCAAGGATCTTGATCTCATCCTCGCCAAGATTGCCATACTCGCCTGCAAAATCCGGATGGACAACGATATACGACTCGCTCGACAGGCGGAATGCCGACGGAATGGCCACGGCCATCACATCGCCCGGACAGCACATATAATAGGACGCCATCCATTCCCAGAAGAGCAGCTGCCGCTCCGTGACCACGGGCTCAAGGTCAAGGATCGACAGCACATACTTGGTCGTATAGGACGGCACCACCTCGTGCACGCGCCTCACGATGGCCGAGTAGAGGCGTTTCGAGCCGAACTGGACGACGACCCTCTGCCCTACCCTGATGTAGTCGTTGTAATCGAACGGGACCCTGTAGGTATAAGTATCCGGAAGGTGCAGAGGCAGCAGTACATCGACGAAATAAGTCCGGCGTTCCATAGCGCACCCCCAGTCTACTCTCTGATTTTCTCGAACGACAGCAGCACCTTGTCGCCCTGCAGCAGCTCAAGGTTATACTCCGTAAGCTTGAAGCCGTCGCATCGTTGCAGCAGCTGCATATAGCTGTTCTCCACTTTGTGGAAAGGCTCGGGACAGGCCTTCTTGGTGCCGTTGAAGTCCGACAAGGCCATCTTGCCGCCGCCCTTGTCCTTAAAACTTCCGAAGTAGCGGTTGCAGCCGCTGGTGCCGCTGAAAGTGCCCGCCTCTGGGTTGATCTGTATCGTAACCGGCTGCTGTCCGCTGAGAGGCACAACCTCCTTGCCGCGCATAGCATCGAGACGCCACACCTCCTCAGCGTTGAACTCAGGGCGAGCGTTCAGGACCGTTTCCTTGTGCGACTTGCAACCCGCGGCGGCCACGGCCACAATGCACAATATAAGCAACAGACGTTTCATATCCCTCATCGACACTTCAATTAGCTCTTTCACTCCTCGATATAGCTGAAGCGCTCGGTGCGCACCACCTTGTACATAACACTGTCGAGCGACAGAGCCTCGACCGACGGGTAGCTGTAGGTCAAAGTGCGCTTGGCGACGACATCGCCGTCATACACATAGCTGTATGTAAACAGCTGATCCTTATTTCTATTGTATGGCATACGGATGGTACGGACATTGTTGCGCGAGAGCATCCCGAAGCCGTAGATCGGGTCTGTCAAGCCTCGGAAGCCGTAAAGCTGATAGAACGGGTTGTCCGTCTCCTCGTAAGTGAGATAGATAACCGTCTCGCCGTCGTCGTCGGTGTAGTATTCCTTGCGGTACAGCATGATGACGATGTCGGCATCCTGCTCGATGGAGCCGGATTCACGCAAATCGGACAGCTGCGGCTT
>CAJOMZ010000134.1 GCA_905236645.1 uncultured Bacteroidales bacterium
AGGAGTTCCTCGAGGAGGGCACCATCCTGCAGCTGCTGAAGAAGTACTGCCGCTTCATGCCCGTCAGCATCCGCTTCGGCGAGGAGAGCGTGTGGGTGGACAGCGAGACCGAGTGCGACAACCCCGAAGGGGAACTGAGCACCGCTGAAAATAAATCAAATGAAGCGAAGAAGGACGGCAATCCCAAACGTGTGGAGAAGAAGCAGCCCCGCATCATCAACGATCCCGACCCGGCGTGGAAGAAATCGCCTTCGTCGCTCACTGATGAAGACTACAAGAAATTCTACCACGAGCTGTTCCCCATGAACTTCGAGGAGCCCCTGTTCCAGATACACCTCAACGTAGACTATCCCTTCAACCTCACTGGCATCCTCTACTTCCCCAAGGTGCGCAAGACCATCGACCCCAGCCGCAACAAGATACAGCTCTACTGCAACCAGGTCTTCGTCACCGATCAGGTCGAGGGCGTGGTGCCGGACTACCTGATGCTGCTGCACGGCGTGCTCGACAGCCCCGACATCCCGCTGAACGTCAGCCGCAGCTACCTACAGAGCGACGGCAACGTGAAGAAGATTTCGCAGCACATCAGCAAGAAGGTGGCCGACAAGCTCGAAGAGATGAGCAAGGCGAAGCTCACCGTAGCTTCCGACAATTCCGAAAATTCCGAAAATTCAGAGAACTCCGACCGCACCCAGCTCGAGGATAAATGGGACGACATCAAGATCTTCGTCCAGTACGGCATGCTGACCGATGAGAAGTTCTGCGAGCGCGCCATGAAGTTCTACCTGCTCAAGGGTGTGGATGGCACCTACTGCACCCTCGACTCCTACCGCGAGAAGATCAAAGCCCTGCAGACCGACAAGGACAAGACCGTCTGCTACCTCTACGCCAGCGACGCCGAGGAGGAGCACTCCTACATTGAGAAGGCCAAGGCCAAAGGCTACGACGTGCTGCTCATGGACAGCCCGCTGGAATCGCACTTTATCAACCTCTTGGAGCAGAAGATCGAGAAGACCCGCTTCGTCCGCGTCGACAGCGACACCGTCGAAAAAATCATCCCCCACGATGACGCCATCCCCGAGAAGCTCAGCAAGGAGGAGAAAGAGAAGCTGCAGCCCATCATCGAGGGCGAAATCGACAAGCAGCGCTTCACCGTCCAGCTCGAGAGCCTCGAGGAGAGCGACGCCCCGATGCAGGTGACGCAGAGCGAGTTCATGCGCCGCTACCGCGAGATGGCGCAGACCTCCGGCGGCGGCATGGGCTTCTACGGCGAGCTACCGGAGAGCTACAACCTCGTCGTCAACATCAACCACCCGCTCATAAGCCGCGTGCTCAACGAGACCGACGCCGAGAAGCAGAAAGACCTCGTCCACCAGCTCACCGACCTGGCCCTCCTCGCCAACGGCCTGCTCAAAGGCGAAGCCCTCAGCCGTTTCCTCCAGCGCTCGGTGGAGATGATTTGACCTTGGTACGTAGGCTGCCAGCCTGCGGAACCTCCAACACGAATTGCCACGAATTCCCCATATAATTTATGGATAATTCGCGGCAATTCATGTTTTTTAACCACATTCACACAATATTATCTAATATTTCGCGTTACATGATCAAAAAAAGAACAAGAACATGTCGTACACGCAAATAGCACAGTTGGAACTGCTGAACGCCCTGAAAAGCATTAAGTCCGAGTCTGACCTCAACGAATTCAAGGACTTGGTGGCGCATTTCTTTGCTGCAAAGGCGCAGAAAGAAATCGACGCTTTGTGGGACAGCGGCACCATCAACGAAGAAACCATCAACCAATGGGGCGCAGAGCACATGCGTACCCCCTACCGTTATGCGTCGAATCGTACTTGATACCAACTGCCTCCTACAGGCCCTGCCGACCAACAGTCCATACCACAAGATATGGTCGGGCGTATTGTGTGGCGACATCTCCCTATGCGTCAACACCGACATACTGATTGAATATGAGGAAATCCTTGCGCAGAAGACCACCAAGGAGATTGCCCGCAACGTGGTGGAAGCTATCGCCCGGCTGCACACCACACTTTTCCAGGAGACCTACATCCATTTCGGGCTGATTGAGCAGGATGTCGACGACAACAAGTTCGTCGACTGTGCTGTCGCTGCCGATGCTGAGTACATCGTCACCAACGACGCCCATTTCAACGTCCTCAAACAGATAGACTGGCCCAAAGTGGCCATCCTTACCATCCAAGATTTTACTGCACAACTTTAAATACACCCGATTATTCTCCCTTTAAATACTCTGAGAATAAAACATCACAACAGTATTTCCCGATTAAACAGAAGGGAGAATATTGCGCCATTACAATATTCTCCCTATAATTATTCTGATGTAGCTTCACCACATCTCTTGGCTATGCCTATTTTGTAATGGATTGAGTGCTTTGCTGAATTGAATTCATTTCAATACTAGCAGTCCGATTATAGAAAGGAATCATCCAGCCGTCTTCAGGTGTTGCTGGCCTTATCCTTTTAAAGTAGGCGGGATACCCGGATATTACCACGTTGTAACTTGTACTGCTTGTAATATCTGGCGAATAATTTGAGTTAGAATAAACTGTTTCACAATACATCTGATACGATGGACTAACCAACAAATCAAATCCATGCTTTTGAATACATCTTGCCATAGCCTCGCTATAAAGTATAGGTTTGTCTTCGTCATAATATGTTTTGCCTGTAAACCTGATTGTATCTACAATCATCTGCGTAGAAACAGAGTCAAGTTCAATTACCATTGGTTGAACCAACAAGCCTGTTTCCGCTTCCGCTGTTCGAACGGTCGTCACATCGTGCCAAGATTTGCAGGACGACAGACCTACTGCAACAAGTGTTAGAGCCATAATTTCTTTCAATTTCATAGGCATACCCTAAATTTGTGTTGGGTTTAACTTATATGCTCTTCCGCACCTCGTCGAGCGATTTAATACATAACGAAAGCGTGGTGCTGTTACACCATTCTTACATGGAGGTCGTAGGAATTACCTTGAAAAGAGAAGATGCAATATGCCCACGCTATATAGCGAAGACTATTACACATATTCTGCTTTTCGATGGAAGTTTCCTACGTTCCCATGTACAGAACAAGCGTAAACGCTTCGACGATTTCCTGTTGAAATCGGGTGCAAAGATACGCACTTTTTCCGACGTGGGCAAATTTATTTTTTTTCAGCCCTCGACATAAAACAGAAATCCCCCATCTGTAATGAAGGGGGATTGGGGTGATAATCAACTTGTCTTTATTACAATTCCTCAATGTCGTCCAGCGGCAAACCGGTAATATCTGCGATGTCTGCCGCGCTATAGCCTTTGACCTTCATAAGGCGGGCGGTCTGCTCAAGGTTTTTGGCGGTCGTGGCCTCGACAATGACCATTTCATTCTTTTCCCAGGCTTCCCAATCAGTCTCATCCAAGTAGACTGCCACTTGCTTACGAAGAGGGTGAAGATCTTCCGTGATTACCTTCCACACTTCGCTTGGTTTTATTTGATAGTAGTCGTGCACAAGCACGTGGCGCATACGGGTGATGGACTTCCAAGGGGTGGCGGGATGTTGGCGGCAGAAAGCATGCGTAAGCTTGTAGGCGGCTTCACCGATAATCTCGATGTTTTTTACAATGCCATAATAGTCCAGACTATCAGCGTCCAATTCATCCTGTGCCTTGCCGTCTGCAAAAGTGAGGATGCGGTCGATTGCTTCCGCGATATGTTCCAGACGGTCGCGGTCTCTAACGGGCTCTCTCATATATTAGTCTTCTGTCTTGGTTTACGCTTTCACTTATCCGTGGGCGAAGGGTGCCTTCCTCCACAAGGTCCACAGGTCGGCCGAGAATGTCCTCCAACTCGCACATTATAGAGGCGTGTTTCAGCAGGCTGACGCCGCCATCGTCATATTGTACAAGTAGATCGACATCGCTCAAAGGTGTCTCCTCGCCACGTGCGTACGACCCAAAAAGCCATGCCTTCAGGACAGGCTGTGTCTTGAAATAGTCGGCCAAAAGCGTATGCATCATCGGTATGCTCATGTGGACTTTTTTGTCTTGCAAAGATACGCACTTTTTCCGACGCGGCCAAATTTATTTTTCTCCGTCCGCATCCTGCGGCACAATATTTAATGCCGCAACGCGTTATAATGGCAAACAACAATAATTTATGAATACATCGACCTATAACTCCAATGCGATGACAAACCTGTGGAATTATCTGCAGGGGTTGCCTATGTCGGTTTCCGACCGCCGCTGGCTGGCCGAACGCCTTGTTGAAAGCACCAAGAACGACGACACATCGATTATGGAACAAGCCCGCATCGCCATCGAGGAGATGCGCAGTCAGAGCGAATCCAACGGCAACTCGGATATGAGTCTCGACGAAATCAATGCCGAAATCAGGCAGGCTCGTCTTGCTCGCAAGGCATAGGCCCCATGAAACGATACTACGCTGTTTTCGACACAAACGTATTGGTTTCTGGCTTGCTCACCAGCAATGTGAGTTCCCCGACGGTGGAGCTGCTAAACCACATACTTGACCGTACAATCATTCCCGTTTACAACGAGGATATAATCAACGAATACACCGAGGTTTTGAGTCGTGGCAAGTTCGGCTTTTCCGCGCAACGCATCGAGGCTTTGATTAACGTGATACGCAGCGGCATTGCTGCCGACCGCACTCCTGCCGAGTGGAATTTCCCGGATGCCGACGACATAGTGTTTTACGAGGTCGCGCTCTCGGTCGATGATGCCTACCTTATCACCGGCAACACTCGTCATTTCCCGCCTGTCAGCAAAGTTGTCACTCCGGCTGAAATGTTGCGGATAATACAATTGAAAGAATAAAATAACAATATGAAACACACCATCCTCACCCTGGCGGCGGCGGTCGTGCTCTTCGCCGCCTGCGGCATGAAACAGGAGACGGCCAACGAAGAACAAACTAGCAACAATACTACTATGGAACTGAAGAATGTGAACGAGCGCGTCAACATGGGCGCCAAACTTTATGTCACGCCGCAGCCGGCGCTGATGATAGCCACCTACGACGACGAGGGCAACCCCGACGTGATGATGGCCGCCTGGGGTGGCCAATACGAAGGCAACCAGGTCTGCTTCCAGCTGAGCAGCCACCAGACCACCGACAACCTGCGCCTCAAGCGCGCCTTCACCCTCAACTACGCCGACGCGCGCACGGTGGCCGAGAGCGACTACTTCGGCATCGCCAGCGCCCGCGACGTGAAGGACAAGGTCGCCCACGTGGGCTTCCATTGCACCAGGAGCCGCAACGTCGACGCCCCCATCATCGACGAGTATCCGCTGGCCATGGAATGCCGCGTGGTGGAGATGGTCGAGCGTGGCGAGGGCGGCGCCTTCGTTGTGGGCGAGATTGTCAACGCCGTT
>CAJOMZ010000135.1 GCA_905236645.1 uncultured Bacteroidales bacterium
CTGTCGGTGGTGCGTCCGCTGTCAAAGCGTCCTGTGCGGGCCGTGCCACTGTAAGGGTCTCTCGAGCTGTTCCGCACACCGCTATTGGTCGGGCGTCCGGCATTGCTTGCATTGCGCCGTGAGGCCACGCTCGCGGGCTTGGCATAGCGTCCGTTGCTGCTGGCAATGGGAGCGCGGCTGCCTGCCTGGGCACTGCCGCGGCCAACGCTGCCGGTGCCGCTGACACTGCCTCTCGAGGCGCGGCCGCCGTTGTTAAGGTCCACGCCGCCTCTGCGCACCGTTCCGCGGCCTGCAGGCGCTGGATTCGGGGTGGGAGCGTTGCCTCTGAACGTGGGAGTTGTGGCGGCCCCGCGGTTGCCGCCGCCCAGATAGCGGTGGCCATAGTCGGAATAGCCTCTCCAGCCGTTATAGTTGTAGGCATAGCCGCCCCAGCCGTAATAGCCATAGTAGCCGGGATAGAAGAACGGGTCCCAATACCACCACGGCGAACCCCACGCCCAGCTGTAGCCGAAACCGAAGCTCCAGTAGGGGCCGTAACCCCAGCCGTAGCTTATTCTCCAGTGGCTGCCGCCCCATCCCGGGTAGTACCACGTGTTCCAATAGGGGCTGTACCACGGGTCCCACGAGTAGTAGAGGCTTGCACCCCAGTAGCAGGGATTCTCGCCGCGCTCGTATTGCGAAATCGATTTCAGCCTGAGTGTCGCCGTGTCCTTCTTGGGGGTCGTGTCCTTGACAGCCCCGACCAGCTCCACCGTTATGTCGTCGCTTTTGTCGACGACAGAGGTGTCGTAATAGGCTGTCGGAGCCGACGGTTTTATCCCTTTTTTAGGGTTGGAATAGTAATTTTCGCCCCCGTCCTGCGTCTGGGCATACAGGTCGGCGCAACTTGCCGAAAATAAAAATAACGCACATAAAATGCTAATACTTAATCTCTTCATCTGCGTTGTCTTGTTCTGTTTTATGTTAAAATGTTCTTAATTCCTGATTATTTAGTATTTTTGCAAACCGAAATCCTGCGTGCAAAGATACGCAATTTTATTTGAATGTAACGCAAAACTCAAAAAAAAATTATAAACAAGAAATAAATGGCAAAAGATTTTGTGAAACGTTCCGAGAATTTCTCGGAGTGGTATAACGAACTTGTGGTCCGCGCCGACCTTGCCGAGAACTCGGCAGTGCGCGGTTGTATGGTTATCAAGCCCTACGGCTATGCTATCTGGGAGAAAATGCACGACGCCCTTGACAAGATGTTCAAGGACACCGGCCACCAGAACGCCTACTTCCCCATCTTTATCCCCAAATCATTCCTCAGCCGCGAGGCCGACCACGTCAAAGGCTTCGCCAAAGAATGCGCCGTGGTGACACACTACCGCCTCAAAACCAACGAGGAAGGCACCGGCGTCGTCGTCGACCCCGAAGCACGCCTCGAAGAGGAACTGATTGTGCGGCCCACATCAGAAACCATCATCTGGAGCACCTATAAAAACTGGATCAAATCCTACCGCGACCTGCCTATCCTCTGCAACCAGTGGGCCAACGTCGTGCGCTGGGAGATGCGTACCCGTATGTTCCTCCGCACCGCCGAGTTCCTTTGGCAGGAAGGCCACACCGCCCACGCCACACGCGAGGAGGCCGAGGCCGAAGCACGCCGTATGCTCGACGTCTACGCCGACTTTGCCAACAACTGGATGGCAGTGCCCGTCGTCAAGGGCGTCAAGTCGCCCAACGAGCGCTTCGCCGGTGCCCTCGACACCTACTGCATCGAGGCTATGATGCAGGACGGCAAGGCTTTGCAGGCCGGCACCAGCCACTTCCTCGGCCAGAACTTCGCCAAGGCCTTCGACGTCCAGTTCCTCAACAAGGACAACAAGCTTGAATACGTGTGGGCCACCTCGTGGGGCGTCTCCACGCGCCTGATGGGTGCCCTCATTATGACCCACAGCGACGACAACGGCCTCGTGCTGCCGCCCAAGCTGGCGCCCATACAGGTGGCAATAGTGCCCATCTGCAAGAGCGACGACCAGCTGCGCGAAATCGACGCCAAGGTGCAGCCCGTAATCGACGCCCTCCGCGCCAAAGGTATCACCGTCAAGTATGACAACCGTCCCGAGTACAAGCCCGGCTGGAAGTTCACCGAATACGAGTTCAAGGGCGTGCCCGTGCGCCTCGCCGTCGGCCCGCGCGACCTCGAGAACGGAACCTGCGAGGTGTGCCGCCGCGACACGCTCGAGAAAACGACTATGCCAATTGAAGGCATAGCCGAACATATAGAGCAGCTGATGGCCGACATACAGCAGAACATCTACCGGAAAGCCCTCGACTTCCGCCTCAGCCAGACCCGCAAGGTGGACACCTGGGACGACTTCAAGACCGAAATCGAGAAGAACGGCTTCCTGCTCTGCCACTGGGACGGCACCACCGAGACCGAAGAGGCTATCAAGGCCGAAACCAAGGCCACCATACGCTGCATCCCCTTCGACGCCCCCGAAGAGGAAGGCCGTTGCATCTACAGCGGCAAGCCCAGCCATCGCCGCGTCATCTTCGCACGCAGCTATTGATCAACGCAACAAAGCCACAATACCCCCACGACAATGACTGTAACAGAAGAAGAACTCCAACGAATTGTTGCCCGCGCCGTCAAGGTGGCCCTGGGCGAGATTGTCGGCGACAGGGCTGACACGCCTCCGGCCGACAAGCCTGCCGTCCCCGCTGTTGAAGTGCGACCTTTTGGTGAAGAGGAACTCAACGATGCGATGAACCTTATGTCGTCCAACAGAGGCAAGGCGGACGAACCTATGGTCGGCATCTTCTGGTACAGCCCTCAGCGCAACGAGCTGTTCGGCATACGCTCGCACCGCGTGAGCGACTACACCAAAGCCAATCCCTGTTCCGAGTACGGCAGCGTGTCCTGCTCAGAGATGCACGAAGATGTCTGGAAAAAAGAATACCACCGCCAAAAATACAAACGAGGTGGCGTAGGCCCCTACAACGGCGCATACGAGATGACCCCCCGGGGCCGTATATTCTATAATCCCGACACCGAAGTGTTCACCATTGCCGTTGGCAGCTGGATAAAGGACTATCCATCTGCCGTGCCGCTGGTTGTGGAAGAGTTCAACCTTGAAGGTGCTGTTTACGAGGTGAAAACGGCCCACCACTGGGACATCGGACAGAAATGGCTGTAAAAAATCTGTAAGGGTACAATAAATTCTGTTAACTTTCGTTAAAACCTGAAAATACTAACCAACTAAACTATATTATTATGAAGATTTGTAACAAAATGCTTGCCGAAGGTTTCGGTACCTTCGTGCTCGTGCTCGGCGGCTGCGGTACCGCGCTGTTCGGACACGTCGGATTCCTTGGTGTAGCCCTCGCTTTCGGCCTCACCGTCATCGCTATGGCTTATGGCATCGGCCACGTCAGCGGCGCCCACCTCAACCCCGCCGTATCGTTCGGCGTATGGGTCAACGGACGTATGAGTTTCAAAGAGATGCTCTGCTACTGGTGCGCGCAGATTATCGGCGCCATCATCGCCGGCGCAGTCCTCCTCGCTGTGTGGAAGGCCGCCGGAATGGGCAGTACGGGCGTGTTTGCAGCCAATGGCTTTGGCGTTGACTTCCAGGTCGCTGCCGGTGTCGAGGCTGGCTATATGAACGTTGGCTGGGCAGGAGCCTTCATCGTCGAGGCCGTATTGACCTTCGTGTTCCTGATGGTCATCCTGGGTGCCACCGACGAGCGCAGCAACACCAAGGCTGCAGGCCTCGCTATCGGCCTCACCCTCACGCTGATCCACCTTGTAAGCATCCCGCTGACCAACACCAGCGTCAACCCCGCCCGCAGCATCAGCCAGGCCATCTTTAGCGACTGCACCACTTGGAGCGCTTGCGGCCAGCTGTGGCTGTTCATCGTTGCACCGCTCGTAGGCGCCGCTGTCGCAGGCCTGTTCTACAAGTGCGTGGCCCCGAAAGAGAAATAAGATTAAAAATTGATTTTTTCAAAGAGGAC
>CAJOMZ010000136.1 GCA_905236645.1 uncultured Bacteroidales bacterium
GCCTGCTGGCCGAGCCCATCATCGGCCTGCAGTGGCGCCACCGCTTCTCAAGCCATTGGTACTTCGACGCCTCTGCCGCCTACGCCTGGAACCGCCACGCCCCCTTCGCCCGTATGACCGACCGCCCCCTGCGCATAGAGCTGTTCGCACGATGGCTGCCCAACGAGCGCTGGCTGTTCAGCGCCGGTCTCGACAACGGCCAAGGGCGCATCGAAGCCCTGTGGCAGACCAACGACCGCCTGCAGCTGAAGGCACAGGTGTGTGTCGACGGCGGCAAAGGCTACGCCTATTCCTCTCTGGGCGTCTACGGCCTTGTGGGATTCAACTGGATGATACGCTAATTCTAAAACAAATATGATATGAAAGCACAAAGAATACTTCTGCCCCTTCTTGCGGCAATGCTTACAGCAGCCTGCGACCCACTCTTCGACGAGGAGTACACCATCGACAACCAGTCGTCGCACGACATCCTCTTCATTTGGAGCGGCCCCTGGCACTATTACCCCAACGAGAACGGCCTCAACTACGACGGCACCTATCCCGTGCCCGCCGGCCAAAGTGCAACCCTGCCCTTCAACGGAGGCATCGGCTCGACAGGTGAAAACGCAATAAAAACCAACGCACAATGGCACATCTTCGGCGACAGCGTGAGCTTCGTGGTCGACGGCACAGACACGCTGACCTTCCACGCCGACGACACCCTCGGCGCCGACTCGCCCTACAACTTCAGCTCGCCGCGCTACACCTATGACGAACTGGCCGGTTCTATGGGCGGAATGGGCTGGGCCTCGCTCACCTTCCGTGTGGACGACGCGATGCTGACAGCCGCCAAATGACAATTCACTATTATGTATCTGGCAGAGTGCCAGAGCCAAACGCAGGCCCCTCGCCAGTCGAAGGCCTGCTTTCGCTATATGCCCCGACGGTAGCGGCGGCCTCTGCAGCGCCATTCTCCGCATCCTCGTCGGGCAATGCAACGCCATCCGCCTCGTTTCCAATCACATCGGCATCCAGCACACCGCATCCCAAATACTGGCTCATCGAGGCCCGCCCATTGTTGTCGACCACAAATCCCCACAGGTGCACCTCCTTGCCGGCCCAAGCCGGATGAAGGCTCATTGTCAAGCAGTTGTGGCGCCGCAACGCTCCGCTCGAGATGTCGAAACTGTCCAGCTCGGGACAATAGGCGGTCAGATAGACCAAATCGTCGCTCTTGATTGCACGATGTAGCGGATTCTTCTCAAAACCAACGCTTATCGTCACATCGTCAATCAGTTGCGGCACCGCGAATGCCACCGGCGCCACAGGTCCCTCGCTGAGCGTGAGGTTCTCATAATCCACCGACAGCCGGCCGTCGACAAGCGAAAAACAGCCCTTATTGATGCGCATAAAATAGTTATATTCAGTGATATGCGCATCGAGACTCGGCACACGCAGTCCGCGCCGCAGCACCTGCCGTGCGTGAGCGGCAAACCTGACAGTCTGCCTGAACAGCTCGCGCCGCTCCAGCTGCTGCTCGGTCCGTGCGTCGTGGAACTGCGACGGCCTGGTGCGCACACACCATTTTCCGCGCCACATATAGCCTATAACCGGCCCCAGACTGCCGCTGAAGCTACCCGAAAATCCGTTTTGCATCCTTCCCATAGTATGATTCTATTTATGATTAAACAATAGCAAAATTATGAATAACAAACATTTGACAGAGTCGCAATCCGTAAATGGCAAAGCCCGGGACAAGTGCCTCGACGATGCTTCTTCGGTGTTTCACTGTATCAAATTTCTATCATAACGCTACGAAACTCCTATTATTGTTTACTAAAGAAAAATTTTATAAAAAGTTGGTAAGAAGTTGAGTAGAACTTGATAGGAATTTGGTATAAGGAAATCAGGGAGTTACTATGGCGGAAAAGCGGGCGGTTTAAGGGTGGTTTAAGGGTGGTTTACGTCCAATTCAAGGGTGGTTTTTGACCGGAATCTTCACCTGCCATTCCGTCGCACTTTCGGGGCTTGGGTCGGGGTGTTTCGCGTTGTGGCGGGCGGGACGGCAGCGGCGGCGGGCGCTGTTGATAACCCTTTTAACAAATAATGGGGCGGGCGGGGCTGCGTGAATGAAAAAAAGCGTATTTTTGTGGTGTACTATCGCCGCCGACGCCAAAGCTAAAACGGTGATATATATTATATTGCAACAATAAAGGATGAATACTGACCGTTTCAAAAACTATCAGGAGGATGTGAAACAGCTGGTGCTGGACTTTGAGGCTATGGAGCGTCGAGGTGCGAGCCGCTATTTCGATGTGGACCAGCTGGAGACGATAATAGATTTCTATCTTGAGACTGCCGACGGCGATATGCTGGAGAAATCGGTGAGCTATGGCGAGGAGCTGTTCCCGACGTCGAACGAGATACGCCTGCGGCGCGTGCATCTGCTCTGCTTCAAGGAGCGCTACAAGGAGGCCTACAACTTGCTGAAGCAGCTGGAGAAGATTGAGCCTGACGACACGGATGTGCTTTATGCCCTGGGCGTGGTTTACAGCGCCTTGGAGCAGCCCCGCAAGGCCATACAGTACTACCACAAGGCGGCGGCCGACGGCTACGACCTGGGGACTATCTATGGCAACATTGCCGACGAGTATGTGAAGATGGAGCAGCGTGCCGAGGCGAGGAGCTACTATCGCAAGGCACTGAAAACCAACCCCGACGACGAGCATTCGCTCTATGAGCTGGCCAACTGCTATGAGGACGACGGCCTGACGGACAAGTGGATAAACTACTACAACCGCTTTGTGCAGGAGCACCCTTATTCGAGCGTTGGCTGGTTCTGCCTTGGCGAGGGCTATATGGCCGAGCGGCTGTATGAGAAGGCTGTCGACGCCTATCAGTATGCCATAGCCGTCAATTCCGATTTCTACTTTGCCTATATGCAGCTTTCGGCTTGCTATCAGGCACTTGGCGACAGCGCCAATGCCGTGGCCGCGCTGCACGACGCCGCCGACCACACCCAGGACAAGGCTTTTGTATACTTCAGGATTGGCGAGACGTTCCGCTTCCAGAACAATGCCGTGACCGCCAACACCTACTATCACAAGGCGCTGAAGGAGGACCCCTATTATGCCGAGGCGTGGTCGTCGATGTCGATCTGCTACAGCTACCTGCGCGAGTATGCCACGGCGATAGAGGCGGCAAAGAAGGCGCTGAAGATAGACCCTGAGTCGCCTATGTACCTGACGACGCTGGCGATGATATATGCCGACAGCGGCGACTACCAGAACGCCAACCGTATGTTTGAGCGCGCCATACCCTACTATAGCGACTTTGAGCAGGGATGGCTTGCGCTGGCCGACTATAACATTATGTTCCAGAACTATGACGAGGCCGTCGACTGCCTGACGCGCGGCCTGCCCGACTGCGAGCTTGTGGTGGAGTTCAACAAGCGACTGGCGCTGTGCTACCTGTGCACGGGCAAACGCAATATGCTGTTCAACGCAGTGCGTGCGTGCCTTTGCGAGGGCGAGGAGGGCCTCAGGGAGATGCTCGAATACTGCCCGGCTCTGGGCGAAGACCTTGAAGTGATGGACATCATAACCTCGTACCGGCAGGAGAACCGGCAGGACAGACAATGAAAAGAAGAACCCAAAACACAGATACCGTGAGACGAACAACGACGACGCTGCGCTGCGTTGCCCTTTGCGCGATGCTGGCGCTGCTGATGCCACAGGCTGTGGCACAGGGCGAAGAGATAAACGATTTTGAACGCGAGGAGGCCGACTTCATTGCCCGTGAGATGGATGCCGCCGAGATAGAGGCTGCCGAGCTGGAGTCCAACCCGCTGGCGAAGGCTGGCCACAACAGCCTGACCGTGGACGACGACGGACTTTCGGAGGCCGACACCCACTACCACGGCTGGGTGGCCAAGGTGGTGCAATGGTACGGCCACAATGTCAGCTATGGCGCCGTGGGCGGGCTGATGGCTGTGGAGAGTTCGTTCGTCCCCTTCCCGTCCGAG
>CAJOMZ010000137.1 GCA_905236645.1 uncultured Bacteroidales bacterium
AGCAGCAGGGCGTGCATCACCCAGGTCTTGCCGGTGCCGGTAGCCATTTTCACGGCGTATTTGGGCATCTGGTATTTCGCCTGCCGCAGGGCCTCATGGTTCACAAGGGCCATATGGTCGGGCAGAACCGCATTGTACGACTCCTCAACGGTAGCAATGGCTGCCACTTCGTGCAGATAAACGGTGTTCAGTATCGCCTGCCGCTGTCCTTGGTGGAAATTCGTGCTGCGCTCGTCCACAAAAGGCTCGCAAAACCAGTATTGCAGCAGTTCGCGCGTGACGGGTGTCACCTGTTCGAGCATTTCGCCGTTTGCCCACGATGCGTTCACCCTTTTCGTAAGTTCCTGTGCCAGCAGGAGCGATATATTGTCTCTGTTGTATTGCATCTCGTTTTTCCTTTTTCAAAATCAGATTCTTTCAACCACAACGCTTTCGAAGCCGAACACGTCCACGGCCTTGACACACACGGCGCGGCTTTCTTTGTGCGGCACCGTAAGTTCGGTGCGGTAGAGGCAGTGTAGCGGGTCGCGGTCAACGGCCACGTTCTCGCGATAGTCCTGCCACAACGAGCGGAATGTCACGCCGTCGTAGTCGGGGTCGATGCTCCAGTATTCGATCAGGGCCAGCGGATCCTCGTCCATCAGGCGGCGCAGCGCCTCGCGGTCCTTGTCGTCGAGGGGCAGGCTCTCGGGCGAGAGCTGCACGTAGTCGTCCAGCTCGATGGTCAGGGTGTCCTCAGCGCCGTAGGTCTTTTTCTGTATATCTTTCAGTTTCAGGTATTGCAGACCGCTGAAGCGCACCGTGCCGCTCTGCACCAGTTTGGTGAAGCCTTGCTTCTTGAGCTTGTCCATCAGGTCGGGTGGGATAACCAGCACCTCGACGGTGTTCTTATATTCCTCTATAGCCTGGCTGATGTCGTAGGAGAAGTTCCAGGCCAGCACGATGCATTTGCGCCAGCCGCCGCCGAGGAGGCTTTGCGTTGCTTCGCTGGCACGTCGCAGGGTGGCGCGGCCCGTCAGCTTGTTGGGGCTGTCCACATAGACCAGCGTGCGCTCGTCCTTGATGTAGCCATAATTGCGGTCGGCCACTTGGTCGGGTGTGAAGGGCAGGGCGCCGTAGAGCTGCATCACCACTTGGCTGAGGTCGCCTATCGAGCGGAACAGGCGGGTGCCGTGCATCATCTCCTTCTGGTAGTCGCCGATGGCTTGGTAGAGGAACGGCTTCACCTCCTGGTCGATGAGTCGCTTGCGCATCACGAGGGTGGCGGGCTTGCCGATATCTGTTGTTATCCATCTGCGTCCCAGCCGTTCCGCCACCGCCGCCGTGGTGCCGCTCCCCCCGAAGAAGTCGCAGACCAAATCGCCCTCGTTGCTGGAGGCTTTGATGATGCGCTCCAACAAGGCTTCTGGCTTTTGGGTGGCATAACCTGTTATTTCTTTTACTATACGTCCCACCGTAGATATATCTACCCACCAATCTTCCAACACCTTACCTTGTTCCTCCAATTCTCTCAATCTATCATTATTTTCTTCTCCGTTTCTAAATCCCAACCCCCCTTTCCCATGAAGACCTGATTTATGAGCTATTCTCTGAACATTAAAAGTCGCACTGTCAGTTTTTTTGTATAGGAATATCAAATCATGTTTTCTAGAAAAATTTTGAAAAGAACGCTGAGGACCACTATAGCACCACACTATTTCATTCACAAAGTTCTCTTTCCCAAATATCTCATCCATCAGTACCTTGACGTAGTGGCCGACGTGCCAGTCGATATGGACGTAGATGCTTCCGTGGTCGGAGAGTAACTCGCGCATCAGTACGAGGCGGGGGTAGAGCATGCGGAGGTAGCTGGCGGTGCCGTCCTTCCAGGTGTCGGCGTAGGCGAACTGCTCAATGGTGGTGGGCTTCTGGCTGATGTCGTCGCCGGGGAGGGTGAGCTTGGTGCGGTAGTCGGCCTTGCTGTCGAAAGGCGGGTCGATGTAGATGAGGTCCACCTTGCCGCGCAGCGAGGGGAGGCCCGTGGCCGGGTCGCCGCCAAGCAGGGCCTGCATGGCCAGCAGGTTGTCGCCATAGATTAGGCGGTTTGGGTTTTGGGGGAGGGTTGGATTAATCTGATTAACCGGAGTAATCGGAGTAGTCGGAGTAGTCGGATTAATCTGATTATCCTTAAACCTTATGGCACTGGTGGCTTTGGCTGGCAGTACCAGTTCGTTGGTTTGCAGGGTGATGCGATTGGGGGAGGAGAGGCGGTCGAGGATGGCTGCCGCCTCGCGGTTGCCGTCGCGCACGATGTCGGGCAACTCGCTGATAAGGCTTTTGGTAGGCATAGGGCTTGCTGTTTGTGGCGGTTTGCAGCCCGTTCTTTACCATACCGTATCCTATGACCACAAAAAAAGAAGGAGAGCATTTTTCAACGTCTCCAATCTGAGGTCTTAGGATACCCTGGCAAAGAAACAAAATGCTCACCTATCGGCGAGCATTTGCACATTTGTTTTTTTTTGCCAGATTGAAATTTCCTAAGTTTCAGATTGGTCGGAACAAACAGCAAACGCTTGGTTGTTATGTTATATGTTTTCTAATTTGTCATTTTTCTAATTAGGTTGTCAAAGTTATGTCAAAGTTGTCTTTTTTCCAGCCGGCGGTCGGCGAGGGATGCGAGGCTGTGGACGGCGAGGCCAATGAGGATGCCGAGCAGTGCGCCGCAGAGTACGTCGCCCGGGTAGTGTTTGCCGAGGTAGGGGCGGCTGTAGCACACCAGAATGCCCCACAACACAAGCGCGGCAGCAGCGAGCCAGGCGTGGCGGATGTTGAGCCGGTGGCGGAGCCTCACGGCATAGCGCATCACGAATAACGTTATGATGGAGAAAATGTTGGTGGCATGAGAGGAGACGAAACCGTAGCGACCGCCGCAGCCGGTGCGGAACATGTGGAGGTTGTCGATGACATGGCACGGACGCGGGCGCTGGAAAACATTTTTGAAGGCCACGACCGAGATGCGGTCGCTGAGCAGCACGCAGAGAACCACGGCGAGCAGCACCAGCCACCAGCGGCGCGGTTCGCGGCGCAGGGTGAGCATGGCATAGACGGCCAACAGCACCGCCACCCACGACCAGGCCTGGCTCGCCGTCCACATCACCCAGTCGAGGGCAGGCGTGTGGTGCGAGTTGATCCAGAGAAGGATATCGGTGTCGAGGGCGAGGAGGCTTTCCATTATTTGTGGTTTAGGGCTTATAGGACGTATAAGCCTTATAGGTTTTATTGGTCACTGGCGTTTAGCATTTGGTAGAGTTTGTCTTTCAGCTGTGTTATGTTGAGGCCGCTCACGGCGCTGATGAAGATGCATTCCACGTCCTGGGGCAGGTGGCTTTTGAGTTGCTCGATCATCGTGGGATCGAGCATGTCGCACTTGGTGACGGCCAGCAGACGCCGTTTGTCGAGTAGTTCGGGGCTGTAGGTTTTGAGTTCGCCGAGCAGGATTTCGTACTCGCGGGCGATGTCGAGCTGTTCGCAACTGACCATGAAGAGCAGCACCGAGTTGCGCTCGATATGCCGCAGAAAGCGCAGGCCGAGGCCGCGGCCCTGGCTGGCGCCCTCGATGATGCCTGGTATGTCAGCGATGCAGAACGACTGGTCGTCGCGGTACTTAACGATGCCGAGGTTAGGCACGAGGGTTGTGAAGGGGTAGTCGGCTATTTCGGGCCGTGCGGCCGAGAGGACGCTGAGCAGGGTGGACTTGCCGGCATTGGGGAAGCCCACGAGTCCCACGTCGGCCAACATCTTGAGTTCGATGACGACGGTGCGTTCGACAGCCGGTTCGCCGGGCTGAGCGTAGCGCGGGGTCTGGTTGGTGGCCGACTTGAAATGGTCGTTGCCGAGGCCGCCGCGTCCGCCGCGCGCAATGATGAGTTCCTGTCCGTCTTCGGTCACTTCGCCTATGGTTTCGCCGGTGTCGGCGTCGCGGCACACGCAGCCGAGCGGCACTTCAA
>CAJOMZ010000138.1 GCA_905236645.1 uncultured Bacteroidales bacterium
CCACCAACGCCGCTATGGCGTCGAACAGCGCCGTATCGGCCGCGTGGGCGTATTCCGTCATTTTGTATGTCGTCAGGCTTGCCATTGTGTCTCTCCTCTGCGGGGGAGGGCGCCGGCATACTGTGCCTCTGCTTTCCTCCTGGTTGCCATTATCCCCGGGTTGTCGTCGTTTTTTTTTGCTTTAAGTAACGCAACATCGCCTGTTTTATTTTGTTTCCACTCCGAAGCATGCCTAATAAATTTGGCTGGTTTTTGATAATAAATTTGGCGGTTGTCAAGCGTTAAATTTAGTCATATAGTTTAACCAATAAAAAACGGGTGCTGAAAACTATCCAGCACGCGTTTCTATTTAGTGTATTTCAGTGAATTACTTCACCTCTTCGTAGTCGACGTCGGTGACGTTGTCGTCACCGCTGTGTCCTATCGGTTTGATGCGCGTATCAGATCCAGCATACGCTGTGCCCACGCTTCGTCGCCCGGTATTTGGTAGCGGATGTTGCCGTCTGGGTCGGCGGTGAAGCTGACCTTGTTGTCGGCACCGATGCTTATTCGTCCGCGGGGCGAAAGGGCAATCAGGCTGTCGCCCTCAAACTCCTGCAGTGGGAGCATAGGGTCCCACATACGCTGTCCCGTGTTGCAGTCGAAGCGCATATATATCTGTTTAATCGGGTGGAAGTCGGTCCAGTCGATATCGCCAATCACCTGTTCCGGAGCATATTCCACCATATCGCCGACTGCACTGGGCGAGAGGATGACATCGACCTCGTCGGGCCATAGTTGAACCAATGTCCTGGCTGCTTCGGGATGCATCATCCGGTTGTATCCTGCGCTGACCTCCTGCTCACTGCCGGGTTTCAGCTTTGTGGCCATAAAGTAGAGCCTTTTCACCTTGCGGCGCACCAGCTCCACGCCCGACAGCGAAGAATATTGGTCGGCGCCAGAGGTGAGAAGGTTGGCTATCGTCGAAGGGATGCCCGTGAGCATAATGGTGACGCTGCCGTCGGGGGCGTTGGCCAGCAGACGGCGGTAGAGGACGTAGCCGTCGGGAAGGGACGAATAGTCGCTGTAGGTGCGGGCGAACAGCAGGTTGCCGTCGTCGTCGGTGGCTTGGGCGATGGGAGTGTAGTTGATGTAGGCGAAGCGCTCGTGGGTGCCGTTGCGCTCCAGCGCGATAGGCAGTGTCGGGAAGCCGTAGTAGTTGTTCATCAGGTCGGCGACGGCGGCGTTGGTGTCGCCCATACGGTCCACCACCACGCCCAGCAGATTGCACCGTCCCTGCGAGGCATAGCGATAGAGCAGCTGCATAGCGAAAAGGTCGTCGGTCGAGCTGGCAATGTCGGTGTCGATGATAATCTGCGGCACGGCCGGTGTTTGCGGCTCCGGCGTCGGTTCCTCCTTGCCGCAAGCAAACAGCATAAATGCCGCAGATGCAAGGAGCATAAGGGTCTTCGTATGTTTCATTGTGACAGTGTTTTTATACATTTGAAGTTGCAAAGATACAACTATTTCACCATATAGAAGATTTATTTTGTGTGGATGAATAAAATTATGTGTCTTTGCACCGGAAACAAATAAAACAATATGACAAAAACAGAAATATACAACAGCAAGAACATAGAAGAATAACGCAGCTCATTCTCTGTCTATAGATCTGGAAAAATCATTATAATTACTTAATTGTTTTATCTGCCAGTCTCCGCTGATTGCAGCGGTAAAATCTGTTTTTGTGGGAGGACTATAAAAAAATTTTTTGTCAGCTCAAATATTCTTTGTACTTTTGCAGTGCGAATTAAAGCAAATGGATTATGGTAACAGAACGTGAAAAATTGATATTTGACAATCTGGATTGCTTGGGTGAGAATTCCGAGAATACAGACTTGGATGTCAATGCATTCTTCGACCTTATGGAGGATATGGTGAACAAACATTACGACTCAAAAGCAGACGTAAGATATGGCCATCATAAGACAGCAGGCGTCCTCGCGTATTAAACGCTTCTATTCAAATGCCATTCGCAGTCATATCACGCTTTCGCGCGAAACGGTGATTGCAATTATGCGAAAGCTGAGAGATGAGATGCTGGCTCTTGACAACGGTATACCTGACGGATGTCATATTGTCAAACCATCCTGCCTCTCGCTCTGGAACGATAAAGACTGGACAGACGTATCATCCATAAACACACGATGGCATTATGCTTTTACCCATAACCGTACCCAAGCCATCATCCACGATGCCGAACATTCGCAGAATATGACAGACAAGGCCACACGGCCTGTATGATTTGACATTTAGAGTTGAAATAAAAAATGAATAAGACATAAAACGTAGAAAAAGTAAAGAAATAGATAGAGCTTGAAGTGCTTGTTCTCCTGTAACAGATGACTGGTAATCATAAGAGGTGAGAATAAGTTGACGGAAAGTTCCCGCATTGGCGTGGAATGTTCGTTGCCTTATTTACCTCAAGGGTATTTTACCAGTCACCCCGTTACAGAAATAGGGATTTAATCAGAAATACGAAGGTTTCGCGCCTTTTTCATATCCTTATCTCAACATCGGCTTCCGGCTCTACGGCCGGAAGCCGAAAACTGCATTATAGAGTAGGCAATTAAAAAAGTATCAATATGGGATTCTTTAGAGATTTGTTCGGTTCTCGGAAAACAACGAACACGCAAAGTACATCAAATCCTATTGGAGACATTTCAAAGGATTTGTTCCAAGGTGTAACAACGGAGCAGCGTTTGGCAATACTTGGGTTCGAAACATCAATAATGAGTTTTGCCCAGGGTATGGCGGAAAAACAAGAAGCACTCAAAATGATTGAGTACGAGATGAAGGCTCTTAACATTTCAGAGAGTCAGTTTGTCTCATATGCCCAAAGAGGCGGACACAACAGAGTGCAGGATATTGTTAATGGATTGAAGCCAATTTCCAACAAAGCGGCTCTAGATTCAACTTTGTATATGGGCTTCGGTATTGCTAGCGTTTGCAAGAATGAAAAAGCATTTGGGTATTTGGCTCACGTTTTTGAACAGCTTGGCTACACAGAAGACGATATGACAAATGTAATTCAGAAAATCGAATTGCTTGGAAAACAGTTTGGAATGTGAAATCTTAAAATATAATGTTATGCAAAAATTAACAAAAGTAATCGTGACTATCGTTGCTGTAGTCCTCTTTTTTATTCTTTTCGCTGTCGTTACTGGAATACGCTCTGATGCGGGGCATTCTACTCCTGGATTTCTGGCGATAATTCTATTAGTCGCCCTAATTGGCGCTCTTCGGGCCATTTGGAAAAAGAGCAACGATAATGATGACAATACATCATTGCAGAAATAGGGAAGATGGAGTTCAAGGACTATTATGCGATTCTTGAAATTGGTAGGCAGTCATCCTCGGAGGAAATACGGGCTGCCTACCGACTCCTGTCAAAAAAATGGCACCCGGACCTTAATCCGGGAAAAGATGTTACGCAAAGAATGCAGGACATCAACGAAGCTTATGCCATTCTGAAAGACCCTGTGAAGAAAGCTAGATATGATTTCGAGTACGACAATTACTACAGGACAGATGCAGCAAAACAAGAAAGGGCAGGAAGATACGAAAGGGAGGAACGCAAACAAGAATATGAGGTACATGACGAGAACTTGAAACAAGATATAAACGAAGCAAGGAAATATGCAGAAGACCTTGTCGCAGAATTTTTCAAAAATCTAAAAGAAACATCTAAAGTTGCGGCAAAAGGGGCCTGGGATGAAGCAAAAGGGTATATAGTCGCAGGTATTATAATGTCCATTATCGCCACAATGGTATTGACTTGCTCTGGATAAAAGACAATTTATTTTGTCACCTCGGAAATAATGCGTACCTTTGCACTCGTATTCATCGAATGTTAAACCACAAAAGAAAGGAGAAGCGGATTCATTTTGCAATTCCAAGAGTGAGGAGCTCTTGGGCAAAATCAACACAGTTGCTCTTCATATACAACAAAGTGCAGAGGGTCAATCCGCGCGACCCGAAAGGTGTGTAGGATAACAACTCACATAGAACCCACCAAGAAGGTATAAAGTGCTATGGATCGCGAGGCAGAAGAGCGAAGGGAGCGTCATTTTTGGTGCTCCCTTTATCGTTTACATTTATTTTTTAACCAAGTCGTATCCAGTGCTGCGACCACCCGACTCTGTGCGGACGAGGATACCTTTGGCGACAAGGTCTTGCAGGTCACGCAGGGCGGTGTCGGGGGAGCATTTGTTTATCTTCGCCCATTTGGAGGAGGTCAGTTTGCCTTCAAACCCATCCCATAGCATATTGACCATCTTGGTCTGCCGCACGTTCATAGCCACGTGTCGGTAACTCTCCCAAAAGGTGGCCTTACTTAGTGTGCGCTCTATTGTTTCTATGGCCACATCTACAGCCACCGCCATCCTTCCGAGAAACCAAAGAAGCCACTCAGTAATGTCGAGCGGACCTTTCTGTGTCTGCTCCAATATGTCGTAGTATTCTTTCCTGCTCAACGCAATCTGCGTGGACATACTGTAGAAACGGTAGGGTGTGGCATCGGATTTGGCCAACATCATATCAGTGATGGTACGTGCCAACCTTCCATTGCCGTCGCTGAAAGGGTGTATGCTAACAAACCACAGGTGTGCAATGGCTGCTTTCATTACTGGGTCAGCATCTGAGGTGTTAATCCATTGCAACATATCCGCCATCATTCGTGGCACGTCCTTGCTTGGAGGTGCTTCATAATGGACCTTCTCTTTTCCATACTGTCCGGATACTACCTGCATATCCCCCTGCCGCCAGTCGCCCACGGTGATGTGCTCCAATCGGCTGGGATTGTGGAACAATGCACAATGCCAACGAAACAGACGCTCCTGTGTCAATGGCTCGTCATAATGATGCACGGCGTCAAACATCACCTCCACCACCCCTTCAATGTAGCGGTCGGATGACGGCACTCCGACGCGGTCAATTCCTAACTGCCACGCTACCGACGAACGTACATCGTCGGCATTCAAAGCAATGCCCTCTATCTCCGACGACTTGATGATGTCCGATGTCATTGCATCAAGCACAACCGGACTTTTCACATCAAACCCGAGCATATCTGCCATGCCTAACAGCCGCCCTTGCTGATGCCTCACATTAACCAACATTTCGTTGATTTTCTGTTCGTCCCACTGGAATTTAGGCCAGTCCAAATGTTCCCATAAATACATATTCACCTGTTTTTGTGCGAATAATATAATTATTATTCTCCGCATATTTTGCGGCAAATATACAGCTTTTTCTCCGCATTGCAAAAAAAAAAGAGGTGCAATCATAAAATTGCACCTATTTTTCTATTCGACCTTTAATTATCGGACTTCTTCGTAGTCGACGTCGGTGACGGTGTCGTTGTTGGAGCCACCGTTGGACTGCTGGCCGGCGCCGCCCATATTGCTGGGGTCGAAGCCGGCGGCGCCTCCTTGGGGGCCGGCCTGCTGCTGGGCGTTGTACATATCCTGGCTGGCGGCCTGCCAAGCGGCGTTGATCTTCTCCATTGCCTGGTCGATGCCGGCCACGTTGCGGGCGCTGTGGGCGGCCTTCAGTTCGTTGAGGGCGTTCTCAATGGCGCTCTTCTTGTCGGCGGGCAGCTTGTCGCCGTAGTCCTTCAGGTTCTTCTCGCTCTGGAAAATCATACTGTCGGCAGCGTTGATCTTCTCAATCTCCTCCTTGGCCTTCTTGTCGTCGGCGGCGTGAGCCTCTGCCTCGGCCTTCATACGCTTGATTTCGTCTTCGCTCAAGCCGCTGCTGGCCTCGATGCGGATGTTCTGGCTCTTGCCGGTGGCCTTGTCGCAGGCGCTGACGTTGAGGATGCCGTTGGCATCGATGTCGAAGGTGACCTCAATCTGGGGCACTCCGCGCGGTGCCGGCGGTATGCCTGCCAGGTGGAAGCGGCCTATGGTCTTGTTGTCGGCAGCCATCGGGCGCTCGCCCTGCAGCACGTGGATTTCAACCTCGGGCTGGTTGTCGGCAGCCGTCGAGAAGACTTGCGATTTCTTTGTAGGAATAGTTGTGTTGGCGTCGATCAGGCGCGTCATAACGCCGCCGAGGGTCTCGATGCCGAGCGAAAGCGGGGTGACGTCGAGCAGAAGCACGTCCTTCACTTCGCCTGTCAGCACGCCGCCCTGGATGGCAGCGCCGATGGCCACAACTTCGTCGGGGTTGACACCCTTGCTGGGCACCTTGCCGAAGAACTCCTCGACCTTCTTCTGAACGGCTGGGATACGTGTCGAACCGCCCACAAGGATAACCTCGTTAATGTCTGAATTCGAGAGGCCTGCGTCCTTCATAGCCTGACGGCAGGGCTCGATGGTGGCCTGGATCAGGTCGTCGCACAGCTGCTCGAACTTGGCGCGGCTGAGCTTCTTGACCAAGTGCTGCGGCACGCCGTCGGCCACGGTGATATAAGGCAGGTTGATTTCAGTCTCCTGGCTCGAGGACAGTTCGATCTTGGCCTTCTCAGCGGCCTCTTTCAGGCGCTGCATAGCCATCGGGTCCTTGCGCAGGTCGATGTTCTTGTCGCTCTTGAACTCGTCGGCCAGCCAGTTGATGACCTTAAGGTCGAAGTCGTCGCCGCCCAGATGCGTGTTGCCGTTGGTCGACTTGACCTCGAACACGCCGTCGCCCAGGTTCAGAATCGAGATATCGAACGTGCCGCCGCCCAAGTCGAACACTGCCACGTTCATATCCTGGTTCTTCTTGTCCAGACCGTAGGCCAGGGCAGCAGCCGTAGGCTCGTTGACGATGCGGCGCACCTTGAGGCCTGCAATCTCGCCGGCCTCCTTGGTGGCCTGGCGCTGGCTATCGTTGAAGTAGGCGGGGACGGTGATGACGGCCTCCGTCACCTCGGTGCCGAGATAGTCCTCGGCCGTCTTCTTCATCTTCTGCAGCACGATGGCGCTGACTTCCTGCGGCGTGTAGAGGCGTCCGCTGATGTCGACGCGCGGCGTGTTGTTGTCGCCGCGGACAACCTTGTAAGGCACAGCCTCTATCTCCTTCTGCACGCGGTCGTAGCTCTCGCCCATAAAGCGCTTGATCGAATAGACCGTGTTGTGAGGGTTGGTGATGGCCTGACGCTTGGCGGGGTCGCCCACCTTGCGGTCGCCGTTCTCGAGGAAACCCACCACCGACGGGGTGGTGCGGTTGCCTTCGCTGTTCATAATAACCACAGGCTCATTGCCTTCCATAACGGAGACGCAGCTGTTGGTCGTTCCTAAGTCAATACCGATGATTTTTCCCATAATTGTTGTATTTTTTTTTGTTTTATTCTTGAAACTTGTTGATTTACGGCCACCCGCCAACGCAGAAAGCCAAACAATCCATATCAAGAACAGTGCCAAACGCCGCCGTTTCCGAAAAACTGACAAATTGTCAGTCGCGACACAAAAACCTGCCACAACTGGCAGTCTCCGCCCTACCAACTCCGTCCGTTGTACAATATATGTACAATAGTTGTACAATACTTGTACAATTGGTAAACGTACAAATATTGTACAAGTATTGTACATAACAACGGACGGAGTTGGTACCTTGAAGGCCTGAGGATGAGGCAGTTATGAAACGGCGCGAAAAAGAGGGCGTTTTCGAGATAAACAGCTGTAAGTATGAGTGTTATACAGAAAATGAGCCTCGAAAGGGTTTTTGGAAGACATTTTTTGGGGGTGACCGAAACGCTCTCGAGGTTGAGCGCAAACCATCGGAAATTGTCCAGAAAATATTTTTTTGGGCAATGGACAAAGAATAGAGACGCAACTAAAGTTTTTTTTCGTAAATTTGCAATTATAAAAAAAGCCTTTCAAGCTATGAAAAACACCGTTATCTCACTGGTTGCGATATTTTTAGCGACAAGCATCTTCACCTCGTGCGTGGTCTACCATCCGCACAACACCGACATACCCTTGCTGCGCGAGCAAGGCGACCTGCACGTCGACGGCTCTGTCTCGATATCAGCGCCACTGTTGGCGGCCCCTGCCATCAACGCCACCGTAGCCTACGCGCCGCTGAATATGCTTGGCGTGCAGGCCTCGGCCAGCTTCACCGACCCCGGCATCTACCACCTGCAGGCCGCGGCGGGCACCTACTTTCCATTCGGAATGAGCGTGCTGGAGTGCTATGTCGGCTACGGCTACGGCAAAACGCAGCAGGACTCCGTAAACAACCTGTTCGACAACACCTTCCGCACTGAGGGCCACTACAACCTCGTCTTCAGCCAAATCAACTTCGGATGGACCGGCCTTGACGACGATTGCATAGACCTTGGCTTCGGCATCAAATGCGGCCTGATGACGCCTCAGTTCGACAAGTACGAAGTGCTCTCCGACGGCACCGAGACCCTTGTGGTCCGTCACGACGCGCCTGCATTCGTCTTCCAGCCGCAGATGGTGTTCCGCTTCGGCTGGCCCAACTTAAAGTTCAGTTTCAACCTCGCCTTCGCCGCCCTCAACGGATGGCCTGCCGACGACAACTATTTCAACTACGACCGCTTCAGCGGCGGCTTCGGCATACACTATAAGTTTTAGGGGTTGAGGGCTTTAGGGCTTTGGAGTTTAAAAGTTTAAGAGTTTCAGTGATTAAATGGAGCTAATTATGAAGCGATTCTTTCTGTTGATAATGCTGTCTGTCGGGGTTCTGGCAAATGCCGCCGAGCGCGACACCGTTGTTCCACGGACATACGAGTTTGTGCAGCGCGATGGCAAACCTTTATTGAAGAAATTACTTTATTAATGGAAACTTATTTACCAAGTACCATTTGTCAAAAATTAAGAGATAGAGAAACTAAACAAGCTCAATTTTAAAGTTTATA
>CAJOMZ010000139.1 GCA_905236645.1 uncultured Bacteroidales bacterium
AAGGAGTTTCGATTATATTTTCAACGAAATAAAAAAAGATAAAGAGCATAAATATAACATAATGATAAGCTTTATTCAAATATATTTAGAAACAATACACTGCATCATCAGGTTGAGCGAGCATCCGGTGGACATAGCGGGCGTGATGCCTACGATGCGGTCGTTCTGCTCGGCCAGTTCTATTATTGTGTGCCCGAAGACATCCTGGTATTTCAGTGGCTGGTGGCTCTTGTCGGTGCGGAGCTGCAGGCCCGTTTCGGCGTCGTATTTGCCCGGGGCGTGGTAGGTCACGGGGTTTTGCTCGGCTTTCTTCATACCCTTGCCCTTCTTGGTAACGATATGCAACAACTTGGGACCGTTGAGCTTACGAAGGCTCGACAGCACCTCTACGAGCTGTTCCACATCGTGGCCGTCGATGGGGCCGAAGTAGCGGAAGCCCAATGACTCGAAGAGGTTGGAGCTCGACAGCAGCGAGGATTTAAGGGCCGAGAGGCTTTTGGAGATGAAGTTGCGGCCCTTCAAGGGCTTGTCGTCGCCGCCTGTCGTTCGCCATACGTGCTCTTTGATGCGGTTGTATTTCTGCGATGAGGTTATCTTGACGAGGTAGCGGCTCAGGCCACCGACGGCCTTGTCGATGGATATGCCGTTGTCGTTCAGTATGACAAGGATGTTGGCCTTGGAGACACCGGCGTTGTTGAGGGCTTCGAAGGCCTCGCCGCCGGTCATTGCACCGTCGCCTATGACGGCGATATGCTGGCGTGACGTGTTGCCTTGCAGTTTGGAGGCTGTGGCCATACCGAGGGCGGCCGAGATGGAGGTGGAGCTGTGACCAGTGCCGAAGGCATCGTAGGGGCTTTCGTCCATACGCGGGAAGCCGCTGATGCCGCCGTAGGTGCGGATGGTGTGGAACTGCTGTTGCCGTCCAGTAAGGATTTTATGCGCGTAGGCCTGGTGGCCTACATCCCAGACTACCTTGTCGTCGGGCGTATTGAACACGTAGTGCAACGCTATGGAAAGCTCGACGGTACCGAGCGATGACGCAAGATGGCCGGGATGAGAGGCGAGAGTGTCGACGATATAGTGTCGCAGTTCACGGGCTAGTTCCGGCAGGTCGGAAATGGGTAGCCGGCGAAGATCTTCAGGAGTATTAATATTTTCTAAAATAACACCTTGCAAAGCTATTGTCCTTTTATTTGAGAGTGCAAAGATAATAATTATTTGTTAATAGCCCGTCAATTACAGGTCACTCTTGTATGCAGGGGCTGTTTTCGGCAGGGGTTCGAACTCTTTGTTGAGCTTCCTGTCGTCGAGGCGGCCCTGGGCATTGTCGCGCAGCTCCCAGCGACCGTTGGCGAAGATGTAGGCCACCTCTGTGCCTGTCGGCACATAGTATTGCGGCAAGCCCTCCATTCCGGGCAGCATAGGGGCTATCTCGTCAAGGAGTATCATCTTCATCTTCTCCTCCTTGGGCACCTGCACGTTGATGGTACGGCCTTTCTTCTTCACCTTCTTGTTCTCGTAAGTGCGCACCACCTGCTCGTCGTAACGCACATTGACCATCGCACGGCTGGAGTAGTCGAGCACCACGCGCCTCAGGTTCTTCTCGCGACGGAAAAGGGCCTGGCCGAACTGAGGCTTGGAGCCGGTGCCGCGGAAGCAGACAGGCTCTATCACCTTGCGCTGCGTAAGGGCGTTGACGCCCGACCAGCCGATCAGGGTGTAGTACTCTTTGCCATCGTGTTTGGTCTCCACAAGCTCTTGATACACACAGCCAAGCCAATTCTCAGGCTCAAGCACCACCTCGTTGACCGACAATATCTCGTCCGACTTGTCGTGAAGCACGTACACGTCATACTGCTCGGTCTTTGCGTTGTAGGACTGGACAAAGCCGAAGCACTCGTACTCCCCGTTGTCGCGCACCACAGGCCAAGTAACGATTCGGAACTGGCGGTCGCTCGAGGTCAGCACCGACACGTAAGTGCCCAGGTCCCACTTCCAGTGGATGGACCCCTCCACGTTCAGCGCTTCCTCGAAGAGCTGTACAAACTGCTCGTTGGCGTTGTAGCGCTCATTGTCGGTGGGCGCGTTCATAACCTTTTCGAGCAGGGGCTGCATATTGCGCTGATAGGCGCTCATCACGTCGCGGTTCTGGGCGCCGGCGGCCGCCGCGACGCAAAGGGCCGCAGCCAAAAGCGTGAATCTGATTTTATTAAGAAAATTTATAGCCATTTCGTTTTTTATTCGTACTTTTGTAATTACTCAAAAATGCGATTTTTATTGTAAAGAATTGAAAAAAAGTGAAAAAAAATGAATAACACCCTGCAAGAGACCATTGAAGCGGCGTTCGAGAACCGCGATTTGCTGCAAAACGAAGATGTACGACAGGCCGTCAGGACCGTTATCGGGCAACTCGACAAAGGCCTTCTGCGAGTGGCCGAGCCCGTCGAGGGCTGCGACGGCGACGCGATGCGCTGGCAGGTGAACGAGTGGGTCAAGAAGGCCGTGCTGCTCTACTTCCCGATATGCGATATGAAGACTGTCGAGACGGGCCCGTTCGAGTACCACGACAAGATACCCCTCAAGCGCGACTATGCCGCCCAGGGTGTGCGGGTGGTGCCGCCCGCAGTGGCACGCTACGGCTCCTTCCTTGCCAAAGGCGTGGTGATGATGCCCAGCTATGTCAACATCGGAGCCTATGTCGACAGCGGCACGATGGTCGACACCTGGGCCACCGTGGGCAGCTGCGCCCAGATAGGCCGCAATGTCCATCTGAGCGGCGGCGTGGGCATCGGCGGAGTGCTCGAGCCCGTGCAGGCAGCGCCGGTCATCATCGAGGACAACTGCTTCGTTGGCTCGCGCTGCATCGTCGTGGAAGGGGCCCACATCGGCGCCGAAGCCGTGCTCGGAGCCAACACCGTCATCACCGGCAGCACCAAGATCATCGACGTAAGCAACTCTGAACCTGTCTACTACAACGGCTATGTGCCGCCCCGAAGCGTCGTCATACCGGGCAGCTACGCCAAGCATTTCCCTGCCGGCGACTACAGCGTCAGCTGCGCCCTCATCATAGGCCAGCGCAAGGAAAGCACCGACAAGAAGACATCGCTCAACGCCGCCCTGCGCGACTTCGGCGTGTCGGTTTGAAGTAATAATTAAGTATCAATAATTAAAAAGTAAAAGATGAACATTACAAAAAAGATAATCGCCGCGGCTGCCGTGCTGCTCCTCGCGGCCTGCAGCCACTACGAAGACTTTGAATTCACAGGCAAAGTTGTTGACTATGAGCAATGTACAAGCGGCAACATCGGATATGCCGTGTCGCTCACAAGCCCCGACACCATCGGCGGCGAATACGTGACGCGCGAACGCGAGACCTACCAGAACGTGGTGGTCATTTACGGAGCCGACCGTATGCTGCAGGCCAACTCGAACATCAGCGGCCGCATCTACCTCGACCCCAACTTCTCCAAGACCGAGTGCAACATCCACTACACCGACCGCGACGTCCCCGAAGCCGTGTTCACCAAGCTGAAAGTGGACTGAAAAGGATATTTTTCAAACAACATTTCCCTTTTTTCACAAACGGCGGACCGCAAGTCCGCCGTTTGCTGTTTAGCGGATAGACGCTCCTTTGCCGACGGTGCGAAGCGGCGGGGCGTGTGTTTTGTTAAGGCCTGCCTTGCATGTTTCCGGGCTGCATTCCGCCGCCCATCTGGCCCATGCCGCCCATCATCTGGTTGGTGATGGCGTTCACGGTCTCGCCGTTGACGATGATGTTTCCATATACCAAATACCTATCAAAGTTTACTCAAAGTTTTACCAAAGTTTTATAAAATTTTGTTTCGGTAAACAATAATACGACTTTGGTAGCGTTATGATAGAACTTTGAACTATTCAAAACGCAAGCTTATCATTTATCAACCATTAAAAAAACAATACTATGGGAAAATCAAGTGACAGTAATCCAATGCATTATCAAGGTCGAGTAGGCAACACCATCGGCTATTACTGGCGTGGGAAATGGTGTATGCGTGCACTGCCGGCGCAGTACAAGGACGCCCGCACCGAATCGCAGGTGGCGCAGCGCAACCTGTTCAAGCTTACCGTGGGCTTTGCCTCGCACGCACGGCAGGTGATTTATGCCGGGCTCAAGGCCGAAAGCGTACGGCACAACCTCACCGAGAGCAACTATTTTATGCGCATCAACAAAGGATGCTTTGCACTGGTTGACAACCAGTTGGCAGTCGACTACGAGTCGCTGCAGCTAAGCGACGGCCCCGTGGCGCCCGTGGCGTTCAACGCTCCGCAGCTGATCGACGAGACTACGGTCAGCATCACGTTCGACAAGAACCCGCTGCACCGTTCAACCAAGTCGGACGATATGGTGCGCCTGGTCGCCTACTGCCCCGAGCTGGGCGACTTCGACATTTCGGCGCCGGCCTACCGCCGTGGCAAACAGCTGGAAATGAAGCTCCACGAGTTCTGGGCCGGGCGTGAGGTGCATCTGTGGGGCTTTGTCACCGACAATGCAGGCCGCGCCTCGCAGACCCTCTATATCGGCAGCGGCATACTGTCGACCGACGAATGGGAGGCAGAAGAGGCTGAGGGTGAGAGTGTTGACGCAACGGATGCGACTGCACAGGCCAATCCGCAGGGCGGCAGCGCCGCAACTGACGCAGAGACCGCCGAGGGCGCGAATCGCACCGACGGCAGGGCCGAACAGCTTAAGAACCAGGGCATTTCAAAGAAAGGATAAAAAACTTGATTTCGCAAACGCAGCGTTAACAAAATGAGCGACAGGCTGTTGATGACATTTCAGACAATCTGTCGATTGTTTTCATTATTGTTTGTATTTTTATACGGGTTGAGGTCCATCTCGGCAATCTCGGGAGCGGCCTGGACCAGTGCGCTGACACGTGCCACCTGCTCGGCATAGAGGTCGAAGTTGACGCCTTCCTGACCGCGCACGCCTTCAAGGATCTTGTAGCCCTTCAGTTGCTTCAGCATCTCTTTGGCTTCGGCAGCGGTGATGGGGGCCAGTGCGCTCTGGACGTCCTTCAGCACCTCGATGAAGATACCACCGAGGCCGAAGAATATCTGGTGGCCGAACTTCGGGTCGCGGATGGCTCCGATGTATACGTCGGTTCCGTCGAGCATCGGGTACATCTCGACAGCGTAGGTCTCGGGTATAACTATCAGACGGTCAAATTCCTTGGCCACAGTGTCGAGGTCCTTGACACCGAGGGTCACGCCACCCACATCGCTCTTGTGGAGAGGTCCGACGACCTTCATTACGAGGGGCACATCCTTCGAGCAGCCCACCTCTTTGGCGAAAGCGAGGGCGTCCTCTTTCTTGCTCACCTCGACCGACTTCTTGCGGCTTATGCCTGCGGCGTCGAGCAGCTCGTTGTAGTCGGCAATCTCCATATATCCGTCCTTGCAGCGCTCCACGGTCTTGCGGATGCGGGCCACGTCGATCTGCGGCACGTCAACGTGCTCAGGCTGAGGCTTGGGCGTGTTGTAGACCTTGCATATAGCGTTGCCGAGCACGCACTCTTCGGGGAAGTTGATACGGCCCTTGGCTATGAAATCGTTGATTTCGTCTTTGACGTTTATGATTGAAGGCAGGACGGGGAAGATAGGTTTCTTGCAGGTCTTCATCTTCTCGTCGAGCAGATCGTAGACCTCCTTGTTGGAGAACAGTCCCGGCGAGCCGAAGATTACGACCGAAAAGTCGATGTCGGTATATTCGTTTTCGACGGTGTCGATGATGTAGCCCAGCTGCTCGGCGGTGCCGGTGGCGAGGAAATCGATGGGGTTTCCTACGCTTGAGCCGGCAAAAAGCTTTTCGAGCAGAGCGGGGCTGGC
This sequence comes from uncultured Bacteroidales bacterium, assembly GCA_905236645.1. GTDB lineage: Bacteria > Bacteroidota > Bacteroidia > Bacteroidales > P3 > Colimorpha. The sequence goes on from CAJOMZ010000139.1 coordinate 5,869, forward strand.
GGGATGCTCTTTAAGCGAAGGCACCTCCATACCGCCGTTGCTCAGCACGTCGGTGAGCATAACCGCGGGGCCTCCGGCGTGGGTGATGACGGCGCAGCGTTTGCCCTTGATTTCGGGATGCATAAAGACAGCGCAGACGGTGGTCAGCTCCTGGCGGTTCTGGCAACGCACGATGCC
>CAJOMZ010000140.1 GCA_905236645.1 uncultured Bacteroidales bacterium
CCAGGCCCAGTACTTCAACGTCATCAAGGAGGCCGAGGCCTACCACGGCCCGTCGCTCATCATCTGCTACGCACCCTGCATCAACCACGGTATCAAGATTGGTATGGGTCGCACCCAGAACGAGGAGAAGAAGGCCGTCGAGTGCGGCTACTGGCACCTGTGGCACTTCAATCCCGCTGAGGAAGACGCCGGCAAGAATGGCTTCCACCTCGACTCGAAGGAGCCCGACTGGAGCAAGTTCCGCGACTTCATCATGGGCGAGGTCCGCTACAACTCGCTGATGAAGACCTTCCCCTCCGAGGCCGAAGAACTCTTCGTCGCCACCGAGCGCAACGCCAAACTGCGCTATGAAGGCTACAAGAAACTCTCGGAGATGTAATAATCTCCACCCCAAGCTGGGCAGCCCGAGAGGGCTACCCAGCTTCTAAAGAATGTATAATTAATAAAAAGAACACAATGGAAATAAGTGAATTTATTGTAGAGACGATAAAACAAGTCTGCAAAGGTGTTTCTGAAGCATCACTTGAATGTAGCCAATCCGGGGTCATCGTCAATCCTCCAATATCTGTTGGCGAGGATGGCAATTATTCTGTTCCTCGCAATGCCCTGCAACGCCGTGTAGAGAAAATATATTTTGACATCGCAGTTGAAGTCACGGAAAAAAGTGGTCAAACTGGTGTTGCAATACAGGTACTAAGTGATCAAGAAAACACTCCGAAAGATGTAAAAAATTCAACAGCAAGCCATATCAGTTTCTCGATCCCCGTTTGTTTACCCACACAAGATTGCTCTGACAAGTAACAATAATGAAAGATTGTAAGTTTACTCGCTTCATAAAGAACCCAAGGCATATGCTCGCCATATACCTTTGCTACATCGTGTTATTGTTGTTAATCCCCGCATTGAATAACGAATGGATTTATGAATGGACAGAATGGGATAAGCACTTTAATTATGGAAACGCCCCTGTGGTACACACGTTAATCAATGTGCGGACACTGGTAAACTTTATTATATGGTCTATCATTCCTCTTGGAATATACTGGATTGTTAGGCTCTTTGCCAAAGCGCCAAAGGAAAACAATTAACCTCAAGTATCATCAATAAAACATCACAATTATGGAATTACCTATTCAGATAGAAGCCATCAGCATCGCCCGCGCGGCCAATGCGGCGCACTATGAGTACCTCGCCACCGTGCGCAAGCGCACCGAGGAAATCCAGCTCGACCACGAGCTCTGGCGCAAAGCCGTCGAAGAGTTCCGCGAAGCCTACGCCAAGGAGGACGACGCCTTCAAACGCTACCGCGCCAGCGACCACACCGCCGCCCTCCAGCAGGCCGACGAGGAGCGCGACCGCCTCTACGCCTCGCTGCGCGACACCATCAAGGCCTACGCCAAGTTCCCCATCGCCGAGACAGCCCAGCACGCCGAGCCGCTGCTCAAGGTCATCAAAAACTACAAAATCTCCACCCGCGAGAACTATATGAAAGAGAGCGGCCTCATCGACAATATGCTGCAAGACCTCCTGCAGTACGAGCGTCAGCTGAACCGCCTCGGCCTGCTCATCGTCGCCAACCAGCTCAAGGCGAAGAACGACGAGGTGCGCCAGCTCATCGCCAACCGCAACGACGAGCGTTCCGAGCAGGTGCTGGGCGAACTCAAAGCCGCCCGCGCCGTAAGCGACGAGGCCTACGCCGCCGTGGTCTTCTATACCAACGCCTACTTCGCCCTCAACCCCGACCGCCGCGAAGCCGCCGATCTCGTGAAGCGTATGGCCGAAGACCTCGACTACTTCCGCCGCCACGCGATGTCGAACCCCAACGCCAACAAAGGCAAGAAGCAGGACGGCAATGAGCCCGCGCAGGACGACACCGCCCCCACCGAATGATGCAACGCACCGCGCATATATGCGGGATGGCGAAACAGCCGTGCAACGCGCCCCGCATATATGCGAGGTCAATTTGCAGCCGTGTAATGCTCCCCGCATATATGCGCGGTCGATTTGCAGCCCTGCGGAGGCCTCCGCATAAATGCGCGCCCGTTTTGCAGTCCTGCAACAGCAAATTGCAGGTATGCGCGGTGAAAATGCAGAAATGAAAATCAAACCCAAAAAACAGTGATGGGACAAAACAAACTTATCAGCCGCAATGAAATGTCGGCAAAACAAGTAGTCATCAGCAAAAATGCCACCATCGACCACCGAGTGGACCCCAACACAGGTAAGGACTTCTTTACCTGTGGCGACATCACTGGCTACATCAGTCCCAATGCTGTGAAAGCCCTAAACGAAGGCCAAGACATTGATGCCTTCAGATACGCTGAAGTCTCCAAAGACAACGGTCAAACCTGGGTTCCTTGCCTCATGGTTGTCGGCAATCAGGCTCCTGTACATTCAACCATGAGTAAACGTGTATCAATGTTATTAAAGCAACTAAACATAGGACTTGACACACTGAATCGAGAATTAAAATACATGGGGCAACCCATAATTGATAATGTTAATGCGAAGATATCCGATTTGAACTATGTCTTTCTTGTAAATTATTTCCAATCACAGGAAATGAATGCTTTGGACAAAGCAACTGAGGAATTGAACAAATGCAGAAGAAAACTTGCTGATTTCTTCTTGCGTGAGTTCAAGCCAATTGACCAAATGAGTGAGATTGAGAAATCCTTATACTTCAAATGGATTATTAACTATGGAGGTAAATACATTTCTTTTCAACGTTTATTTCCCAATGCGAACTCTCTTGCTTTTTCAGAAACCAGTTTTGAACAATTGTACAAGTGGTATGAAATGTGGATGACCAAAAGCGAAGAAGAAAAGCAGAAAGAAGAAAAAAAGGCAAGAGACGAAAGATGGAATAACATTACTTGGACTGCAACGCCTCTTAAAAGTGGAATATGTATAGATGAAGAGACCGCAATTATGAGTGCCCTAAAAAATGGGAATGGTGACGCGTTCGGTTTTGATTAAAAAAAGAATAATATGAGAAACAATTCTATGCAAGAAAGTGCAGATACATTACTCAAAAACGGGGAGTGGCGACAGGCTTTCCCATGCGCAAAAAGAGCTATGGAGAGCAGTTTGGAGGAAATGGATAAGACTTTCAAAGATGACTATGATACACTAAAGGCAGACCACGAAGAAAATCCCGAAGCGGGAATTTGCTTCGACAACTTTATCGAAAACAATGTTCAGCATTTTCTACCAGCAATAAGAAACTTATTGAGCATTTTTGATATGGCAATAAACGACATAGACCATTGCCATGCAGCATACAACTACGAGCCTGAAATAGTGGAGTTGAAACAAATTATCGATAAGATGTATAACGACCTTGACCTGTAAAATGAACTATACTACGACAACCACGCTTTCTAACAGCCTCGTCAAGAAGAGCCAGTGGATCTTAGGCGGCGACGGCTGGGGGCTATGATATCGGATTCGGCGGTCTGGACCACGTGCTGGCCAGCGGCGAGGATGTCAACGTCGTCGTCGTCGACACCGAGGTGTACTCCAACACCGGCGGACAGAGCTCGAATGAGCAGAACTTCCAGTGGACGTTCTGCCCGGCCGGCGCTGTCGCCAAGTTGTCGGCCAAGCCGACGGCACACCACGCCACCAGCGGCAAGAAGATCCGCAAGAAAGACCTCGGTATGATTGCCAAGAGCTACGGCTACGTCTATGTGGCGCAGGTGGCTATGGGCGCCAGCCAGGCCCAGTACTTC
>CAJOMZ010000141.1:0-2106 GCA_905236645.1 uncultured Bacteroidales bacterium
CTGCAGGCTCTGCTCGACGGCGTCGAGTATCTGGCCGATGGAGCGGAGCGCTATGAGCGAGGGGTCGACGGCGGCGCGCGAGATGGCGTGGTTTTGGCAGAAGCAGCACTGCAGGTTGCAGTGGGCGAAGAAGATGTTGCTGATGCCCTTGGCGCCCGATATGGGGGGCTCCTCGCCGGTGTGGGCGTAGACGGCAGCCGCCTCGGGGAGGCCGGAATCGCTGTGGCAGAAACCCGGCAGCGACGTGCAATGGCGGGGGCATTTTTGACATTTCATACACGATTTAAACGATTCTTTTTCAAAAAAATTTTGCTGTATCAAATAAAAAGTGTACTTTTGTACCCTCAATAGGAGCAAAGTATAATTATAAAATCATATAAGTCTATGACAATCAAAGAACTTGAACCGAAAGCATTGTGGAGTAATTTCTACTCCCTGACGCGCTGCCCGCGTCCCTCGAAGCACGAAGAGGCTGTCCGCAACTTCTTGGTGAAATGGGCAAAAGACAAAAAAATCGAATGCCGTGTCGACAAGGTCGGCAACGTCATTATGACCAAACCCGCCACAAAGGGTATGGAGAACCGCCGCCCGGTGGTGCTGCAGGCTCATATGGATATGGTGCCGCAGGCACGTGCCGGCAAGGTGCACGACTTCCTGAAAGACCCTATCGAGACCAAGATTGTCGAGGATTGGGTCTATGCTTGCGACACTACGCTCGGCGCCGACGACGGTATGGGTGTGGCTGCCATTATGACTGTCTTTGAGTCGAAGACCATCAAGCACGGTCCGCTCGAGGCTCTCATTACCACCGACGAGGAAACGGGTATGACCGGCGCTTTCGGCCTCAAGGCCGGCGAGCTGAAGGGCGATTTCCTGCTCAACCTCGATTCGGAGACTGAAGGCGAGCTCTATGTTGGCTGCGCCGGCGGCATCGATGCCACAATGAGCATCCCCTACGCCACGGAGAAGGCCCCGAAGGACTACTGTGCCTACCGCCTTACGCTGGGCGGCCTGAAGGGTGGCCACTCGGGTATGGAGATCAACACGGGCCGTGCCAATGTCAACAAGCTGCTGTTCCGTCACCTCCGCTGGGTGGCCGAATGCGGTCTGCGCCTGGTGAGCGTCAGCGGCGGCAATATGCGCAACGCCATCCCGCGCGACGCCGAGGCCGTCATCGCCTTCCCGAAGGAGCATACCGAGTGCATCCTCGCCGAGTTCGACAAGGTGGCCGGATGGGTCAAGAAAGAGCTGGCAAGCGTCGAGCCCGACTTCTTTATGAAATATGAGAAGGTGCGTATGCCGCAGAACGTTATCTGCGATGCCGACACCCAGAAGATTATCAACCTGATGATGGTGGCCCCCAACGGCGTTATCCGTATGAGCCGCGATATGGAAGGCCTTGTGGAGACTTCGCTCAACCTGGCTATAGTCAAGACTACCGGCAAGAACTTCACCGTACAGGCACTGCTCCGTTCGTCGGTGGATACCGCCAAGGACGCCCTTGCCGAACGCCTGGTGTGCCTGGCAGAAATGGCTGGCGGCACCTGCAAGCTGAGTGGAGCTTATCCTGGCTGGAAACCCAATATGCAGAGCCCGCTGCTCAAGACTATGAAGCAGGTCTACAAGAAGCTCTACAAGAAGGAACCCGCCGTGGTTGCCATTCACGCCGGCTTGGAGTGCGGCTTGCTGGGCGGCAAGTATCCCGATATGGATATGATCAGCTTCGGCCCGACGCTGCAGAGCCCTCATAGCCCTGACGAGCGCGCCAACATCCCCAGCTGCAAGAAGTTCTACGACTATCTGGTGGCTGCTCTTGAGGCAATGCCTGAAAAGAAATAACAGTGTATAATTAAAGACGGAGAACGGAGAACCGGCTGCCGCGTCAGCGCGTTCTCCGTTTTCACTTTGTCGGTTCCGGCTTACCGTTTACCGTTTTCCGCTTTCCGCTTTTCGCTTTCCTATGTTGCTGTCGCTTATAGTGCCTGTTTACAATGCTGCCGCTGCCTTCGACGAGTGCATTGCGTCGCTGCGTCCGCTGCTCGATGGTGGCGTGGCCGAGGTGGTGGCTGTGGACGACGGCTCGGATGTGCCGCTGAAAGCCGAAGG
>CAJOMZ010000141.1:2154-7262 GCA_905236645.1 uncultured Bacteroidales bacterium
GCAACGCAGGCATCGCTGCCGCGCAGGGCGACTTTATATGGCCTGTCGATGCCGACGACGTGGTGCGCACCGATGGCATACAGTGCCTGATAGACGACCTGAAGTCTATGCCTGCCGACGTGCCGCTGTTCCATATAGGCGCTATGGTGAAACAGAAGCAAAGGGGAGTGCGGCCGGAATGCGGCGCCGCCAATGCGTCGCTGACGTGGCGGTGTGTGCCGTTGCGCCTTCTGAGGCCTCGCACAAGCATCACCGACCACACTACAAACATTATCCGTCGCAGCTGGCTGGCGGAGCATCCGGAACTGCGCTACGGCGACGGTATGTCGCTGCTCGAGGACACGGTGTTCAGCATTGGTGTCGTAGAGGCTGCCAGAAGCTGCCTCTGCAATGACAGCTACCGCTTCTATTGCAACCGCACCTACCACCCGTCGGCAACGGCCGGTGGCTGGAGCGCAGCCCGCAGCCAGCGGTTCACGGCCGACATCTGCCGCTTCTTCGGCTTTCTGCGCCAGTTCGCCGACAGGCACTCGCAGAGCGACAACGTACAGCGGTTCTACGAGCGCTACCGCTACGTGTACCTGCGCGTTATGGCGGTGAAGGGCTGCCCGTGGCGCGACATAGAGAGCCTGATGGCCATAGTGGGGCGCGTGCGATGGTACCAACGGCCGCTCTACCGGCTGTTCGCATTCCTGTGCAGACTAATAAGGAGCAAAAGATGAAACAACTTGCGTCGTTGATAGGATTGGGGCTATGGGACGTTGTGCCCGAGGCGTCTCTGCTGCCGAAATCGGAAGCGGAGTGGCAGTGGCTCTTCGACCTCTCGCGTCGCCAGGCGGTGATGGCGCTGCTCTACGATGCCGTGTTGAAACTGCCTAAGGAGCAGCGACCGCCGCGGCAGGTGCTGTTCCACTTCACCTCTGTCACGCAGACCATAGGCCACGACAACCATCGCCGCGAGGAGGCCTTGATGCGCTTCGCCGCTTTGCTGCAGGGCGAGCTGTCGTTGCCGACGGTGGTGGTCAAAGGGTCTTCGCTGGCGAGGCTCTACCCCAAGCCGCTATACCGTGAATGCGGCGACAACGACCTCTATACAGGTGCCGACACCGAACGCATCGCCGCCCTGATGGAGGGCCGCGGTATCGCTGTGGACCGCAAGGACCCGCGCCATATATCGTTCAAATACGACGGCACAACTTTCGAGTGCCACAACTATCTGCTGTACCATAACGACGACATACAATGGCGTTTTGTGCCGATGGCCGGAGGCGGTCTGCTCACGCTACAGCCTGAGCATTCGGCCTTCTTTCTGGCCAAGCACTGCGAGCACCACGCGGTGTTCTTCCACAATCCCGTGCGGCTGCGCAGCCTGGCCGACTGGTGCCTGCTGGTGGGCGGCGAGGGCTTCGACTATGCCGCGTTCTGTGCCGTGAAGCAGGGGACCGATGTCGACGTCTTTGCCGACCTGATGAGTTGCTACTGCAACAGCTTGTTCGGTGTGCAGCTGCCCTTCGATGCCGCTCGGCTCAAAGCCAAAGGGCTCGAGGCCTCCGACTTCGACAGGCTCTACCTGCAGTGTCCCGAGCGGGCACGCCTGGCCGCAGTGCGCGTGGTGCGGCGCAGCTGGAAGTATCTGCGCTACGGGCGCCTCTACCGGGCCATCTACGGCCAGTCTATGTTCAGGCGCTTCTATCTGCGCAACGTCCGTGTGGCCATCGGGCAACACATATAAAAAAAGCCCCCGCGGAAGCGGGGGCTTTTTTTGGTTCAATCGGGATATCCAAAACCCTTATTTCTTGACAATCTTCTGAGTGAAGGTGCCCTTTTCGGTGCTGATGCGCAGCATATAGACGCCGTTGCTGAGGTTGGTCATATCGACGGTTCTGCTGCTGGTGTTCATCACCATACGGCCGCTCATATCCATAACGTCAACGTTCTTGATGCCTTCGCCGTCAACGGTCACGATGCCGGTGGTGGGGTTGGGGTAGACGTTCAGGTTGAGCTCCTCGGCGTTGTCGAGGCCTACGAAAGGATAGGAGAAGTTGGGTCCGAAGCGGTGGAAGAAGCCTTCGAGGATTCCGGCCTGATGCACGTTCCAGCAGGGAGTGCACCAAGTGCAGGAGAAGTCGATAACCACGCAGTAGCCGCTGTCAAGCCACGACTGCAGCTTGATGGGATACTGATGCTGGCTGTCGCGGAAGTCGTAGGTCGTGAAGGGGTTGCCGATCTGAGCCCACTGAGCCTTGGCGCCGCCCTTGGGGGTAGTGAGACCCTTGGCGGTAGAACCACTGGCGATTCCTATATCGTCGATGTCCAGATAGAACATATCTGACACATTGTAGTGACGGAATGCGATATAGATGGTCTGGCCTGCGTAGGCGTCAAGCGAAGCGGTGAGGTTTCTCCAGTCGCCGGTGCTGTTGCCTTCCCACACGGGGGTGGTGGCGGAAGCGCTGGCAACGGTGGCCTCGGTGCAGATGTACACTGCATAGTGCTCTTCAGCGTAGCTTGCGTCCTGACCTTTATCCCACCAGTTGAGCGTCAAACCGCTCTCGTTGGGAAGGGTGATGGCCTCTGAGAACACCCAGTTGTTGGGCGTGAGGGCCATTCCTGTCGAAGGATTCCACGATGCGGAGGCAAGCATACCGTTTGATCCATTGTGGCCTGCTCCTTGGTCGCGGAGATAGTCGAGAGTCCAGTTGTTTCCGTCGCCGTCGCCATCGACAAAGGTCCAGTTGCCATAGTTTGCGGCATTTTCAAAATCAAACAGAGCGACATAGTCGAGAATGTTGATGGTGCCGGTCTCGCTGGCGCTGCCGCTGGCGTTGGTTACGGTAACGGTAACGGTGTAGGTGCCAGGGGTGCTCCAGGAGCAAGTGGCGTCAGCGGTCGAAGCGGTGGCGGGGCTGCCGTTCTGGAAGGTCCATTCCACGGTGGCTGCATCGACGCTGATGTAGCTGACGCTGAACGACACGGAAGCGTTGGTGGCTGCACTGCCGGGAATGTCGATGCCCGAAATCACAGGAGCCTGGCCGCTGCGGGGATAGCTGTTGATAAGGGCAGCCATATGGCTGTTGCAGATGGCGGTGTCTAAATGACTGATGCCGTCTGTGTCACCGTAGATGTGGCGGTAGTAGCCGTTGGGGGCAATGAAATCGATGGTGGGTACAGTGCCTTCGTAAAGGCTCGAGCAGGTGTTGAGAGCATTGCGGTCGTCGGCCATCGGATAAGGCACCGTGCCGCCCAGTGTCCAGTCGCCGCAGGTGTAGCCCGAAGTGCTGTTGTTGGTCGATGAGCCGGTGATCTGTGCAGCGGTGTTCGTTTCCTCGATTTCAACCCAGAGCACGCGCAGCTGGTTGGTACCCTTGTTCTGTGCCGACAGTGACGTGAGGGTCAGCACAGCGAGTAAAGTTAATAATAATTTTTTCATTCATTTTGTGCCTTGTTATTGACCATCAGGCTCTTCGGTGTTAGTTAATAATTAATTTGTAATTTGTTTCCAAGTGCAAAAGTACTCCTTTTTTGTCAATCTGCAAATTTTTCAGGCTTTTTTTTGTTGTTTTTTTTCAACACAGAGAGCATTCCGCCGGCGAGCCCCTCGGTGGTTTCGACGTACCAACACCGGTCGTTGTACAATATATGTACAATAGTTGTACAATACTTGTACAATTGGTAAACGTACAAATATTGTACAAGTATTGTACATATATTGTACAACGGCCTTGAAGGGCTGAGAATGAGGCAGTTATGCTATTGTGCTGGTTTTTGTTTATCTGGTTGATATTCAGTTGATAATGCAATTTGCCTGTTTTTTGGCCACAAAACGGCGGCTGGACAGGACCGGGCGGTTTGTGTTCGACGGCGCCCTGAAACCTTTGGACGGGCGGGGGCGAGGCTGTAGAGCATCTTGCTGTCCGGGCTTCACGATGCGACACACCGCGGTCCCTCCCTGAGCGTGCCGCTTGGCCAAATAGACGGATGCCGGGGTGTGTTGTCCCTGCGTGCCTCCGTTTGTTGCTGATTTTTGTTCTTTCAAGGGCCGAAACGGTGCGATGTATTGACAAAATGTTGCCGGCGGGTGCCTTTTGCGTGCGGCGTAAAGGGTTGTAGAACAGGCGAGTTTGACGGCACGGTGTTTTTTTTGTCTTCAAAATCCGTGAAGTTTTGTTTTTTATTGTTATATTTGCAATTTGAAAACATTTTATTAACCAACATTTTTATTCTTATGAAAAAAGTAATTAGATTTTTTGCAGCTGCAGCATTCGTTTTCGGAATGACTGCTATGGTTTCGTGCGGCGGTGACGATGAAGGCGACAACGGCGACAACGGCGGCAACAACGAGCCTGTCGTGAATCCCGAGAATCTGCCTACAAGCCTGTCGGAGACTTTCGACAATGGTATTCCTTCGGACTGGATCAACATCGACGCTGACGGCGACGGCTACAAATGGCAGAGCTATCTGTATCTCCAGGATGGCAGTCAGAGCGAACAGCAGGCTGCTTTGTCGGGTTCGTATATGAACACGATCGGACCTTTGACTCCGGACAACTATCTGGTTACCCCGAAGCTTTGGATCGAAGAGGGTACGAAGCTGACCTACGAGGTGAGCGGTGTCGACCAGCAATGGTATGCCGAGAACTATACTGTCTATGTAGGCGTTATGGAGAATGGCACTTTCGTCCCGAAGGGCACTCTGCTGAACGAGACGGTTCCCACTGCTGCTGTTACGAAGCGTACCATCGACCTGAGCGAGTATAAGAACCAGTCGCTCAACATTTGCTTCCGTCACCACGACATCGAGGACATTTACTACATCGTTATCGACAACGTGACGGTTGGCAAGGATGCCAAGGGCCTTTCGAGCAAGGGCATTGTTAACGCTGCTCCGAAGATGAAGTAAATCGTCGACTGAATTGATGCTTAAGCACCGTCCGTTGGGCGGTGCTTTTTTTTTGTTTCCTCCGCTTTCCGCTTTCCGCTTTCCGCTCTCCGCTTTCCGCTTTCCGCTCTCCGCTTTCCGCTTTCCGCTTTCCGCTTTCCGCTTTCCGTTTTCCGCTTTCCGCTTTCCGCTTTCCGCTTTCCGCTTTCCGCTTTCCGCTTTCCGCTTT
>CAJOMZ010000142.1 GCA_905236645.1 uncultured Bacteroidales bacterium
GTGTCATCATGGCCGGAGGACTGGGCAGCCGCTTCTGGCCCATCAGCAGCACCGACAACCCCAAGCAGTTCATCGACGTGATGGGCGTGGGCAAGTCGATGCTGCAACTCACCTTTGCACGCTTCGAGAAGATATGCCCGAGGCAGAACATAGTGATTGTCACCGGAGAGAGATACGTGGACAGCGTGCGCAAGCAGATACCGTCGCTGCTGCCCTACCAGGTGCTGGCCGAACCGATGCGGCGCAACACGGCGCCATGCGTGGCCTACGCCGCCGCCGTAATCGGACAGATAGACCCCGAGGCGACACTCATCGTCTCGCCGTCGGACCACGCCATCTTCCACGAAGACAAATTCATTGCCGACATACAGCAAGCGGTGCATACCGTATCGCTGCGCAAATGGATCATCACCCTCGGTGCACAGCCCACACGCCCCGACACCAGCTACGGATACATCCAGTTCAACGAGAAACCCTCGCTCCCACGAGCCCTCAACCTGCACAAAGCGGTGACATTCACCGAGAAACCGCCCGTCGAGATGGCGCGCCAGTTCATAGCAAGCGGCGAATTCTACTGGAACGCAGGCATCTTCGTGTGGAGCCTGCCAGTGCTGCGCCAAGCCTACGAGAAGCACCTGCCCGCCATCGCCGACAGCTTCTTCGCCTTGGGTATCGCCACACCCTGGGAGGAGCTGGAGCGTGTGTACTCGCTCTGCGAACCGATATCGGTGGACAACGGCATTATGGAGAAAGCCGACAACGTGCATGTGCTGGCTGCCTCCTTTGGGTGGAGCGATGTCGAGACATGGGACTCGCTCTACGACGTCTCGATGCACGACAACGACGGCAACGCCATCATCAGCGGCAACGTATTCACCTACGACAGCCACAACAACCTGGTGCTGGTGTCGGAGGACAAAAACGTCATACTCGAAGGCCTCGACGGCTACATTGTGGCTGCCGGCGCCGACACACTCATGATCTGCCGCCGCAAAAACGAAGACCTCATCTTCCGCTTCGCCAGCGACGTGGAACTGAAAAAAATGATAGGCAAAAAATGAAGGAGAATGCAGATAAGACATTATCGTTCATAACAGCCATCTCGAATGAGCCCCCGTTGGAGAAAGTGCTTGCATCTCTGCATCACGATGTCCTTTTCGATGCAGAATCTCCAACATCTATTGACCTTTTTTCTGGCTGCGGTGGACTGACACTGGGCTTTCGCATGGCAGGTGTCCGCTCCATCTTGGCATCAGACATAGATGAAAACTGTGAAAAGACATTCCGCCGCAACTTTCCCGATGTACCATTTATCTGCAAGGATATTACAGAAATAAGCCTGCAGGAGGTGAAAGATGTGATTGGAAATGCTGTTCCCGACATTATTGTCGGCGGCCCTCCATGCCAAGGTTTCAGCCTAGCCAACAAACGTCGGGGAAAGATTGCCGACGACCCACGCAACAGATTGTTCTATGGCTTCGTCAAATTTGTCAACTGGTATTCACCCAAAGCATTTGTCATGGAGAATGTGAAAGGGCTATTGTCCATGCAGGGTGGCAAAGTGATAAAGACCATCATGGAAGAATTTGCTAACGCTGGGGAGCAGGGATACAACGTGGCTTACAAGATACTCCGTGCATCTGATTATGGTGTCCCCCAAAACAGGGAGCGAGTGGTGCTGGTCGGTTTTCGAAAGGATTTAGGATTGGAGCCTTGTTTCCCTATGCCTATACAGCACAAATACATAACAGTCGACGAGGCTATCGGGGATTTACCTCAAATAGATGCTGGGCAAGGTTCCGAAGTACAAGAGTATCGTTGCGAAGCACAGAACGAATACCAGAGGTTAATGCGTACAGGCTCATCCTACGTATTGAATCACATTGCCATGAAACACACTCCGAGACTAGTGGAACGTTTCAAGGCCATAAAGCCAGGGCAGTCACTTATTGATGTGTGGGAAACACATGGTTCGGTGAAGCGCGGAGCACCGTCAGAAAAATCCAACATAAAGTTCAGTCAGAACAATCAACGTCTATTTGGAGACCAACCAGCCCCAACAATAGCTGCATCATTTCAGTCGAATTTCATCCACCCGCATCTCAATCGCAACTTCACGGCGCGGGAAGGGGCACGTTTGCAGTCGTTCCCTGACGATTTTGTGTTCGAAGGTATGCGCACTAAAATGTCGTGGGAGAAAGGATTGAGCCAGTACCAGCAGATAGGCAATGCTGTGCCTGTGCTCATGGCCAAGTCAATTGCAGAGTGCATAAAAGAACAAATACAACAAGTATGAATACAATAGATAAAATACGGGATTCTCTAATGGTAATACCGCAGTTGTGTCATGCTTCGAATATCATCGGCAAGTACAGCTATGTCAAAGATGTCGACACACTTAATACTCTAGATACTATCACGAGAGAATATGGCTCATACTTGAGCAGTATGCTCGCCATCACTGGAGTAGATGAAAACTCTGTTAAGCTGAAGGTCGACCTCTTGAACAAGTATTATAACTTTATACACAATCACGGCTACGACAATCTATTCTCCGCACAAGGGAAATTTCGCCCAACCATATTGGAGGAGTTCCTGTTCCTGCTCTTCAAGGATGTAGTGAAAGAGAAAAAAGAGTTATTCGATGGTCGGAACGTTTTGGACAGCGGCAGTGTAAAAGCGTATACAAACATATATTTTAAGGCAAAGGGGCTGCAAGACTTCATACAGTCGCCGGAAATAGGTGTTAACGAGAAAGACCAGGACTACGCCATTTACCGCATATTCGACATCTCTGTAAACAATGCCCCATCCAGACGAATTCAGATTCCGGCAGTCGCCATTGAGGCAAAAACCTACATAGACAAAACGATGTTGGACGGTATCATTGCCACCGCAGAAAAACTAAAGAACGGCAATCCATACACACGATTTGTTGCCGTAGCAGAAAGGTACGATGTAAGCCTCGACGTAGACCCCTCATATTCCCGCATCGACCAAATATACGTACTACGCAAAGGAATGAAAAAAGGTGAGTGGACGGACATTGACGAGAATGTTGTGCGGCGATTATACAACGAGACAATCAATCACCTCAACCGCCCATGGTCCGATGTGCAGAAACGCCTCGAAGAAGAGGGGGTTATTCTTTGAAAGTAAAATAAAAACACATAATACGCAATGAAACGTTACGAAATCAAGTACCTTCTGAAAGAAGACGTGAGCGCCCTGATAGGCACCACAATATGTGTAAAAGGATGGGTCCGCACCAAGCGCGGCAACAAGAACGTCGCCTTCCTGGCCGTCAACGACGGTAGTATCATCCACAACATACAGGTCGTCGCCGACCCCGCCAAGTTCGAAGAGGAACTGAAGCGCATCACCACCGGCGCCTGCATCGGCGTGGAGGGCAAGCTCGTCGAGAGCCAAGGCAGCGGCCAGGCCGTCGAGGTGCAGGCCGAGAGCATCGTCGTCTACGGCGAGGCCGACCCCAACACCTACCCACTGCAGAAGAAGGGCCACAGCATGGAGTTCCTGCGCGAGATAGGCCACCTGCGCCTGCGCACCAACACCTTCGGCGCCGTTATGCGTCTGCGCCACAACATGGCCATAGCCATCCACACCTTCTTCCACGAGCGCGGCTTCTTCTACTTCCACACGCCGCTCATCACC
>CAJOMZ010000143.1 GCA_905236645.1 uncultured Bacteroidales bacterium
GCGCACGTCGTCGAGCGAGTAGGTGGGGTGCACCGTCAGGTGCATCGTCACGAGGCTGTCGCAGCCGTCGGCGGTTGCGGCGGTGTGCAGGTAGTCGCCCGACGTGGCCATAAGGGTGTCGAAGAAAGCCAGCGGACGGTTGTCGCAGGTGGTGTCGTAGCGGTGCAGGTCGTAGGCCGGCAGCAGGTGCAGATGCAGCGTCATGATGCTGTCGCAGCCATGCACCGATGTGCGCGACAGGATGGCTGCGGCAGCGGTGTCGGCAAAGGTGAAGGCAAGCGCGGTGTCGCGCCAGGCATAGCTCGCCGCCGAGGTGCAGACGGTGTCGACGTCGGCGATATTATATACGGGATGCACTGTAAGGCGAAGCGTCAAGGAATCCTCGCAGCCGTTGGTGTCGACGACGAAGGCCGCGATGATGGTGTCGGACGCCGGAGCGAACATCTGCACGGCGCTGTCCCAACCGACGACGGCGGCGTCGAGGAGCGCCACCGCGGTGGAATCGTCGTTGAAGCAGCGCACCGTGTCGCCCGCAATCGAGGCATGCGGGTATGGGTAGGCGATGTGGATACGCTGCGTGACGGTGTCGACACAGCGGTCGAGGGCAATGCCGGCTATGAGGGTGACGTCGATGGTGGCGGTGTCGTCGAACGAAAGCGTCTGCACAGCCGCGGTGGAGGTGTCGCCCGGCAGGATCCACCGTATGCTCTCGCAGGGCTCGCCAGTACCCACGGGGTTAAGCCCGTCGAACGAGATGGTGCTGCGGTCGGTGAGCTGCAGGGTGAGCCTACAGGCATCGACGCTGAGGGCCGTGTCGAACAAAGCGAGCGGATAGCGGGCGCCGGCGAAAGCACTCATGTCGAAACCGCACGCCGGATTGTCGAGCGACGAAAGATGGCAAAAATAGGTTATATCGTTGTCCGAAGGCACCAGGATGCTACGCTCGGTGCTGACCACGCTGTCGGACTGGTTCACCGTCCAACTGTAGTTGAAGCCCGTGGGCACCGTGAACCTGTAGCTTGGCACAACGCTACAGCCTTCGGTCTCCATACGCTTGGCGGCACACCGCAGGGTGAAGTAGGCATAACCGAAGTGCGAGCCTTCGCCACAGTCGTAGGTGGTGAGGCGGATAAATATCGTCTGACCCGAGTAGGGCGTGAGGTCCAACCCCACCGTTGTCCAGTCTTTCCAGAGCACATCATCGTCGGCCTCGTTCCAGCCGAGCGAAGCATTGGCAATGAAATCGACCATGCCGCACGAGTCGATCAGGACACCCGAGGTGTTGAGTATCTCCAGCCGGAAACGTGGCTGCAACGACGGGGCGTGCTCGGCATCCTGCAACACGGCAGCATACTTGAGCAGCAGCAGGTCGACATCGCCCGAATCGACATTCAGCGCATAGGTGAGGCTCTCGGCCTGCGGTGCGTTGCCGCCGCCTGCATTCCAGTTGCCCAGACGCACCGATGCCTGTTCGCCCTCGGGCACGGTGCGCAGAAGGCCACCGGTGCGCTGGTCGCGTTCGGCGGTGTCGTAGTGCACCGTGTGCCGCGAATTGGCACTCAAATATCCGTAGTCGACCACCCCGTTGTTGGCCGACGGGTTGGAGTAGCTGCCGCTGTTGCAGCTGACGTAGCCGGCAGCGAGATCGGTATAGTCGACACATCCCGTCATGCCTTGCGGAGTGAATGTGAAGAATGTGTCAACAACCGAAATAGGAGCACAAAGGCTGTCCTGCGCAGGGCATCTGTAGGCCACACAGAAGGTATAGTTGGTCAGGGCCGACAATCCGCCGATGAGCAGTTGCGGCTGTGAGGCGACGACGACGCTGGCACTGTCGGCCAACGAGCCCTGTGGGCCGTACAGCACCTCGACCGTCGGGTTGCCCTGGCTCCGCCAATCGAACATCACATGGTCGGCCTCGTGCGAAACCATCTCGACATTGAAGACAGCACAACTGCCCAGCACCACACGTTGCAGGGCCAGCCTCGCCGTCGAGGGCACTCGCAAAGCAACAAAACGTCCCGTCCCGTAATAGTCGGTCAGGCTGTGGAAGCACCGCTGATAGGTGCTGCCAAGGGTGAATACCGTCAGCGAGTCGAACGTGCCGACATTGGCGGCATCGGCCATCACGCCATGCATGAATCCGAACGAGCAGAGGGCGAAACCGGCGAGGAAAAGGGGAATGGCAAGGGCGAGCGTCCTGCGCCATGAAAGGTCACCTACGAACTTCCTGAAATACAGGCCAAGAAGAACGTATCCGATGAATCCGCTCACATAGTAGAACACGCCGTATGCGTTCCAGCTGCATTCTCCCCAGAGCGGGAACCTGGCGGCATTGGGAATGCCCGTAACGCCGTAGATGACGGGGACGCTGCCTCCGACCGCCTGCCGGACAAGGGGGATTACGGTAGTGAAGAGCCAGATGCCGAGGTATACCTGCAATTCTTTCTGTCCGACCTTTTCGGCCCAGGGGGAGAGCAGGGGCATTATAAGGTAGACGCCTATGAGCATGTAGACGAACCACAGATGCCCGGCGGAATAGCAGAAATTGAAGGGGAGTGCCTTGAAATTCTCGGCTGGATCACCGCAGACAAGGGCGTAGACCAGCGTCCAGATGATGAACGGGACGAGTATGCGGGAAACCCTTCTCCTGAAGAATTCTCCGGAGGAGTAGCGCAGGGGGAAGAGCAGGTAGGCGGAAGCTACCACGAAGAGCGCCACGCAGGCTCTGGGAATCACGTTCAGGATGGCCACCCAGACGGCATCCGAATGCGTAAGTATCTGAGAACCAGCACCTCCAAGATAGAAAGGCTCGCAGCTGTGGGTCAGCATTACAAGAAAAAGCGCGGTCACACGCAGCCAGTCAATCCAGACTATTCTTTCATTCGTATCCATAAGGCGCAAAGATACGATTATTCCTTCTTTTTGCAATTGTCGGCATAAAATCTTATCTTTGTTGAAACCTGAAACTATCAGAACCATGGCATCAATTACAGATCTTATCATGCAGCAGGTGAAGTCTGCCGCAGGAGGAGTTGAAATTCCTTCCAACATCAAGGATACAGTACTCAACGGACTCGGAGAATCAGTCCTCGGCAGCCTTACGCAGACGGCGTCCAAGGCCGGCGGCATCGATGAAATCAAGAATCTTGTCAGCGGCAAGACCTCCGCTGCAAACAGCGCGGTCACCGCTCTGGCCGGCAATCTCTTCAACAAGAACGTCCTCAGCGGCCTGAACCTGACTTCTGGCCTGAAGACTTCGCTTGCCGGACTTGTTCCCACAGTGGTGGGCAATCTCGGAAATATCATCAAGGACCGCGACGGAGACGGAGACGTCGATCTCAACGACATTCTGCTTTCTCTGAAAGGCGGCTCTTCAGCCAAGTCGTCTCTTCTCGGAACGGCTTCGGGCCTGCTCGGGAGTTTCCTCAAGAAGTAAAGCCCGGGGGACTGTGCCGATATATGTAAGTTAACATAATATAAATTGTGTAACAAATTATGAAACGACTGACCACGATTATCATCATGGCCTTTTCGCTGTTGTTTTTATCGGCATGCGGCGGCAAGGATGGCCACAGCGCCGACACTGACAGCCAAGGCAGCACCCAGGGCGGAAATTCTTCCGGCTCCGGCACGGGCT
>CAJOMZ010000144.1 GCA_905236645.1 uncultured Bacteroidales bacterium
CCCATTCCGAACAGAGAAGTTAAGCCTCACATCGCCGATGATACTGCACTCGTTTGTGGAAAAGTAGGTCGCCGCCAATCTTTTTAAGAGGAGTCCCTTCAAGGGACTCCTTTTTTTGTTTTCCCCTGTTGGCTTTCCCCTGCTCGCTGCGCTCGCGAAATCGTGAAAATCTTGTATCTCGCTCTCGCTCGTGGGTGGAGGAATATATTGCGCACAATGGAAGATTACGGGGGAGGCTAATAACCGATCGGGGGGTTAACTTCAACCCCAAAACTTTAAACTTCAAACTATAATCTTTATACTTCAACCTTTTATTTGGTTCTCGTATTGAAGAATATCTTTATCTTTGCAAAAAATATCTGTTCTGTTATGAGCAAACTTAACAAATTGAAACTGCGTCGGTTCATAGGCTTCTCGGTGTGCAATGCCCCAGGCACAATCCTGGAAATACTGATAATATGGTTGATGTCGGACGTGTTGTTTCACAGTCATTTTGCGCGATTCATCATAGCTCCTGTTATAGCGTTCGAGTGCTCTATGCTGGTCGATTTTGCTCTGATGGCGCGCTTCGTATGGCGCGACAGCGTTGTTGACGACACGGGCAAGCGGTTCCTGCATCGTTTGTTGATGTTCAATATCTCCACCGTTGGTGTCTACCTGATGAGGCTTCTGCTCATCCAGCTTCTACATTGGGCTTTCGGGCTGGGCCCTGTGGTCTGCGACCTGCTGTCTATGGTCTTTTCCGGTTTGCTCAACTTCGGCATCAACGACCGCCTTATCTTTGCCCAGGGCGACGACCATCGTCTTGGTGTACGCCTGCTGATGGGGCTTGTACGCCCCTTTGTGACGCTTAAAATCGAAGGCCTTGAAAATCTGCCGAAGCAGGACGAGGATCCAGTGGTGTACATTTGCAACCACGGCTTCTTTTTCGGCCCCGTGGCTGCAGTGCTGAACCTTCCCGGCTCTTTCCGCCCGTGGATAGACAGCAAGGCGCTGGATGTCAAGGAATGCTTCGAGGCTGTCAACCGTATTGTCGGGCGACGTTTCAGATTGTTCGGACTAAAGATCCGACACAAAATATCCAACCGTATCACCCGTTGTGCCGTCGGCGTACTTAACGATTTCAACCCCATCCCGGTGTTCAAGAGCGGCAGCCGCAAAGTGATAGAGACCATACAGCAGAGCGTGGACGCCCTTGTTTCGGGCGAGAACCTGCTGATCTTCCCTGAGCGTCCGCGAAAGAGCAACAATAACATCAGAACAGAACGGATGGAGGCGGCCAACCTGCGTGCTTTCTACAGCGGCTTTGCAAAAATCGGGCAGGACTTCTTCGACCGCACAGGCAGGGCGCTGAACTTTGTGCCTGTATATATCAACCAAAAGCAGCACACTATGTGTATCGCCCCGGCTGTGGCATACTCCACCACCGACGACCGGCGTGCCGACAGCACTGGCCTGGCGACGCAGCTCTACAACGCCCTCTTCTCGATGAGCAACAAATAAACACCGACGCAATATGGAGAAGAACCACATAACTGCATTCTCCGACTTCGGGGCCTTTCTGCAAAGTCTGCAAGCCGACATCCGCTCGGCCGGGCACCACGTGCACATCCAGTTCTTCAAATACGAGGACGACGCGGTGGGCCGTCTCATCGGCAAAGAGCTGTCCGAATGCGTCAAAAAAGGCGCGCAGGTGCGTCTGCTATACGACGATATCTGTTGCGCCAAGTGGCGGGACTTCTACCGCCAACTCGGAAAAGACGGCGTCGAAACCGCTGGATTCGGAAAAGTCAAGTGGCCATTTATACGCTTAGGTGACTTCTACCGCAACCACCGGAAAACAGTGGTCGTCGACGGGCGTATAGCGTACCTTGGCGGTATGAACATTGCCCAGCGTTACCTGCAGGGGCTGGATTGGGGCTGCTGGCGCGACACAATGGTACGCATTGAGGGACCGGCGGCGACGGATGTGCAGCGTGTCTTCCTCGACGACTGGAACGGCACGACGCGACAGCACGTCGGCGGAACGCCCTATTTCCCGCTTAAAGGCATCGAAGGCAGCCCGGCAATCGAAATCCTCACCATCGACCCTCTCGAAAGAAAATACGCCATAATGGACCGCACGGTGCAGATCCTCGACAGTGCACGGCGATACGTATGGTTCGAGTCGCCCTACCTTATCCCGACACGCGCTGTCGACAAGGCTCTGCGCAGGGCGGCAGGGCGGGGCGTAGACGTCCGCATACTGCAGCCGCCGCGTGGCGACCGTGGCGAGACCTCGCAGTGGGCGTCACGGAAAAACTACAGCCGGCTGCTCGGCGCCGGAGTGAAAATAGGCTCCTACGGCAAAGGCTACCTGCACGCCAAAACCATTGTCAGCGACGACCGCATATCGGTGGTGGGCTCCTGCAATATCGATCCGCGCAGCTATCGCCTGTGCTATGAGGTGGCAGCCGTCGTCGACGACCCTTCGTTCGCCGCAACGATGCGCGACGCCTTCCTGAGCGACCAGGCCTGCTCAAACCTCATCAGCCCTGACGAATGGGCTAAACGACCCGCATTGCACAAGATGCAAGAATCTTTGGCATCGTTAATATCATCACAACTTTAACTATTATGGAACAAATCAATCAATCAAACAGAATCCAGACATCGCTGCTTAACAGCGCTGAAAAACGTCTGCTCGTCTGGCTCGCCGAGCGGCAGCCCCGATGGGTCACGTCGGATATGCTGACGGTGGTCGGTGTGGTTGGAGCCTTCCTTACGGGGTTAGGGTTCTACCTTACGCATTACAACCTCAACTGGCTGTGGCTCAGCTCGGCTGGCTTGGTGGTCAACTGGTACGGCGACTCGCTTGACGGCACCTTGGCGCGCGTGCGCAACTGCCAGCGCCCTGTCTATGGCTACTACCTCGACCACACTGTCGACTGCATCAACGAGGCGTTTATGTTCGTCGGCGCCGGCCTCTCGCCACTGGTCAACCTCAACCTTGCACTCGCCGTTTTCATCCTGTACCTGTTTATGACAATCAACGTCAGCATCAACGCACACCTGAAAAGCGAATTCCGCCTGACCTACGCCAAACTCGGCCCCACCGAGTTTCGCCTACTAATTATCATCGCCAACACCTTGCTGCTTGCCTTACCTGCGCTGACATCGTACCGTATGACGCTCGGCTCGCACCAAGCCACCGCGCTCGACATCGTTGCGCTGGCGATAATTGCCATACTGACAATTATTTATATTGTAACCGTCCTCTCCGACGCAAGCAAATACGCCCGCATCGACCCGCCCAAGAACCCACCGGCGAAATAAACCGTCCCGGCCCTGAAGGGAACCGCGCCGCCCTACAAGTTCCCTCCGAAACCCGTCGCCATTCGTGCCGCACCGCGCCACCACGGTCCCTGTGTGGCGGAAGTGACGCCGTGGCATCGGGTGTCGCCGTTGGAAACGCACGCCATCGGCCAGGCACAGGTCCGGGCACTGCCAACCCCAATCCACAGCCGCCTTTTCACAGGACCAACACCGTTCGTTGTCCAGTCGTTGTCCAGTTGTTGTCCAGTTGTTGTCCAGTCATTGACTGGACAACAACTGGACAAC
>CAJOMZ010000145.1 GCA_905236645.1 uncultured Bacteroidales bacterium
CTCATTGTTTGCTGCATCCCAGCGTTGGGTTCCACAATTGTTTCTTTCTGGCAGCCTACTGCCATCAGGCTGAGCACTGCGAAAAAGTGCCATTGTTTTTAGTTGTCTCTTCATTGTTTATCAAATTTATGTATTAATATTTTTTTGCGTTTTTCTTTACTTCTTTCAATTTGTTTCTTATAATGCTTGTTGCTTTTTCGTTGGATAATTGAAATATATACTGTGTTTTTTCTGTCGGGTTCATAATCACATACCAACTTTCACCCTCTTTATAGGCCGTCTTAAACTCAGGATGTTCCATCTCACAATAATAACCTGTAACAGTGTATCTTCCTTCTGCCGTGGCCTTTCTCATAAGTTTAATAGCCACTTCAGATTTATTCATTTCTCTAAGCAGTGCTTCCCAGCTGGCTGAATCCTTGGCTGTGAGGGTGGTGACATCGACTGTGGTGCTGTCGTCTATGCGGTAGTCCTTGACAAAGGCTACACGCAAGTCGGAGCGGTCTTTATAGCGGTTGTAGACTTCGCTCAGCTCTGATTTGACGACCCTGTGCGAACAGATATTCCACAGGGCCGCACCGCCAAGCGCCGCCGCAGCAAGTCCAACCACTATAACTACCCAACGTTTCATTGTTTGCAAAATAATATATCAATGTTTTCTATAACTCCTGTTGGCACATAGACGCCGTTCTCTGCCACAAAACGGCAGGGGTAGTCGCGTGTCAATGCTTTGATGCTGAACGGTGTCGTGAGCAGGAAAAGAAGAATGAGCAGTATCCTTGTGGCGTTGACCTGGCTGCGATGGCGACGTCCGGCCACGGTGCATTGCCGGGCCATCTCGCCGGAGATGCTGTCGCATACTTCGTGCAGCTGCTGCGGCATCTCAGCCCAGCGTTGCTGCCTGATCTGCCGCTCGATTATCGCGTTTATCTCTTTCTTGTTCATTGTATGGTGATTTTTGTTATGAATCGATTTTTTGGCTGTAGTTATATATTTTCTTGTAGATGCGTTCCAGACGCTTGCGCACTGTTGGGGGCTCGAGGTCTTTCAATATGGCTATCTCGTTTGTGTTGTAGTCTTTAAGTATCAGTTCTATAAGCTCTCGCTCGTTGGGCGTAAGGCACGATATGAGCTCGTCTACCCGCTCTTTGATTTCTTGCTGCTCATTGTCGGGAGTGTCGCTGGCATCGATGTCGCCGCTAACCCATCGCAGCCGCTTGTGGCGTAGAAAATCGTATCTTACTGTGCGGGCCTTTGCCATAAGCCAGCGGTCCTTCTCTTCGTTGCTGGCATTGTCGTCGATGGTGCCCCACAACTTCCACACGCTGAATGTTATATCCTGAAACAGGTCGTTGGCTTCGTCGACATTGCCTTTGCAGGCTTTGGCGCAAAACACCACCAGTCGCTCGCGATTACGCTTTAGCAACTCGGCACACTGGCTTTCAGGTGCCATAGGGCTATTTATGTTCTTTTCTCTGTCCAAGGCGGCCGAAAGAGAAATACTTTCATATATATATTACTCACATTTTGGCCAAAGTGTGACATCGACCTTGAATTTTTTTTAAAGAAAGCACATTAGGTGTTGATTGTCAGTGATAACTAAAATATAGTTTTTTTAGGTCGATTTTTGGATTTTAACATTTCGCATTACTTTATCCTGATGCCGTAATGCCATTCGATGAAGTCGATATGGGCCATATGCGACTTGAGGGCCACGCCTGCAAAATGGCGTAGGCGTCGGTGCTCGCTGCCGAAGTTGTAGTAGAGGCCGACACGCTCGTATAGTGGCGTTGTGCCGTGTTCGCTGCGGGCGAGGTAGGCTGCCAGCGCGGTGTGCAGCGTAAGGCGGTGATAGGTGGCCTCATACACTCCCGCTATGCCTATATAGAACGGCAGGCGGTAGTCCTCGTTCCAATGCTTTATTACGGCAGTATGGCTGTAGTTGTAGGTGAGGTCGAGCGTGGCACCGAGGGCGCGCGCCGGGTTGAAGCGGTAGAGCCATCCTGCCTGGGCGGTGTGGGCATAGAAGTAGTTGCGGCTGGCGCCCGTGTAGCGCGGCATCACGACGCCGGGGGCGTAGGAGAGCAGCCACTCTCCGCCGCGGAAGGCAGGGTTGTCGTAAGGCCAGTAATGCTGCCAATTGACCACAGGCATAAGCCATTGTCCACTATGGTTCAAGGTGTCGAACTTGGAAACGCGAAAGGTGACTGGATTATACTGCTGTGGAAGCGTATAGCCGATAGAGAACTGCAGGTAGTTGAGCCCTTTGTTGGGTTTTTTCAGGTATCCGTTGGAGGAGTGGGCGAACTTGGCGGCAAAGACTATCTGGGAAAAATCGCGCAGACGATGGCTGTACGACAGTCCGAGCTGGACAAGGCAGTTGAGGTGTGAGCCTATGAAGACGTTGTCGGGGTTGGGCGTGCGGCTGTAGGGGTCGGTGTAGAACGCCAGGCCGCAGTCCATTTCGAAATTGAGGTGGTTTGACACCAACGCCGGTACGCTGTCGCCGTCAAGGGTTATCCAGCGTTTGAATTGCATAAGGGGCTCCTGGATGAAGCCGCTGACGCCTATGCGCTGTCCGGCGATGCCATTGGGAAAATAGGTAAAGTTCCCCCGAACGCCCATATCGTATGGGAAACGGAGTATCGGGAAATAACCGCTGGTGTCCTCATAGCCCCAATTTTGCCGCCACGACAGCGCGCCGTCGACCCCGATGGATATATCCTTGATATAGTCCCACTCGGACGAGTTTGGGACAGTGTAGCCCGACAGCAGTGAGAAAGTCTGCTGCGGCTGGGCGGCAAGGCGCAGTGTGGCAACCAGAAAGATGGCTATGGTCAGTAAGCGCCTCATTCCAGCATTCCTAAATAATCATCCTCGCTTATTATGGCAACGCCAAGCTTCTCGGCTTTTTTGCGCTTCTCGGGGCCCATCTTGTCGCCTGCCAGCAGGTAGTCGGTCTTGCCGCTGATGGAGCCGCTGACCTTGCCGCCGTTCTTCTCGATGTCGGCCTTTATCTCGTCGCGGCTGAAATGGCTGAAGACTCCGCTGACAACGAAGGTCTTGCCTTGCAGGATGTCGGACTGCTGATAGGATGACTTGTCAAGCCTGAGGTTGAGCCCTGCATCGCGCAGACGCTGGATGGTCTGCAGGTGGCGCAGGTCGCGGAAATAGTCGTAGATGAACTGCGCTGTCTTTTCGCCAATGTCCTCGACCGAGGCAAGCTCTTCGGGGCTGGCGCCGATAAGCGCGTCGATATTGGAGAAGTGGCGTGCCAGTTTCTTGGCTCCCACCTCGCCCACATAGCGTATGCCGAGGGCAAAGAGGACGCGGTCGAAGGGCACCTCCTTCGACTTCTCGATGGCTGTCAGTATGTTGTCCGCACCTTTCTCCTGGATGCTGGCGCGTCGCTGTCCGTCGGCATCGACGGCTTCGAGCCCTATCAGCTGCTGGCGCGTCAGGCTGTACAGGTCGGCTATGTCGTTCACGAGCCCTTTGTTGTAGAGCATCTCAAGGCGTTCTGAGCCGAGGCTGTCGATATTCATTGCCTTGCGCGACACAAAGTGCTCGAGGCGTCCCACTATCTGCG
>CAJOMZ010000146.1 GCA_905236645.1 uncultured Bacteroidales bacterium
GCTGGCCCGGCTCGGTGTTGAAGATGCCGAAGAAGAGCGGCTCAAGGACCTTCTCCAGATAGTCGTCACGATATGCCTTGCTGTGCGCAAAAGTGTTCTGCATAAAGTTGGTGTCGCCGTTCAGCCAGCCTTTCTTCTGCAGGAAGTGCAGGAAGACGATGCGGCCCATCATCTTCTTCACATAGTCGTGGATGGTGACGCCTTCGTACCTTTGCCGCTCCAGTTCTCTGACGATGGCGTCGTAGTGGTCGTGATACTCCTTGAAGAAAGCATCGCTGAGGGTCTCGACCGAAAAAGCGTCGAAAATGTCTTTCAATCGCAGGCGAGGCACCTGCGTACCAAGATGCGCCAGACGCTCCAGCGGGGTCTTGTACTGCCCCTGCGGGTCGCCAAAGATGTAGGAGAAGCGTTTGGCGGCGGTCTCACCGCCTTTCAGGTCGCTCATATACGACAGACGCCAATGCTCCTTGTCGGCAAAAACGGCGATGGCGGCATCAGCACCATACTTGACATACGGCTTCATCATCTGACGGAATCCCACGCGCTTGCGGCGCACATCGCTTTTGACCACCTCGGTGTAGTAGAGCCCGACCCGCTTGTTGTCGGCATCGTTGAAGTAGCCCAGTCCATAGATGCGGTCGCCGTCGTTGGTTTCTTCGAGGAACTGGGGCTCGTTGAGCAGTTGCTGCGAGTGCAAAAGGTCTTGCAACACTACATTGCGGTATTTAACAGGATTGAATTTCTGCTGGAAAAGGTCTCTTAACGTCTCTTTCATATTGTCGGGGTTTTATGCGATGAATGTTTCGGAAATAATGATGTCGGGGGTGGCATTGGCGCGGTTGGCGGCCGTCGTCTCTTCGATTTCGGGGCAGTAGGTCTCTGCCAGTTCTATGATTTGCTGTTCAAGCTCTTCGTTGCTCAAGGGGTCGGAGCTGCGCTGCTGCTTGGCAAGGTCGCCCAGCTGGCGTGGAAGCGAGTTGTACACTCCTTGCTCCACCAGGGATTGCAGCCTGCGGCACAATTCCTGTCCGTGTGGGTCGCTCATAGACTCGGCGGCATTTGTCCGCAGGAATTTCAAGGCGCCAAGAACCACCTTGTCGTGTGCGTTGATGCGCATCGACACCGTCGTGTCCTGCGAGGTCAACCTCTGGTTGTAAAGCTCTATGGCGCGGTTCACCTGAAGGAAATGCCTCTCCTCGTTGTCGCCTATCGGAATGCCGGGTTCGTCGATATTGGCTTTAAGCCACTTGACTGCATCCAGAAACGACAGGCAACGAGGTGTGTTGCCGTTATCGACAAGGACATAATCGACACGCTCTCTGGAAGCCAGAAAGACCAGCGAGGTACCTCCCGTATTTGCCGGCGAGACGCTTGCGCTCCGGCAGCAGCGGCTCTTGGGCGGCAGCGACTTGATGCGCTCGTAGAGGTCGGGGTTGTTTTTGTGCAGTTCGCTCACTTCGTGTATCAAAGCAAGCTTGTCGTCGTTCTCGTCGCGCACCCCTTTGTTGAACAGCTCGAACTCCTTGACAATCTCTTCGTGGGAATAGATCTGCGAGTCCTCGCCCAGGGCCGAGTGGAATCCCTGCAGCTTGATGAGGGCGTTGCTGTAGAGCTGTATCTGCTTATCGCCCTCACGCGAAGGGTAGAACATATAGTTGTAGATGAGGTCGGCCGTGGAGCCGATGCGGTTCACACGTCCGTTGCGCTGCATCAGACGGCTGGCGTTCCACGGCGAGTCGTAGTTGACAATGACGTTGGCCCGATGCAGGTTGACACCCTCGGCCAGCACGTCGCTGGTGACGATGATGTTGTAGTCGTCAACCTGTCTGCCGCTATAGTTGGCATCGAAATTGGCCGCGATGCGCTCACGCTCCTGGTTGCGGTTCCTGGCGGTGATGCGCAGCACGTCGGCACGCCCCAGCCGTTCGGTCAAGGTGCGGTAGAGGCAGTTTACAGTATCGACACTCTCGCTGAAGATGACGAGCTTCTGGTTCTGGTTTTCGCGTGGATTGAACAATTCGCCCTGCATCATATTGACAAACAGCTCCAGTTTGGGGTCGTACATCACCGCATCCCACGCCCGACAAAGGGCTTCGAGTTGCTTGGCATCCTCGCGGAGCATCTGTAGCAGGTCGGGTCGGAAGTCGGCAGAATGGAAGACAAAATCCTTGCGATCAACGCCTTTGCTCTCGATATACTGGATGATGTCGTCCAGTTCCATCTCCTTCTCCACCTGCAGATGCTTGACGTTGTATTCGGGCGCAATCAGCACCTTGTCGGCTGCAAACATATCAATCATCCCGTTGGTAATATTGAGAAACGTGTGGAGCGACCGCTTGAAAGCCTCGAAACTGCTTTCCAGCCGCTTGACCATATGTGTGCGGAAGATGCCCGTAAGAAGCAATGCCACTTGTTTGCCCTGCTTGCCTTTGTAGGACACTCCCGGCCGGAAGAACTCGACGGCACGGTAGCGGGCATAGTGGAGACCCGCATATTCGGGATGGTCTTCCGAAGGGGTATCGGTGAGGACCTGCATCGTGTGGGCGAAGAGGTCGGCCAGCTGGGGGTCCATCGTGTACTGCTTGTCGCGTATCGGTGCAAACCTGGGGAACTTTATGCCCTGAGCCTCGATGTCGGTACGGTAAGGGTCGTAGTTCAAGATATTGTTGCGGGTGCGCCGCACCATTATGGGCTCGAGCACACGGTGGCGTATCTCCTCCATAATGCTATCAACTTCATTCACAAACACATTGTGCGGCAGGGTGTCGCGTTGGCGCATCAGCTGCTTGTAGCGGCTTATCCAGTCGGAGAAAGTGCCTGTGATGTCGCCCAGGCCTTCGATGGTGCAGTTGCGGGCATCCTGGAACAGCAGCAGCTGGTTGCGGATGTCCATAGGGGTGTTGTTGTAGGGCGTGGCGGAGAGCAGCAGCACCTTCTTGCGCAAGCCTTCCACGCGGCCACGGTTGGCGCGGTGAGCCTTGCAGATGCGTTGCAGGTACTGGTAGCCCGAATTGCCGTCGTTGCGGAAATTGTGGGCCTCGTCGACAATCACCATGTCGTATTCGTTGGGGGTGCGGAAATTGGCATGTTCGTTGACCACTTTGTCCAGGCTTCCGCTGGTGACAAACCAGG
Organism: uncultured Bacteroidales bacterium; assembly: GCA_905236645.1. Classification (GTDB taxonomy): domain Bacteria; phylum Bacteroidota; class Bacteroidia; order Bacteroidales; family P3; genus Colimorpha. Next base: position 3,133 of record CAJOMZ010000146.1, read on the forward strand.
CATTGTCCTTTATCTCGAACCGCATGAACGTGCGTTCCCATTCTTTTAGCATCGCCGGTGGCATAATAACGAGGATGCGCGTGTTGCGGCCGTTCTCCATAATGAAACGCTTGGCAATCATCGTGGCGACAGGTGTCTTGCCGAGACCCACCACGTCGGCGATGAAGCAGCCGTTGTGGCGAATCATAGTCTGATAGCCCTGGATGACGGCGTCGCGCTGGTAGCTGAGGTCGCGGAAGCCATAGCGCGTGGGGTCGAGTTCGAAGTCGTCCTCCACCATACTGCCGAAGGTGTCGATAAGCA
>CAJOMZ010000147.1 GCA_905236645.1 uncultured Bacteroidales bacterium
CTGTTCGACTATCAGAGCAACCAACCCCTGCCGGCATACTACGCGCTGTACGCATGGTCGCACCTGCTTTACGACTACGGGACCTGTGTGGAAGCGGTTTCGGATAGGGAAGATATCTACACGACTGCCGCAAAGTCCCCTTCGGGAAAGATGGCCATGCTCGTGGCACGTTACAATGAAGACGACAACGATGTCGCCGCCAGAGTCATAAAAATAAAAGTCCCGGAGATTCCCGACGGAACTGTTTACGGCCACCTCACCGACAAATGGCACAGCTATACCGAAGTGCCCCTGAACTGCAGCGGAGGCGAGATATCCGTCACCTTGCAGCCGTTTTCTTTTGTTTTAATCGAGTGGACCCTACCGTATTTGTCGCAAAAGTAAAACAATCCTAAAGGGATTCCTTCCCGAAAATGCCGGCTAAGTCTTTTATTTCAAGAGCATTTTCAATGGCGAATCCGGCATTGCGGGTACGGCGCAGGCTGTGCAGGAAAGCGCCGCTGCCCAGTGCCTCGCCGAGGTCCCGGGCAAGGGCGCGGATGTAGGTGCCCTTGCTGCAGTCCACCAGAATCTCCGACTGCGGTAACCCTTCCGGCACTTCCGCCACGTTGATTCTGGAAGATGCCGTGGAGTTGCAATTGTCTCCATCAGGCTGAACAACCTTTCCGGTAAGACGGTAGTCCATCAGCTGCAAATCGTAAATCGTTATCCGACTGGCCTGCAGCACGCCCAGATCCTCCACCGGAAGCCCGGCCTTGTATCGCTTGCGCGCCAGTTCGTAAACCCGCACGCCATCGACGCTCTTGGCGCTGAAAAGCGGCGCCACCTGGTCCTGCTCGCCGAGGAAGGACGGCAGCACCGCCTCCAGCTTCCTGCGGGAAACACCATCCAGCGGGTAGAATGCATCCACATCCTTCTCCCTGTCGTAGGACGGGGTCGTGGCCCCGAAAGTTATGCCGGCGAGATATTGCTTGGGAGCCTTCTGGAACTCCTCCGCCAGTTTGGTCGCCTTGCCGATGCATACCAGCAGCACTCCGGTGGCAAGCGGATCCAGGGTGCCTGCGTGGCCGACCTTCAGATTCCGCTTGCCGAAGTGCTTTACCGCCATACATTTGACTTTTCGGATCACATCCGCGCTGGTCCAGCGGTATGGTTTATCCACCGGGATGACTATCCCGTCGGGGTAGTCGTCGATGTCGTGGCCGAGGACGAGGCCTCGCTGTGCGGTAACGAATGCCATCTGCTACTTTATTATCTGCACATCGGGCGCGACGGTGTTCGCCTCGTAGTGCGGCGCATATTCGCACTTGATGGTCGTCGCAGGGCACTGGAATGCGCCGGCGCGTGTTACGTAGAACTCTTCGCTCACCGTGGTTATGTGCTCGGGGTAAACCTCGTACCAGCGTTCGATGCGGTCGGGCAGCACGTTGCGGTAGCAGCCCCAGTAGTAGCGGTAGCCGGAAAGCTGTTCTACGGGCAACAGGCCTGCATTGTAGGGGATTGTGAGCTTGACGAAACTGCGGTTCTCTTCGTTGTTGATCCTGTAGGTGAGGGTGATTCTGTCGCCGACCTTCAAGGTGTCCGGGCGGGCGGTGCTCAGTTCTATCGAAATGCCGTTGCCGGCTGCCTTGATTTCCTTGAAAGGCATCGAATACTCGCCGCTCAACGCCACGACGGAAGTGGCCAGGATTTCGGGAGAGCCTTCCAGAACACGCGCAATCGCATCGATGAAGCCGGGCTCGTTTTCCCAATGCTGGGTTTCCTTCTGAAGCATTATCCATATGCGGATGCCGTCCGAAATCTCTTTGTGACCGTTGCGGTCCATGATTTCGCATAGGCTGCTGTGGGCGTCGAGTTCGGTCTCGAGCAGGCCGCGCCACGGCATCACCGCGTTGGGGTAGTAGCATCCGCCGTTCTTGTGCTTTTGGGAGTACTGCACCAGCGATTCCACATCGGCCGCCAGCGATTTCTGCATTTTGGCCTTGGCGCCGAAAGTGACCCCAAGTTTCTTTGCCAGCGCCACTCCTGCATCGCTCCCGAGCAGATTCTCGAGCGTCTGCAGCCGGCGGGCCTTGCTGAATATCATACCGTTGAGGCCGCGCTCCCTGGTGGGGGTCAGGTATTCTTTCACTTCTTCGGGTTCGCGGCCGAAGGCATAGCAGAGTGCCTCGAGCGTGTCGTATTCATCGTCGCGCAGGAGCATGTTGACGGCGGAGACCAGTATGGCGGGGTCACTTGGTAGATGTTCCATCTGCTTCCTCCGTGTCTTGTTTCTTTTGATTGGGGGCTGGGAAGTGCTTGTCTCCGTAGCTGACTTCCTCTTCCCAAGGCCTGACGGTCTTCAGTTCGTCAGTCTGGTTGTCTTTCCTTGCCCAATAGGTTCCTGGTTCCATAGTTCCTTTTTCTGTGCAAAGGTATGATTTTCTTGTCGCTTCTCCAAGCTTGTCGACGTGGAAAAGTGTTGCTCAGTGCGGGAAATGACATATATGGTTACATTTTTTCACATTTTTAGTTGCCTGTTTATCTTTTTTATATATCTTTGCGAGTGATTATAAACCCTAATTACTAACTTAACTCATTTTATTATGAAAGCAATCAAATTGTTTGTTGCAGCAGTTGCTGTTGCCTTTGCCACCAGTGCAAGTGCAAAGATTTTCGAGAACAACCATTTCACTGCAGATTTTAGCGTGGGCGGTACCGTGACTTCTGTGACGGTTCCTTTCTTCGGTAAGATTTCCAACACGGATGCCTCATTTGGCTTGGGCGCAATGTTCCAGACAGAGATTCTGAGCACTGAGTGGGTTACTTTGGATTGGGACGTCTTCCGTCTGGCATGGGTTGCTCCGTTCAGCTCTCCTGCCGACTGGGACCAGTTGCACTTCAAGACGGGTTGCCGCGCCTACAGTCCTACCTTTGCCAACGACCATCTTCGTGGATACACGAACTTCGACATGGGCTATGTACTCGGCCTGGCTAAGGACGGTAACGACGACGTGCAGACTGCCAGTGCCTTTGGTCTGGACTGGGGCATCGGCATTCAGCTCAACAAGAAGTTCGCCTTCGGATACACCTTGCAGTATGAGTCAAACGGCAAGAGCAAGAACCACTTCTTCACGTTCGGTTACACGTTCTAAGCCGGAGCTGGCTGGGTAACATTCTATAGCATAATGTCAAATCGGGGGCTGCCTTTCTGGGCGGTCCCTTTTTTTGCCTGCTCCCGGTTTGCCTCCAGCCTTGGAGCGCTCATTCAGCAGGAAAAATCACGACAATATCTGTGTCTGCCGATGCCTCCAGGAGTGTCAAAACAGGCAGCCAGGCACGTCGCTTCTACAAGTAATCTATTAAATACTACTACTACTTCTAAGCACTCTGTAACTTTTTATGCATCAACTCCAACTAAGATTACACAAGCTTCTGTTACAG
>CAJOMZ010000148.1 GCA_905236645.1 uncultured Bacteroidales bacterium
TCGCGGAAACTGTTGGTCAGATTGCAGCGGCCCCCGCCCGTCACGGCCACTTTCGCGAGGAGCCTGGGCCCTGATTCAAAAAGGGTTACGTCGGCATCCGGCCGCCGCCGTTGAGCGACAGGGTTACGTCGAACTGCCAGAGGGCCATCAGCGGCTTCCAGTTGAGGGTCACGAGGCCTTTGTAGCGCGACGTGAGCGGCTTTTCGAGCAGCTGTCCGCCGTAGGTGCATCGCACATAGTTGTAGCGGAAGGCCGAGAGGATGTTGAGCTCGTCGCTGAAGTCGCAGGAGGCGTCGAGTTCCATAGTGTGCGAGAAGGAAGGGCCCGTCAGGTCGTGGATGATGATCTTTGTCGGGTCGGCGTCATAGTCGACCACGTTCTGATGGATGAAGTCGGTGTAGTAGTATTCGGCGTTGAGCTTCAGCTTCTTCTTGCCCACAGGGACATAGAAGTCCATCGAGACGCCGCTGTTCCAGGCCTCTTCGTAGGAGGCTTCGGGCTGCAGCTGCCGCCCCGAGGCGAGGAGGTAGTGGTATTCGGTGTAGTATTGGAACGGCGTCCTGAAACCTTTGCCTGACGAGAGGCGCACGGTCATCCAGTCGGTGAGCATCAACTTCAGGTGCAGGCGCGGGGTGATGAATGTGCGCTCGTAGAGGCTGCTGTAGTCGGCCCGCAGGCCCGCCATAGCCGTCAGCCTGTAGGAGGGCATATAGGTGTATTGGGCGTAGGCACCTGGTGCATAGTCTTTTGTCAGCCAGCTTTGCTCAGCCCCTCGCAGAAGGCTCTCGTTCAACCTGTCGCAGTTGAAGCTGAGACCTGTCGAGAGGCTGTGGTCCTCGTTGAAGTCGTGTTCGAGCACCAGGCGGCCGGCGAAGCTCAGGTGGTCGCTGTTGTAGGCTTTAGGGCCGAAGGTGCCGTCGAGCGAGTAGCTGTAGGCATTCGCAAGGAGTGCGACGTTGGTGTGGTGCTCGCTGTTCAGGAGGTAGGCGTGCTTCATATAGGCCTCGGCACGCTGTGCGTCGAGCAGGACGCGGAAGGGGTCGGTCACCGTCAGCATCTGTCCGCCCTCGCGCTGCTCCTGCAGGTAGCCGACACCGGCGTGCATTATATAGCGGCCTTTGGCATATTTCCAGCGGTTCTGCAGGTTTAGCTGCGTGATTGCGGGCGAGTCGTGCCACAGGTCGCCGTCGTCATCGTGGTGGCCGAAGTCGTGTTCATAGTGTGCCAGTATGATGGTGCTCAGCTCCTTGCCCAAATGACGGTTGACGGCGGCATTGGCTTCGGTCTTGAGACGGCTGTCGCCGTACAGGTTAAACTGGAAAGACGGCTCGTCTTCGGGTTTCAGGTACTCGACATTGATTTGTCCTGTGATGCTTTGCGGGCCGTTCTTGACGCTCGAGGCGCCCTTGCTCACCGAGATGCTCTTCATCCAGGCGCCCGGCACATAGCCCAGGGCGTATGGCATTGACGCCCCAAGCGAGGACGGGAGCCCTTCGTTGAGCATCTGCACATACTGGCCGCTAAGCCCCAGCAGCTTTATCTGTCTGGCGCCAACAGCGGCGTCGTTGTAGTTCACATCGACCGAGGCATTGTTGACAAAGCTCTCGCCAAGGTTGCAGCAGGCGGCGCGGAACAGCTCGGTCTGGCCCAGATTGACGCCATTCTCTATTCCTCCCATACGGCTGCGCCCTGCCTTGCGATGCGACCTCACCGTCACAGTGCTCAGCGTGGAGTTCTGCAATGTGTCCTGAGCGATAAGCTCGATGCTGCACAGCAGCAAAGAGCACAATATAAATATACGTTTCATTGATATTTCTACAATTTCAAAAGATTAACAATCCAGTAACTGCGCCCTGGCAGGGCGCGACACTGAAAGGCAACTCACCCATACGGCACAGTGGCCGCAACGGGATTCAGATATTTGCCCTCTTGAAGGAAACCGGAAAATCAAACTCTCAGGACTGTAGTCTCGACAAAGCCCGTCGGTGGATGCCCTGGCGTGGCAACGGGAACGGCAGCATAGTCGCTCCTGAATTCAAACTGCCTGAATGTGTGTGTCGCCGCCAGCTGTACCGGCATCGGATGGGTTATGTCATTGTTTTGCTGCAACTCGCTTGCAGAGAAATGCACGACGGTAATCGTCATACAATCGCTCTCGACAGGGCAGCAATTCTGCTCCAGCGGTACAAGAAACGATATTCTTCCGGAACAAGCACACTTCGCAAAGCCGACACCGCCGGCACCGAACACCAACAGCATCAGCATAGTAAGTGTGATTATTATTTTAGAAAACCATTTCATTTCGAGATGCAAAGATAAGAAAAATTTTATTTCTCTGATTCCTGGACTTATTTTTTTTACAATTTATTGCGTAAAACGTCACGCCGGGGACGGACAAAAGCTAAAAGCTCTCGCGAAGGTGGCTGTCCATCATTATGGTCACGGGGCCGTCGTTGACGAGGGCCACCTGCATATCGGCCCCGAAGACTCCGGTCTGGACAGGCTTGCCGAGCAGTGCGGAGAGGCGGCTGCAGAACTTTTCGTACACAGGCACGGCGAAGTCGGGCCGCGAAGCGTGGATATAGCTTGGGCGGTTGCCCTTGCGCGTGCTGGCCATCAGGGTGAACTGGCTCACGACCAGGATGCCGGCATCGGCAAAGTCGGTTACGGGCCGGTTCATCACGCCGTCGGCATCGGGGAAGATGCGCATCTGCACCACCTTGTGGCACAGGTAGTCTATGTCCTCGTCGGTGTCGCGGTACTCTATGCCCAGCAGCACCAGCAGTCCGCGCCCTATCTCGCTGCGGCGGCGGCCGTCGATGTCGACCGAAGCGCTCTTAACTCGTTGTATTACTATTCTCATTACTGTCTCTGATTATATATTTAAAGCGATCGATGCGTCTGACGCCCATCTCCCTGAGCGTCGCCGCCGAGCGGTCGCGGTCCTCGTCGGTGTTATAGCCCGGTATCAGCGGCACACGAACAATGATATGCTCGGCACCCTTGGCCTTCACCAGCCAGCGCAGATTCAACAGCACGCGGCGGTTGCTGCGGCCCGTGTAGGCCTTGTATATCGCAGGATTGAAGTCCTTAATGTCCACAATGAAGTCGTCTATCGCCTCTGCCGCCTTCATCACCGCAGCGCGAGGCACGTTGAGCGATGTCTCGGCCGTGAGGCGCCACGCCGATCCGCACAGCTTGCGGAACTGCTCCAAGAAATCCACCCTCAGCAGCGGCTCGCCGCCGCCAAAGCAGATGCCGCCACCCGTGGCAAGGAAGTAGAGGTTGTCGATGCGCACCTTCTCGAAAAGGCTCTCGGGCGTGTAGCTGTAGAGCCTGTCGGCAGGACCGAGGCAAGCCGGATTGAGGCAGT
>CAJOMZ010000149.1 GCA_905236645.1 uncultured Bacteroidales bacterium
ATGAAGCAGGCCGCGTTGAAGCTGGACAACACCCGCCCGTTCCACTATGAGGGCGACTTCGACTTTACCAAGAGCGACGTGATCTCCCGGATGTATCCGACCGAAGATCAGGTGGAAAAGCTCGGCAACCGGCAGCCGCTGGAGACCTCGTGGTTCGACAACATCGCCAACGCGCTGGCGGCCGACAACAAGCCGATCAAGGCGTCGGACTATACCAAGCCCGTGGTGTTCTGCGAATATGCCCACGCGATGGAAAATTCTCTGGGCAACTTCCAGGAGTACATGGACGCCTTTGAAAAGTACGACAACCTGTGCGGCGGCTTCATCTGGGACTTTGTGGATCAGGCGATCCACAAAAACGTGGACGGCGTCGACCAATGGCTGTACGGCTCCGATTATAATGAAAAGGCGAACTGGTTCCAGCCGCCGTATAACTACGCCGCCATCGTCGGCTCCAACACCTATTTCAACGCCAACGGCATCGTGGCTGCCGACCGCAAGCCGCATCCGTCGTATTACGAGGTGAAAAAGGTCTACGCCGAAATGAAGGTGGAGGCGAAAGATCTTGCCAACGGTGTGTTCACCGTGAAAAACAAGCAGCTGTTCTCCGATCTTTCCGCGTTTGACCTCTGCTATGTTGTGACGGAGGACGGCGACAAGATCCTCGAAGGCCGTGTGCCGGAAGAAACCTATGCCGATCTTGCACCGCTGTCCCAGCGCGATTTCACGCTGCCGCTCGATCTGCCGCAGACGGCGGGCGAAGTGCTGCTGACGTTCTCGTTCCTGCGCAAGGAAGCGACCCGGTTTGCCGAACAGGGCTTTGAGCAGGCGTTCGATCAGTTTGTGCTGCGTGCCGCGTCGGCACAGCCGGCGGTGGAGCCGTTATCCGAAACTTGACGCTTGATTCCTCTTGCTCAATCAAGTGTGCCTCAATTGCTGGAGGCCTCGTGGGAAGTACACACGGTCCTGGCACACTGACAATTGAGAACTGCGGAAACGAAGCTACGATAACCTCAGAAAAAAATAGCGGAGGTATGTTGGGAGGAAATTATAACGAATCTGGTTACGGAACAGCCTCTATGGTAAATATTATAAACTGCTACAACAGCGGTATAATAAATGGCAATTATGAATCTGCCGGAATCGCAGGCTGGCTAGGATACAATGGAAATCTGCAGAACTGCTACAACATCGGCGAAGTTACAGGATTGGACGGAACTAAAACATTCTATCGAGGAGTTGCTACTGTTAGCAATTGCTATGAGACCATCGGCACCCAGGTGACAAATGTTACTGCAAGCGATGTAACCAGCGGCAGGCTGTGCTGGCTGCTCAGCGGCGGTAATACAACCGACCCTGTTTGGCGTCAGACACTTGGCGCTGCCGACAGCCACCCCATGCCGAATGCAAGAGAGCGTATCGTATATAAGAACGGTACCACATACTACAATGAGCCGGACAAGAACTACTTGCATATGGCCTCTACCCAAATGCGGCCTGGCGGTTCCACGGTCCTGTCTATAAGCATGACCAATGATGACGCAATTACCGCTGTGCAGTTTGAATTGAGCTTGCCGGAGGGTGTAAGCGTTGCAAGCGCCTCTCTGACCGACCGCAAGAATGGACATTCAATTAACTTCTCTAAGCTGGCAAACGGGAACTACCGATTTGTTGTGTTCTCCGGTTCCTTCACGACTTTTAGGGGCAACAAGGGTGCAATTATTAATGTTACACTAAATGCCACCAGTGGAATGTCCCTTGGAGATTATACAGTTAGACTGATGAACATAGAGTTGTCCACACTCGGAGCAGAAGCCATTTATCCTATGGATTATGCTTCAACCCTGACACTGACAAACAGCATCCGTTTGGGCGACGTGAACGGTGACGACAAGATATCAATCACGGATGCCGTGGGTATTGTAAACTACATCCTAGACAATGCATCTGCCAATTTCCATGTAGAGGCTGCAGATGTAAACAACGATGGCAATATCAGCATCACGGATGCAGTGATGATTGTGAATATCATTCTGAACCAAGATGCCGCCGTAAAGGAACGCAGGACGCAGGAGGTAGAGACCGAGAGAGAACCACAGTAAGACCTAACGAGACCGAAATGCGAGAATGGGAAAGCCGCTTATGTTCGCCCTCGGAGGGCAAACATAAGCGGCTTTCCCATTTGGCTTCAAAAGGCGGATTTCCTAAAATTCAACAGAAACAAATTTGGTGATTCAGGCAAAAGGGCTAAATTTGCACTCAATAAGTAGTAAATATCAAAGTGACAATATCCAGCACCTCAGAATCCTCGTTCGTACAGAAGGTTCTTTCTGACGCAGAGGACTTTACCGAATTGCTGCCTATCGGGCAGCATAGTGATATCTATATATATTATAAGGTATGCCGCCAGGGCCGCTACTATTTCATGAAGCAGCTGCGGCTGGGCCAGCCCTTCGAGGCCTATCATCGCGCAGCTATGCACAAGGAGTACGAGCTGGGCACGCAACTGAACTCCGACAATATCGTTCACTATGTCGAACTGGTGGACACTCCAGCGGAGTGCTACCTGCTCATGGACTATGTGAGCGGCACCACGCTGCAGGAGTTCCTGCTGTTCCATCCCGATTACTTCCGTAAGCCCGCCCACCTGCGCAAGTTCCTCCTGGAGGCAAGGGAGATGAAGAGCGACGGCCCGTCGGACACCATCAAAGGACAAGCCAACGGGAGCAAGCCTCTTTATAAGAAGGGGCAAGGAGCAAGGGGCAAGGAGCACCTTCAGGAATCGCTGGCTGCTCTGCTTGCACTCTACGACGAGCGCCGCTGCACCTACAACTCCGCTTCACTTGCGCTCCGGCATCTCGGTCCGCTCCGCCTGCTGACATATATAGATGAGCGTGCACGCGAGATATGCAGCGACGACGGACGCTTCACGCTCAGTTCCACGCCTGCCCTGCTCAGCAAGATGATAGAGGACAGCGACGCGCCCTTCATCTTCGAGAAGATAGGCACGCTCATCAACTATGTGATGATCGACGAGTTCCAGGACACGAGCCGCATGCAATGGGAGAACTTCAAGAAACTGCTCTTCGAGAAGCTCGCCTCGGGAGGCAAAGGTCTGCTCGTGGGCGACATCAAGCAAAGCATCTACCGCTGGCGCAGCGGCGACTGGAAGATTCTCTACGGCGTGGAACGGGAGCGCGAACTGCAACGCTTCCATATCCGTCCGCGGTCGCTCGACACAAACTACCGCAGCCATCAGGTCATCGTCGACTTCAACAACGCCTTCTTCCCGCGTGCAGCCGAACTGCTCGATGCCGTGCAGCCGAACGAAGAAATCAA
>CAJOMZ010000150.1 GCA_905236645.1 uncultured Bacteroidales bacterium
GTGCCGACTCGGCAGCCAGCCTCAACAGCGCAATGAGGGAGGCGGCTGACGACTATTTGGGTATGACCAATGCCGAAATCTTCCTCTCCGACTATATGGAGTATGAAATTGGCGGAGTTCTTCTCGGCTTTGGCAGCCTCAACTGCAAGGCCACCGAGATGGACTCATTTATTGACCGTATGTTGGCGGTGATGCCCACGGTGATGCTGTAGCAGGGCTGCCAGATGATTGTTGCCAAAATAAGCAATAAGGTGGCGAACACCAGCGCCGACCGAGCCGTGAACCCCTACGTGGATGACGGTCTCTATTTCCTCTATTATGGCAATGGCGCACAAGCCGTTGCCGAGGCCATCTTCGGACCCTCGCTGCGCGAGAGTTTGTGCCACTCTTCCGAGAATATGTCACGCAAACAGATAGTGCCTCTCATCACCGAGCTGTTGAACTGAACGCCAGGCTGTGCTCAAGAGAAAATGTATCGAACCCAAGGGACGGCTCACCCAATCGACAGGCTTTCAACTTCACAGCTGCAATCTCTGGAACAGCAAGATAGAAAGAGCAGTCCGCAGGTACACACCTGCGGACCGCTTTCTTTTTGCGGCGGACCTGAATGTCCGCACACGGGGCAACCGCGCGATGGGATTTATTTCCGCATCGTCTTCAGGCACTTTGCTTCGCAACACGTTTACTCGCTATGGCAAGGTGAGCAAGCTCACTCTGCTCATTTAGCTTGACGTAAACGCTCGGTCAGCATCGGGACAATCTTGTGGAGATCGCCAACGATGCCGAGGTCAGCCACCTGGAAGATAGGTGCGAACTTGTCCTTGTTGATGGCGATGATGTATTCGCTCTCCTCTATACCAGCAAAGTGCTTTCGAAGTTGCTTACGGCGGAACCCTGTCGGGAGAACAGATTGGAATCGATTTGCGCGTTCAGTTCCGTCCGCGACCATCGGTTGTCAACCATCTGCCTGACATAGAAGAGCGCTTCCTCCAACGATTTGCATCGTGGAACAATGTCGATATGCTGGCATCAGGGTATCTGTCCAAACACTACGGGCATATCCAATTGGTCAACGAGTCGTTGACTTTTTTCGGAATTATTGGATAGGGCAGCATCTTGCTGATAACTCCTTTCATATCCTGCACGACAAATCGTAACCCTTCTTGAGCCATAACGACTTACAGGCAAAGGATTCGTGTCCGTGAAAGCTGTAGTATGCCATTTCAAAAAACCAACTGTCAACCGGCTAACGAATTAACGAAATCCATCACACATCATTTCTTAATAGATTGTGCACGATATATTTTTTAGGGGTAAAATATGGGACAAAAACGTTGAAATAATAGTTTGCTAACTTATTAATATATAATATATTGGGCAGATAAACAACGCGCAAAACCCTTGCCCGTAGCCATCAACGCCCTACCAACGCCCTACCAACGCCCTACTAACGCCCACCCCCCGTGCCGGGAACCGAAATGTTAATTAGATTGTGCACGATATATTTTTTTCTCTTCCGACAAATGCGTAGGTGAGATACAAGAAAAGAAGCTGGCATTTCGTATTGTAAATGCATAAAAGAACGGAATGGGAACCAGCTGCATGGTTCACGTCATCGGCATCAGCATCAGGGTCAGGAATACACACGCACACGCTACGAGGGCGGCAGGATAATGAACCAATGACCTCGGAGAGGTGCGATTTGGGAAACCGCATGGAGCGCATCTTATAAGACTTGATCAGGTTTTTTGACGTCGGTGTAAAGGCTTTCAATCTTCTCTGACAGGCTTTTGTCTGGAGGTATTATGCTGTTGCGCAACGTTGTTGACGACAAGTCTTTGTCAATCTGGGTGAAGTATAGGCAGTCGGGGTAGTTGGGGAGGCCTCCGGCACCAACGAGCAGATAGACGGGCATACGCCGGTCGGTGGAGAATTGTAGGAAAGAGGCCAATCTGTCTGCTGGGAGTAGTTCTTTTTCAATGTCCTTTGGCAGGTGGTTGCGCCATTTGCATTCCACGGCAAACGGTTTCCGGTCATACTCAAACACGAAATCCGGGGCGCTGTTGCTTTCAGGATAGACACCGGGCAGCGACTTGTCGCCGCGCCATTCTTTGAGGGTCAGCTTGCCGTTGTGCGGCAAGTCGAGCAGTTCCAGCACGTGGTCTTCAAACTCGCGGCCTTTGAGTACCTCATCGTTCATGGTGAGGGACTTGATGCGCAGGTAGACACTGCTGTAGGGGCGGTCAAGTGCTTTGTGGATGGCGTGGATGCCCATATCTTCGTAGAACATGCGCAGCAGGCGTTTGTCCTCGGCCACCGTCCAGCGGTAGGGCTTCCCGTTAGGTTCGGCAGCCATAGGAGGCTTTTTGCCTTGCAGCAGGTAGGTGACATTGTTTCTGCCGGCCAGCAGCCCAAAGATGCTGCCGTTGGTGTTGATATAGCCGCAGACGATGTGCTGCACCTGCTCCATAACATACCTGTTGCGGATACGGGCGGAGAACCCTTTGCCGTCGTTTTCTTCGGGCTGGAGCACAAGTATCAGCAGGCGTTTCTCCCTCAATGCCTGCTCAATTTGTACGTTGTATCTGTCACTGAATTTGTTTAGCACCACCAGCGTCGTCGGTACACGCCACACCAGCAATGCCTTCAGCACTTCCTCCTCGAACTCCGACGTGTTGAAGCATACCGCGCACTGCCGCTTGTCGAATTCCTCCACCCATCGGAAGATAGATTCATAGCATCCAATCGGCACCTGCCGCGAGGTGAGAAAGAGCGTTTTGTCCCGCTGCCACAGCGCTGTGTTGCCTATGGTCTGTTTGACGCGCACGGTTGGGTTTTACTTGTGTCTGCAATGTGTCAGGTTGCCGAACTGGTGCCAGATGTCGGTGAGGACGCGCTCTTTGTCGTCGGGCCGGTACTGCTGTCCGGCGAGGTCGTCCTGCAGTATGTTGGTGATGCGGGCAAACACGGAGACCATCTCTTTGTTGTCGTGGATGCTGCCTATGCCGTTGAGCTCGGAGAGCAGTGAGTTGAGGTTCTCGTCGCTGAGATAGAAAATGAGCGAGCCGAACATCTCGGTGCGCAGGCTGAGGAAGTCGTCGCAGCTCATACGGTCGTCGGCAAGGAGCTTGTACATCTTCCCCACAAAGCGCGAATAGACCTCCACCTTGCTCTCGTAGATGCGTATGCTCTTTTCCTTGG
>CAJOMZ010000151.1 GCA_905236645.1 uncultured Bacteroidales bacterium
AACAGAACTGACAACCTATATGTTCAACTCCCTGCAGCAATACTACCTTCAGGAACTCTTCGACCTCAAGCGCGAGTATCTCCGCCTCTGGGATCAGGAAAACGGTGACTACGAGCGTTATATAGTATTGAACCGCTACGACGACCTCGCGCGCGAGGTGCTGGAACTCGACCGACACGTCTTTATCAAAACGGAAAGCGGAGAGCGGAAAGCTGAAAGCGGATTTCCGATGGTTACGCTCCGCACCCTCTATAACGACCGCCCCATCTACTACACCCTCGACGGCAGCGAACCCGACAGCAGCTCCACTCTCTACACCAAACCCTTTCCGCTGGAACGCTCGGCCACCATCAAGGCCATTGCATACAACAAATACGGCGAGGGCGTCATCACAGAGCAATACCTCCTCTCCCACCTCGCTATGGGCGCCAAGATAACGCTGAACACCAAGTACAGCGACTATAAGGCCATCTACAGTGGCGGCGGCCCAGATGCCTTGATTGACGGTCAGTTAGGCAGCAACGCCACCTATGCCGACGGCCACTGGCAGGGCTACTGGGGCGACAGCATCGATGCCGTCATCGACTTCGGCAAGCCCACCGAAATCCACGAAGTAACAATGCGTTTTATGCAGAACACCTTCGACTGGATACTGGCACCCTGGGACATCGTGCTGATGGTATCCGACGACGGCGAGCATTGGTCCATCCAAGTGAACTGGCCCGCCTTCCACTTCTCGCCACGCGAGACAGGTATGCGGCTACGCAACTGCAGGGTGCCCATATATCAAGGCGTGACCACCCGCTATCTACGCGTCGTCGTTCCCAACCCGGGTCCGCTCCCCTCGTGGCATCCGGCACCCGGCCAGCCATCCTACCTCTTCACCGACGAAATCATCATCAAGTAAAAGAAAAGGCTTCCGTACGGAAGCCTTTTTTATTTCCCCATCAGCCGATGGTAGTGGCAGAACAGCAGCTGCTCGTTGTCGTCATAAAGATGCATTCCGCTGCCCTCACAGTAGCGCCACATACTGCAGTCCGCACACGGCGTTTTCCGCTCCCCGCCTTCCGCTTTCCGCACCCTCGTCCAGCCACGGTCGCGGTACTTCTCAAAGCGGTTCTGCCAAACATCCCACAGATTGTCCTTGTAGATATTGCCCTGATGGAAGTTCGACCGTATCGACGTGCAGCCCGAAATGGAGCCGTCCACCAGCACCGACGCCACATTGACACCGGCGCGGCAGTGGAAGTAATAGTCGCGCACCTCGCCCTCGTAGGGGCCTAAAAAGCCCTCGCAGCCGTAGTTGGCATTGATGCGGCCCTCGCCGCGCACTTTCCTGATAAAGTCGAACAAGCCGCGGAACTGCTCGTCGCCCAGCTGCAGCTCGGGGTTCTCCGCCGCCCTGCCCATCGGAAAGATGGAGAACAGCCGCCAGCGGCGCACACCGATGCTGATCAAATACTCTTTGAACTCCTCCAAACGCCCGTAGTTGCGCGGATTCACACAGGTAACGACGTCCCACACGATGTCGGGCGTCCGCACCAGCAGCTTGACAGCGCGGTCGGCCCGCTCAAAGCTCTTGTCGTTCTGGCGAATCCAATTGTGGTCTTCCTCAAAGCCGTCGAACGACACTGTAATCGAATGCATTCCGGCACTCAGCAGGCTGTCCAGCCGCCGCTCGTCGAGCAGAAAGCCGTTGGTCACTATACCCCACGGGAATCCGCGGCGGTACAGCTCCAAGCCGACCTCCTCTATGTCATTGCGTACCAGCGCTTCGCCGCCGGTAAAGGTTATGAACGTCTTGTGCGGATCCACGTGCGGCGTTATGTCGTCGACAGCCTTCAGGAAATCCTTGGCCGGCATATCGGGCACCGCGGCGGCCTGCTTGCAGTCGCTCCCGCAGTGACGGCAGTTCATATTGCACCGCAACGTGCACTCCCAGAACAGGTTGCGCAGTTCGTGAAGCTTCGCGTCATTGTGGCGTATGCGTCGGTGCAGCCCCAAAGCCAAGCGCTGGCGACGGCTCAACGTGCGACGTTCGGTCATCCCCCACCTACTTTTTACGTTCAACCTTGACGGTCACTTCGGCCTTCTTCTCGCCCATTCTGAACCTGTCACGGCCGCCTTCGGGCTCGCCGAACTCAACGTCAACAACCTTTTTCTCATAAGTCCCGTTCTTGGCCCCGTCGATGTCGCGAATCATCACGCGCACCTGCTCCCAGGGGCGGTCGGTGGTGCGCACATCGAAATTGCCCTCGGCGTCGGTGGTGTCCGAAATGCGCTTCAGCTGCTCCTCCCAATAAGGCGAATCGGGCAGGTTGTCGGTATCTATCTCGCTGTTAACCAGCATCACCTGCAAGCCCTTGACAGGCTTGCCCTTGCCGTCGACCACACGTCCCTTGACGGCAAAGTCAACCGTCGGGACGCCGTAGACCGTCACCTGCGGCTCGCGCGGCTCAGGCTGCGTCTTGGGGTCGGAAGGGTCCGACTGCGGCTTGGAATCGCCCTCCAAAGCCTCCACACGATAGTTGCTCGCCGGCACGCCGTACATCGGCACAGCACGGTTGTCGACACCAGACCGCTCGCGGTTATTGTCGTTATCAACAGCCTTTGCAGCCTCCTTGTGGCAGTTGCAGGCCGACAGGCCAAACAGACTCATCGCGCTGACCAGCAGCCAATTCTTCAGTTTCAGATACTTAATCTTCATTTTTCAACCAATGTTTCTCGTCTGCCGTCGCCTCCTTGCCGCAATCATCCACCGCTGCCGACAGCGAATTTTCACCATAACGGAAAAAAGCCTTTTTTATTGCCGAAAAATACACTTTTTGCACAAAACACTGATATCCAACACATAAGCCCAAAACAGGCACCGTAGCCTAACCGATTGAAAGCCAGCCCTTCAAGGGACCAACTCCGGTCGTTGTACAATATATGTACAATACTTGTACAATATTTGTACGTTTACCAATTGTACAAGTATTGTACAAGTATTGTACATATATTGT
>CAJOMZ010000152.1 GCA_905236645.1 uncultured Bacteroidales bacterium
AGGGCGGTCGCGGCGGCTGGGGCAACGACCACTTCAAGTCGCCCACAAACCAGACACCGCGCTACGCCCAGCCCGGCGAGCCGGCAGAAGAGCGATGGGTCATCATAGAGCTGAAAGTGCTTGCCGACGTGGGACTTGTAGGCTTCCCAAATGCCGGCAAGTCGACATTCCTCTCCGTCGTGTCGGCAGCGAAACCCGAGATAGCCGACTACCCATTCACAACGCTCACCCCCAACCTCGGCATAGTGAAATACCGCGACGACCAGTCGTTCTGCATAGCCGACATACCCGGCATCATCGAAGGCGCCAGCGAAGGCAAAGGGCTCGGGCTGCGGTTCCTGCGCCACATCGAGCGCAACTCCATACTGCTCTTTATGGTGTCGTGCGAGAGTATGGACATCAAGAAAGAATACCGGATCCTGCTCGAGGAGTTGAAGAAATACAACCCCGAACTGCTTGACAAACAACGCATACTGGCCGTCACCAAGTGCGATATGCTCGACGAGGAGATGATAAGGCAGATGAAACGCACACTGCCGCGCACACTGCCCACGATAATGATAAGCGCCGTGTCGGGCTACAACATCCAAGAGCTTAAAGACTTGATATTCCAAAAGTTGAATGACGAGGATAATAACTCTTGACCAAACCGTATTCCGGTGGGTCAACGGCCACCACAGCGACTGGCTCGACTGGACAATGTGGTGTTTCAGCCAAGGGTGGAGTTGGCTGATTGTCATACTTTCAGCATACATTTTCATAACCTTGCGCCACGACCGCAAGGGGTGGCTGTGGGTCCTTGCCGGCATAGGGCTCTGCTTTCTGCTGGCCGACCAAATCAGCACCAACGCCATAAAAGAAGGAGTGCAGCGCCTTCGCCCCTGCCACGAGCTGGAGGGCGTGCGTATGTTCCACACAGGCAAAGGCGGCTTGTACGGCTTCGTCTCCTCACATAGCGCCAACGCATTCGCTATCGCAATGTTTTTCAGCCTGATGTACGGAGGGCGACGGAAAGCGGAAAGCGGAAAACGGAAAGCGGAAAGCGGAGAACCGAAAACGGAGAACGAAGGGTTCAAAAGCGCTGTGTTGCCGTATCTTATGTTCGGATGGGCAATGACCACAGGCTACAGCCGCGTATATCTGGGCAAGCACTATCCAGGCGATGTCGTATGCGGAGCGCTGCTGGGCATCGGAGTGGGCGCGGCCGTCTATTTCGCCATTTCGCGGATAAGGCGCAGGGCGGCATCCAAGTCGGTGGCGTGAAGCACTTTACGCTTGCTTTCCTCGGTGCCCGGAAGCGCCTTCGACAGCAGGCACCAATATTCCTTGACTTTGCGTATCTTGGCTTCGTCACGGACATCGAGCGACACAATCTCGTCCATCAGTTCGACGATGAACTCCGACGCCGTCGCCGAGGCACTGCCCAAGGGCACGGCATCGGCGAAGTCGGCAGCATACTGCTGCCGTATCTGTATGGGTAGCAGAGGGTTGTAGAGCGCTCCGCGGCCAATCATAACATCTTTGATTTGAGGGAAACGCGCGCGTATCCGGCCATAGTCGAAAGCCGAACAGACATCGCCGTTGTAGATGACCCTATGGTGCAGGGCCGGCAGCACTTCGGACAGCTTGTCGAGATCGGGGCGCCCCGAGTAGACCTGCTTGCCTATGCGGGGGTGGACGGTGACATCCTTTAGCGGATAGTCGTTAAGCACCGGAACGATTCTATCTATCTCATCGGGCGACAGATAGCCCAGCCGCACCTTGACCGACAGGCGGGCTTGCAGCCTCGGGACAATGAAATCGAGCAGGGCCCTCACCTCGTCGGGATAAGGCAGGATGCCCGAGCCGCGGTGCTTGGCAGCCACGCGCCGCATAGGGCAGCCCATATTCCAATTGACCTCGCCATAGCCCAGCTGGAACAGCCGGTTGGCAAGGTCCACAAACTCGTCGGGCTCGTGGCCAAGCAGCTGAGGCACAACGGGTATGCTGTCGGCGTTCAACTCGGGAAGCACATCTTCGATCTTCTTGTCAGCCACCCTGAGGTTGCCGTGCGTGAGCGACAGAAACGGGCTGACGGCATAGTCGAAGGCACCGGGAAAGCACCGGTTGTAAACCCTGCGGAAAAGCAGTTCGGTCAGGCCTTGCATTGGAGCGAGAATGAGCACGGAGATTGGATTAAAGGGTGAAGGTTAAAGTTTAACGGTTAAAGGCCAAAGATTGCTGGAGTTCAACGACTTGCATTTTCCTGTTGCTCGTGCCGCTGTTTGCGCTGCGCGACGTAGTAGTCCATCCTGCCCACCAGTTTGCGGCCGGTACGCTCGACGGGACGGTAAAGCATCGAGACCTCCTTTGCATTGCGTGTCAACACCTTCTCGTTCAAGTCGATAACCGCCACGTAATAAAGCAAAACTCCAACTATGCAGGCCCCTTTCAGCAGTCCGAACAGGGCGCCGGCCAGGTTGTTCAGCACGCCCACGTGCATCAGCTTGACAAAGCGCTCGACGAGCTTGGCGGCGAAGAGCGAAAGGACAACGACCGCGACGAAGATGATGAAGAAGGCGATGAGGAAAGCGTACTCACCGTCGAGGCCTATAAGCGCTGAAAACCAGTTGGCAAGCCTGACAGCGAGCAGGCTGCCGACAATGATGCCCGCAAGCGAGGCCAGCTCGTAGACGAGCCCCTTTTTATATCCCTTGAAGATAAGATAGCCGAGCGGGATGGCAATGAGAAGGTCGAGGATATTCATCGAATCAGAATTAAGAGTCGGCTTGATAAACTTTGAAATGCGTTTTTTATTGCCTTGGTGTGCGACAAAAGTTTTCCGCCGTCGAAGCGGCGAAGTGCCTTAGGCCGTTCAAGCCCCGAAAAACAAGGCTTCCTGACGCGGGCTTCAAGGCCCCCGGTCCGTTCGTTGTCCAGTCGTTGTCCAGTTGTTGTCCAGTTGTTGTCCAGTCAATGACTGGACAACAACTGGACAACAACTGGACAACGACTGGACAACGTTGACCGGATGTTTTTACGGAGCTGTCAGGGAGGGGTCAGGGTGACGGTACGGGCAGGCGTACAAGCGTGAAAAAATTTAAAAATCGGTGAAAATGCAAAATAATTTTGCGGTTATCAGGAAAAGGTGTATCTTTGTAGTTTGCAATGCACGTCCGAAAAGGACGCAAAACTAACAATGCCAACAATTTACACATATTTTATTATTGTAATTTATGTGTAAAAAACGGATGTGAAGGTATTGAAACACGTGGTTTCTTATGGGACTGACGGTGGTTTACCATTGCAAACAGTGCAGGCGCTGCCGCCTGCGTTCCACATCAAGGCACAGCCCGATACACAGTAAACCGATGCAGAAGTTTTTTGAATACAATCTTGTCGACGACATCAATGTCGTGCGTTTGGATGCCGTGAGCGTCGAGCACGGCGCGCGCGTGGTGAGCTGTCTGAATCCGCATTCGTTCGTCACTGCGCTTGACGATGCCGAGTTCAAGTCGGCATTGGCCGGCAGCGACTATGTGCTTCCCGACGGCGTGGGCGTGTGCAAGGCAATGCGTTGGTTTGGAGGGGTGCGTATAGGCAAGATTGCCGGCGACGACATCCACCGCCACCTGCTGCGCCAGGCGGCCGTGCGCGGAGGCCGTGTGTTCTATATGGGCAGCAGCGAAGAGGTGCTGAAGGGCATCGTCGAGCGCTTGGGGCGCGAATACCCCGGCGTTGAGGTCGAGACGCTGTCGCCGTCGTTCTGCGAGAGG
Source organism: uncultured Bacteroidales bacterium (assembly GCA_905236645.1). Lineage (GTDB taxonomy): Bacteria > Bacteroidota > Bacteroidia > Bacteroidales > P3 > Colimorpha. Next base: position 3,756 of record CAJOMZ010000152.1, read on the forward strand.
CTGAGCGAGGAGGAAAGCAGTGCCATCGTGACCAAAGTGAATGAGTTCGGCCCCGACGTGCTGTTTGTGTCGATGACGGCGCCGAAGCAGGAGAAGTGGGTGGCGCGCCACCGCGGGCAACTGACGGGCGTGCAGATGATTGCGTCGATAGGCGCCGTGTTTGAGTTCTATGGAGGCGGTGTCCGCCGC
>CAJOMZ010000153.1 GCA_905236645.1 uncultured Bacteroidales bacterium
AGTCCCTCGCCAAACAGGTTCTCCCCGAACTTCGCCGCGCCCGCTTCATCGCGACCGTCGAAAACAAGAACTTCACTCCTGAAGAGCTTGCCACCCTCGTCGAAGAGAACATTGACGTGCTCGACGAAGAGGCCCTGCTGCGTGCCGCCACCCTCAAGGAAAAAGACGCCGACAAGGTTGCCATCTACCGCAAGGCCGTCGAGAAATTCTCCAGCGCCCGTGCCCAGTACAACCTCGCCGTCGCCCTCTACAAGAGCGGTGACAAGGCTGCCGCCAAGGCCGAACTGGACAAGTGCGGGAAAGATGCCGACGTGAACAACTTCTACGGTGTCATCGCGCTCAACGACAACAATCTTGAGGCTGCCGCCCAGTGCTTTGCTGCTTCCGGCAATGAGACCTCCAGGAAGAACGCCGCCGTCGTGGACATCCTCAAGGGTGACTACAGCGCCGCTGCTTCCAAGCTTTCCGGTGAGAAAGGCTTCAACGCCGCCCTGGCCGCTATCCTTGTCGGGGATTATGCCGCTGCCGGTTCCGCTCTGGAAAACTGCGAGTGCGTGTGCTGTGCTTATCTGAAGGCCATCATCGCCGCCCGTCAGGGCAATGCCGATGCCGTCAAGTCCAACCTTGAGCTGGCTGGGAAGAACGAGAAACTGGCTGCCCGTGCCGCCAAGGACATCGAATTCGCCAAATTCAACTAATCTTTCCCGGGCTCAGACCCGAAGGAAACCGATAAAATCGTGTGCGTACTCCTACGCACACGATTTTTTATGGAGTTCATTGCCAATCTTTCTGCCGCCGGTAGCGGAAATGTCAGAAAAATGTTGTAAATTTGCACCCTTATTGTGAATAAATTTAAAACATTGAATAATTATGCAAACTAAAGGTGCAATCAGACTCGTGGCCATCCTGCTTGTGTTGGCCTGCCTCTGGCAGCTGTCCTTCACCCTCGTCAGCAAGATCATTGAGGGCAAGGCGGATGCGAAGGCTGAAATAGCCGTGGCTGCGGCCCAGGCCGACAGCGCTTCTTTCTCCAAAATTGCCGAAGATGACAAGGCTTATTACCTGGATGCGGTCCGCAAGGAAGCCAAAGCCCAGTACATCGATTCCGTTTCCGCCGAGAAAGTGTATTTCGGATATACCTACAAATCCGTCAAGGAAAAGGAAATCAACCTGGGTCTGGATCTCAAGGGCGGTATGAACGTGATGCTCCAGGTGCAGCTCGAAGACCTCGTAGTCGCCATCTCCGATGACAACAAGAGCCCTGAGTTCCTGGCATCGGTCGAAGCGGCCAGGAAGAACAGCGTCAATTCGGCCAAGGACTTCATCACCCTCTTCGGCGAAGCCTGGATGCAGAATGCGGGCGGACGTCGTCTGAGCGAAGTCTTCGGCACCTACGAGATGCGCGACAAGGTGCATCCCGAGTCCACTGACGAGCAGGTTCTCGATGTTATCCGCAAAGAAGCCGAAAGCGCCATCAACAACTCTTTCAACGTGCTGCGCAACCGTATCGACCGTTTCGGCGTTACCCAGCCCAGCATCCAGAAAATCGGCAATACCGGCCGTATCCTCGTGGAACTTCCGGGCGTCAAGGAGCCTGAGCGTGTCCGCAAACTCCTCCAGGGAACCGCTTCCCTTGAGTTCTGGGCTACCTATGAGAATGCCGAAATCTATCCTTTCCTCGTCGAGGCCAACAGCCTGATTGCCGAGATGGAAGGAACCGAGGTCGAGGAGGCTCCCGTCGAGCCGACCGACAGTCTTGCCGCCCAGCTTGGCGGCGCCGATGCCGCTGCGCTGGCCAGTTTCAAAAAGCAGAATCCGCTCTTTTCCGTTCTCAGCCCCAATTCCTATCAGGGCGGTCTGGGCAAGGGCGCCTGCATCGGTTACGCCCGTTACACGCTCGGCGGCCCCTACACATGCAGCAGCGCAGGAAAGACGTTTGTCTTCTCGAAAGGAAATCTGCAATATCAGGCTTCGACAGGCACTTGGAAATTTGCCGACAGCCAGAATGAATATATAGGGAACCATCCGGGCAACAACACCGACACCAACGCCCGTAAGACGCAGGCTGACTGGATAGACCTCTTCTGCTGGGGTGCAAGCGGATACGACGGGAAAAATCCATACACGATATATCCAATGACCTATGTGGCTCCAGGGAATATAGCAAATACCAACTACGACTGGGGCGAGTACAACACGATCCAGAACGGCGGCACAGGCTGGCGCACCCCGACTGAAAGCGAAATAAACTACACGCTGAATACACGTTCAACTGCCAACCGTTATGTCAAGGCAAAGATAGGAGCAACAAACGGACTGATAATCTTTTCGGACAACTATGTGCACCCGGCCGGCGCGGCAGTGATGACGAATGTCAATACCGGTGGCACTGCATGGGGCAATGCCTACGACGCGACATCATGCTGGTCGAGCATGGAACTTGCCGGTGCGGTTTTCCTGCCGGCAGCCGGATACGGAAGGACCTATTTATCATCCGTAGGTATAACGGCTTACAACGACGCTGGACACTACTGGGTGGCCACATATAGCAACAGCAACTCCTATTACCTGAATATAAGCACCAGCACCGTTTCAGCAAACACCAATACGAGACCAATCAACAATGCGAAATCGGTCCGCCTGGTCCGGGACATAGAATAGTGAGCGACGCAAAAGTGCATGGAGAACAGAGAACATACAACAAGCAACCAACAAACATCATCATAAAACAAACACTATGAAAAAGAGCTACGCTTTAATACTACTGACGCTGCTGGCCGCTGTGCCGACAGGCGTGGCCGCCCAGTCGGGCTGCACCATCACCCTACCGTGGACCGAGGACTTCGAAGGCATAGCCACCGGAGGCACCAACTTCGCACCATGCTGGACACGTGTCGACTCGTGCGTCAGCGGCACCGCCATATACCCCAACGTCTATGCCTACGGCTCGGCACACGGCAATGTGCTGAACTTCAT
>CAJOMZ010000154.1 GCA_905236645.1 uncultured Bacteroidales bacterium
CGGACTTGTCGACGAGCGGCTGAGGCCTACGTCGCGTTGCGGCGTGACGGTGGCGGCGCGCATCGTGAGCCGTATGCAGACCGAGGTGGACCCCGCCATCACCTGGGCTTTCTTCGAACGCTACTGGAAGCGGGACCACCTGCAGAGCAACCTGAAGCGCGAGAGCGAGAAGGACCGCAGTATGTACGCCGTGGTGAACTCCATTTTCGGCCTGGCGCCCGACGCGCCCTATCGGACCAAGAGCAGCTTTACGGCTTGAGGGCTGTTGGCAAGCATATTTTTTTTCGTCAGAGTTCCGTTCTGTACCGTGCCGCCTTGGGCCGGCGCGCTTTCCGTGCGTCTGCCGCGCAGTGGCATAACTGTTGCCGTTTTGTGTTGCAATGTGTAGCGAAACCGTTGCGCATAATTCTTGCCTTTGTTTCTGCAATTGGCTGTAAAGCAGTCTGCAAGGTGCGTTGTTCCAAGCGTTGCTACGGCTTCGGCAGCCTTTTGCGCTATTGCTTTTTTTCGGTATATTTTTGCATCTGTAATTAAATACAGATCGCTATGGAACAAGAAACAAACAAGTGGCTGAATGTTGTTCAGCTGACACAGAAGCTGCAGATTTCGCGGCGCACGGTTTACAGATGGATGAAGTTGGGCGTTGTCAGGGGCTATCGCTTCGACGGCTCGCGGACACTCTATTTCCTTGATTCGGAAGTGGATGCCATCCTGAAGATGAATGTCATCGCGCCTTCGGGCCGCCTCGACAAGGTGGGCATTGAAGAGCTGAAACCTAAATAGTCATATATATTGCACTCAGTGTCAGTGGTTTGCTGCTGCTTTTGGAGTGCATCCCGTTTCGTGAGCGTCGATTTTTTCCCAATCGGTGCCCGAAACGGGCTTTTTTATGCCCTGGGGCGATGTTGCCACAATGTGCCACAAAGTGCAACGTCGTGCCATAGTGGTGAATATCAGGCAGATTTGAAAAGAGGGGGATTTTTTTGCCATATCTTTGCATCGTCTTTCGGAGGGAAAGGGGCAGCGCCGAGGCCGAGCCGACAGGAGTGGAGAGTAATGAAAAAGGCATTGCGGCGGTGAGTCAAGAGGATGCGCGCGACTTCGCGACACCGCCCGGCAAGTCCACAGAGCTGCCCGCAGGCAAGGCGCGGCCCCTTGGCCGAAGGAAGGCAAAGAATAGTCAAATTGTTGTTTAACCCCTTAAAAATCAATTACAATGGGAAAAATCAATCAAGGAATCCTCGGAGGATTCTCAGGCAAAGTAGGAGCAGTAATCGGTAGCAGCTGGAAGGGCATCGCCTATATGCGCGGCATAGCCCAGAGCATCCACAATCCACGCACAGAGAAGCAGATGCGCCAGCGCGACAAGTTCGCCCTGATTTCCAAGCTCTCGTCCAAGCTGTTGGGCTTTATGAAGGTGGGCTTCCGCGGCAGCGCCGTCAAGATGTCGGAGATGAACGCCTCGGTGCGTGAGAACATCAACAAGGCCATCGGCGGCACCTGGCCCGACTATGAGGTGCGCTACGACCAGCTGGAGGTGTCGAAGGGGCCGCTCGACCTGCCCTACAACCCCAGCGCGGCAGTGGAGTTGAGCGTGCTGACTGTGTCGTGGACCAACAACGCAGGCTTTGGCAACGCCAAGGACGACGATATGGCTATGGTGCTGGTCTACAACAGCGCCAAGCAGCAGTCGGTCTACAACACCCTGGCGGGCAAGCGCAGCGAGCGCGAGGCACAGCTGAGCCTGCCGTCGGCTTGGAACGGCGACAACGTTGAGGTGTGGCTGGCTTTCATCAGCGAGGACGGCAGCACGACAAGCGCGTCGGCCTATCTGGGCAGCCTCTCGGTGTGAGAGTGACTGGCAGCCGGTCTGTGTGGCGGCGCACCGTAGCGGTGCGCCGCTTTTCTTATTCTATGATGGTAAGTTTGGCGAACTTGAGCAGCAGCTGCTTTTCGCCCACTCCGTCGAAGAGCACCACGGCCTTGCGGCTGTCGGCGTCGCCGGTTACGGAGAGCACTCTGCCTGTGCCGAATTTGGCGTGGCTGACGGTCATACCCTCCTTGATGGCGGCGATCTGTGCCGGCGTGTTGGGCACTGCTGGTCCGAGCGGTTTGCCGGCAACGGCCGAGGTGCGGAAGGTGGTCTGGCGGCGCTGTGGCTCGTTGGATGGGGCAGGGGAGGCGCTGTCTGCCGTCGACGGCTTGCGGCCGAAGAGCGACGGGGTGTTGCCTGTGCGACGCGGGAAGGTGCCTGGCTTGGGGAACGACGATTCGCGCCGCGGCATCAGCAGGTAGCGCTGGTCGATCTCCTCGACAAAGCGGCTCATCTCCTGATAGGAGGTGTTGCCGTACTGGAAGCGCATCATAGCGTAGGAGAGCGTGAGCTGCACCTCGGCGCGCGTCACGGCGACATAGAAGAGGCGGCGCTCCTCCTCGAGGTCCTGGCGCGAGTTGATGGACAGCATCGAGGGAAAGAGGTTCTCCTCCATTCCCACCACGTAGACGTAGGGGAATTCAAGGCCTTTGGCGGCGTGGATGGTCATCAGCGACACTTTGTCGGACTCTTTGTCGTTGTCTTTGTCCTCGGATGTGAGCAGCAGCACCTGCTGGAGGAACATATCGAGTGTCTTTATCCCTTCGCCTGTGTTTTCGTTTTCGTCTGCGCCGTCGTTTTCGTCTGCGCTGTCGGGCGTTATCGTCTCCTCGCGTTCGCAGTATTCCTGTATGCCGTTGAGGAGCTCTTCGATATTCTCTATGCGGTTGGCGTTGTCGGGGTCGTCGTCGTTGCGCAGCATAGTGATGAGGCCCGAGGCGTTGATGATTTTGTGGGCGAGGGTGTAGGCGTCGGTGTCGTGGATGTGGGCCGAGTGGAGCTTGATCATAGTCATAAACTCGTTGATCTTGTTCACCACTCCGCTGCTTATGCCAAGTCCGAAGGAGCTGAGGTTTTCCAT
>CAJOMZ010000155.1:0-962 GCA_905236645.1 uncultured Bacteroidales bacterium
CGGTGACCCACATGGTGTGTGCCGCCGGCATGTCGCCCTCGCAGGCCACTGTCGAGGATATCCTCCGTGTGGACCTCTACGGTACCGCCGTGCTGCTCGAGGAGTTTGGCAAGGTCATTGCCGAGGGCGGCAGCGGCATTGTCATCAGCTCGCAGAGCGGTCACCGTCTGCCCGCTTTGTCCGAAGAGCAAAACCGCGCTCTGGCCCTCACGCCTTGCGACGAGCTGCTCGACATCCCCTTCATCAAGGAAATAACCGACACATTGAAGGCCTACCAATATTCCAAGCGCTGCAATGTGCTGCGCGTGGCGATGGAGGCCACCCGCTGGGGGCGCCGCGGCGCCACGGTCAACAGCATCTCGCCCGGCATCATCATCACCCCGCTGGCCAACGACGAGCTGCACGGTCCGCGCAAGGAGGGCTACCTGCGGATGATAGAGGGTATGCCTGCCCGACGTGCAGGCACCCCCGACGAGGTGGGCGACCTGGCCGAGTTCCTGATGAGCAGCCGCGGACGCTTCATCAGCGGCGCCGACTTGCTTATCGACGGCGGATGCACCGCCAGCTACTGGTACGGCGACCTGCAATATCTGAAAGCAACTCATTGAAAAAAAAAACAAAACATTCACATTATGCAGAATTTTGATTACATGACCCCGACGCGCCTCATCTTTGGCAAGGGCGTAGTAGAAAAGCTCCCCGAAGTGATGGGGAAACTCGGCAAGAAAGTACTCCTCACCTACGGAGGTGGAAGTATCAAGAAGATAGGGCTTTATCAGAAAGTCCTGGAGCTGCTGAAAGGCTTCGATATCGTCGAGCTCAGCGGCATACAGCCCAACCCGAAGTACGACCCCAGTGTGCTCGACGGCGTGCGCCTCTGCAAGGAGCACAAGGTGGAGGTCATCCTCGCCGTAGGCGGCGGATCGGTGCTCGACTGCTCGAAGGCCATCGCCGCCTACGGC
>CAJOMZ010000155.1:1005-3926 GCA_905236645.1 uncultured Bacteroidales bacterium
AAAGCTCAGGCCGCGCTGCCCATCGTCGACATCATCACCCTAGCCGCTACAGGCTCGGAATACGATGCGGGCGGCGTAATCTCGCGCACCGAGACCAACGACAAGATTGGCTATGTCGACCCGCTGCTCTACCCCGTGTGCTCGTTCCTCGACCCGACCTACACCTTCACGGTGAGCAAGAAACAGACCGCTGCCGGTATCGCCGACGCCATGAACCACACCATCGAGCAGTACTTCGCCGAGGACACCACGCTGCTCAACGACGGTTTCTGCGAGTCGATGCTACGCTCGCTGATGGTCAACGGACGCAAGTGTCTGGAAAAACCTGAGGACTACACCGCCCGTGCCGAAATGATGCTCTGCTGCACCTACGGCTGCAATCGCATCCTCTCGCTCGGCAACAGCCCCAGCGGATGGCCCTGCCACGGCATAGAGCACGCCCTCAGCGCCTACTACGACATCACCCACGGCGAGGGCCTGGCCATCATCACGCCCCGCTGGATGCGCCACATACTGAACGACCACACCCTGCCCCGCTTTGTGAAATACGGCATCAACGTCTTCGGCATCGACGCCACGCTGTCGCAGCGCGAGATCGCCGAGCGCGCCATTGACGAGACCTACCGCTTCTTCGAAAGCATAGGCATCCCGATGCACCTGCGCGAGGTGGGCATCGACGACAGCCGCCTCGACGAGATGGCACACCACATTGCCGTCAACGAAGGCCTGGAGACCGCCTACGCCCCCCTCACCGAACAGGATATCAAACAGATACTGGTAGACAGCCTGTAATGCGCCGTGGAATTAAAAGCATCTGCCAACCAGCAACCCTTTTTCTCGCATTAGTCATGGCATCACTTACCGCACAGGCGCAAGCCACAGACCGGCAGCAGATTGAACAGCTCTACGAGCGGATGTACCGCGCGATGATAGAGAAGGATACTGCTACATTGCGACCCATGTTCGCCGACGACTTCTATCTGGTGCACATGACGGGCACGCGGCAGAACCGCCAGCAGTATATGGAGGCCATCGCCGATGGGACGCTGAACTACTACGACTGCCAGACAGAGCAACTGGATGTAAATGTCGACGGCGACAGCGCCACCCTCACGGGCCGCAGCCGTGTGCTGGCAGCCGTCTACGGTGGCGGCAAGCACACGTGGCGTCTGCAGCTCACCTTCCGCCTGCGCCGCGAAGCCGACAACTGGCTATTCACCTACTCCACGGCAAGCACGTATTAACACGAATTGACACGAATTAACCATTAATTAAAGGCTAATTTATGATAATTATATGTTAATCAATAGGAAATAGATAAATGAAATTGAATAACATCATCATTGCAGCCCTTGCAGTCCTGATGGCCACCGGCTGCGGCAATGCACAAAACAACCAAGAAGAAAACACTAACACAATAACACAATCAAACAATAACACAATGAACAAGATAGTCATCTTCTTCTCGCACGCTGGCGACAACTACAGCGTGGGCAACATCGAAGTGGGCAACACCAAAATCGTGGCCGACTATATCAGCGAACTGACCGGCGCCGACCAGTTCGAGATAGTCACCCACAAGTACGACGGCATGGCCTATATGCCCCTCATCGACCTGGCCAAGAAAGAGGCCGCCGCCGGCGAGTTGCCGCCCTACGAGGGTGCGGCACCCGACCTCTCGAAGTACGACACCGTCTTCATCGGCGGCCCCGTATGGTGGGGCACCTATCCGCAGGTGATGTTCACTCTTTTCCGCGACATCAACCTCGACGGCAAGACGGTCATCCCCTTCACCACCCACGAGGGCAGCGGCTTAGCCAACTGCGTCAGCGACGTGAAGAAGGCCTTCCCCAAGGCCAACGTCACCGCAGGCTGGAGCATCTACGGCCACGAGGTCCGCTCGGGCAAAGCCAAGGTAGAGAAATGGATTAAAAGCCTTTAAATAAGGTTAAAGGTTTAAAATTTAAGAATTTACGGCTTTATGAAGAAGGTTGTCGTTATCTCAACCAGTCTCCGCCACGGGTCGAATAGCCACGTGATGGCGGAGCAGTTTGCAAAGGGTGCCGAAGCCGCCGGACACCAGGTGGAACTCATTTCGCTGCGCGGCAAAGAAATCAAGTTCTGCGTCGGTTGTCTGGCCTGCCAGCAAACGGGCTCCTGCGTATTCAAGGACGATGTGCCGGCCATTATGGACAGCGTCCTCAATGCCGACGTGGTCTGCTGGGCCACCCCCATCTACTACTACGAGATGAGCGGCCAGATGAAGACCCTCATCGACCGCATGAACTCCATGTACCCGAAGGACTACCGTTTCCGCGACATCTACCTGCTCACTACCGCCGCCGAGGACGAGACCTTCGTCCCCCAGCGCGCCGAGAGCGGTCTGCAGGGCTGGATTGACTGCTACGGCAAATGCAGCCTCAAGGGGCACATATTCTGCGGCAGCGTGGGCGGCCCGAACGCGATAGCCGGCAACGCCAAGCTGCAGCAAACCTATACTTTGGGTAAAAACATTTAAGATATGAAAACAATCCGTACACTACTGATTATTGCGCTTGCTGCAGCGACGATGGTTGCATGCGTCAGCAAGACCAATGATGCAAATAAAGATATGAATAAATTGACTTTCAACGAGCGGCAGGCGGCGGCGATGGCCGTCATTGCCTGCAACGAGGCCCGCGGCGACCAGTCGTCGCTCGCGCTGGCCATCGGCGAGGGCTTCGAGGCGGGGCTCACCGCCAACCAGATGAAAGAGGCTCTCTCGCAACTCTATGCCTACACCGGCTTTCCCCGTTCGCTCAACGCGCTGGGCACCCTCAAAAAAGTTATGGAGCAGCGCGGCGACGTCGAGATAGGAGCCGAGCCCACACCCCTGCCAGCCAGCTACGACGCCCTGAAGCAGGGCACCGAGGTGCAGACCC
>CAJOMZ010000156.1 GCA_905236645.1 uncultured Bacteroidales bacterium
ATTGACACGTATGAAGACCACCGCATGGCTATGGCCTTTGCCCCCTGTGCCATGAAGTTGGGCGAATTCCTGTGGAATGCGGGCATCTTCGTCTGGCGCCTGCCGGTGCTTATGGATGCGTTCCGCAAGCATCTGCCGCAGATAGCCGACAGCTTCTTCGGTCTTACGCCCGACACTCCCGCCAAGGTGCTGAAGGAGGTCTACACGCAGGCGCAGAGCATTTCGGTCGACTATGGCATCATTGAGAAGGCCGACAATGTGTATGTGCTTGAGGCCGAGTTTGGATGGTCGGATGTGGAGACGTGGGATTCGCTCTATATGGCCAAGCCGAAGGACGCCGAGGGCAACGCCATAGCCTCGGGCCACGTGCTGACCTACGACACGAAGAACTGTATGATCCACCTCAACAGCGACAAGTATGCCGTGGTGCAGGGGCTCGACGGCTATATCATTGCCGCCGGAGCCGACACGCTGCTCATCTGCCGCCGCGACCAGGAAGACCAGCTGATGAAGTTCAACTCGGACATAGAGATGATGAGGAGCAGGAAGAAATAAGATTTTGCAGCGGCGCACAATAAAGAAACAATAGCGGCGTTAAGAAAGGAAATGACACAGGAAATGAACGAATCGATGCTTCAGACGATACGCGAGTATTTCGCCACTCAGCCAGTGCTAAAAGCTTGGCTGTTTGGCTCGTATGCTCGTGGCGAGGAGACTCCGGAGAGCGATGTCGACATTCTGGTGGAGTTTGACCACGACAACGCCATAGTGGGGTTGTTGCAGTATTGCCGCATAATGAACGAGCTTTCAGACAAGATAGGCCGTGATGTGGACCTTGTCGAAGAAGGAACGTTGCTTCCTTTTGCCGAACGAACAGCGAACCAAGACAAAAGATTGATCTATGAAAGAAACAGTTAGGGACAGCGGTCGTTTGGAACATATATTGATGGCAATCGAGAATGTGGAGAGCTTTCTTGAAGGCAAGAGTTACGAGGACCTCTGTCGTGACAAGATACTATTCTTTGCTGTGGTGAAGAATATAGAAATAATAGGTGAAGCGGCAAACAACATTACCAAGGAGTTGCGCGCAAAGCATCCGGAGGTATGCTGGAAGGATGTCATAAGTATGCGTCACGTGCTGGTGCACGATTATTACAATATCAATGCACGTACCGCTTGGCAGACATCTAAGGAGAATCTTCCACAGCTGAAAGCGTTAATTACGGCAATACATAACGAATTGAAATAAAGACAATACAATATACTATGCAACGATATAAGATTCAATATCTACTCAAAGAGGATGTGTCTGCGCTGATAGACACTACGATATGCGTAAAGGGCTGGGTGCGCACCAAGCGCGGCAACAAGAACGTGGCTTTCATTGCCCTCAACGACGGTTCGATTATTACCAACCTGCAGATAGTCGTCGACCTGGCCAAGGCCGACGAGGAGCAGATGCGCCGCATCACCACGGGCGCCTGCATCGGTGTGGAGGGCAAGCTGGTGAAGAGCCAGGGTGCCGGCCAGTCGGTTGAAGTACAGGCTGAGAACATCGTCATCTATGGCGAGGCCGACCCCGAGACCTACCCGCTGCAGAAGAAGGGCCACTCGATGGAGTTCCTGCGTGAGATAGGCCACCTGCGCCCACGCACCAACACCTTCGGCGCCGTGATGCGTATGCGCCACGAAATGGCTTATGCCATCCATACTTTCTTCCACAACAAGGGCTTCTTCTACTTCCACACGCCGCTTATCACCGCCAGCGACTGCGAGGGCGCTGGCGAGATGTTCCAGGTGACGACTATGGACCTCAACAATATCCCCAAGAAGGAGGACGGCTCGGTGGACTATGAGCAGGATTTCTTCGGCAAGCAGACGGCACTGACCGTCAGCGGACAGCTGGAGGGCGAGCTCGGTGCCACAGCGCTGGGGGCCATCTACACGTTCGGTCCCACGTTCCGTGCCGAGAACAGCAATACTCCGCGCCACCTGGCCGAGTTCTGGATGGTGGAGCCTGAGATGGCTTTCTACGACCTCGACGACCTGACGGCTTTGGAGGAGGAGTTCATCAAGTTCCTCGTCAAGTGGGCTCTCGACAACTGCAAGGAGGACCTTGAGTTCCTCAACAATATGATCGACAAGGGCCTGATTGAGCGCCTGAAGAGTGTTGTCGACACCGAATTTGTCCGCCTGCCCTACACCGAAGGTATCAAGATTCTGGAAGAGGCCGTCGCCAAGGGCCACAAGTTCGAGTTCCCCGTCAGCTGGGGCGTCGACCTGGCCTCGGAGCACGAGCGCTTCCTGGTAGAGGAGCATTTTAAGAAGCCGGTCATTATGATCGACTACCCGAAGGAGATCAAGGCTTTCTATATGAAGCAGAACGACGACGGCCGTACGGTGCAGGGCACCGACGTGCTGTTCCCGCAGATTGGCGAGATTATAGGTGGCTCGGTGCGCGAGGAGAACTACGACAAGCTGATGACGCGCATCACCGAACTCAATATTCCGATGAAGGATATGTGGTGGTATCTCGACACGCGTCGCTACGGCAGCTGCCCGCACGCTGGCTTCGGCCTCGGCTTCGAGCGCCTGATGCTCTTCGTCACCGGTATGGCCAACATCCGCGATGTCATCCCCTTCCCGCGCACGCCCAAGACCGCCGAGTTCTAAAAAAGACAAAACGCGCCAATAGACGTGTTGAAAACACGTCATTCTATTAACCCCACACTAAGCCGAACGGCGCAGTGTGGGGTTATGCTGTCATCGGAAGGAATGCGTGCCGAAGGCACGCTACAGCATAATAATTTACATAATTCTTGCGTTATAATGCTATGAGTTATACCACATCATATTATCATATTGTCTTTCGCACCTATTGCAGTGAACCGACAATACC
>CAJOMZ010000157.1 GCA_905236645.1 uncultured Bacteroidales bacterium
CAAGGTCATTGCGCCCGCGTGGTTGCCGCCCGAGACGCACTTCAGCGTGTCGCCCGCGATGTTGTACCACAGCACGTAGAAGTCGCCCATAAAGAGCCCGTCCTCCTCGTGTATCATTATTATCGTCGGGATGCAGAGCTCGCCTTTCTGGTAGTGCTCGCCGACCTCGCTCACCAGGTAGCTGCCTATGGCCGCGCGAACGGCCTGCTCGTCGCGGTTGATGACGATGTGACGTATGCAGTCGGCCTTGTGACCGTCGAAGTCGGAAATCAGCCATTGACCGTTAACCTTCTCCATATACAGCTTGTGTTCCTCGACATCGGCTGCCTCGTCAAACGAGCCGTCTTCCCACATCTGGCGCACGCTGATGGTTGCCACGGCGTGGTCTTTATCAGTCAGCTCCACGGCGGTGACGGTGTAGTTGGCAATGGTACCGCCGTTGCCGGTGACGAAATAGTAGAGCCACTCGTGGTCCATCGCCTCGAATTCCGGCAGGTGGTTGAACATTGTGTCCAGTACGGCATAGAAGTCCGCTGTCATATATTCCTTTGATTCCTCCCGCAGTTCGTGGTCGGGGATATAACGACACAATTCCGCAGCCCGTTCTTTCAGCTGCGCTTCTTGGTTTCCGCAAGCCATCATCATAAGGGCAGCTGCCAGCATTAACAGTGTTTTCTTCATAATCGATTGGGTTTAGTTGTTGTTCTTCAATTGTTTGAGTGCACGGCATAGTTGGTCGGGACAGGAGGTGGGCTTGTCACCGCAGCGGATGTCGTCCAGACGGCTGATAACGTCGTCAATCTTCTGCCCTTTCACCAGCCGGCAGATACCCTGCAAGTTGCCGTCACAGCCTCCGAGGAAGGCCACATCTTGGATGATGTCGTTCTCATCCGCCGTCACGTCGATAAGCACCGAGCAGGTGCCTTGTGTTTGATACTGTATGTGTTTCATTTATCTTCGTTTATTGATTGTGATATTATTCTTTTTTTTCAATTCTTTCCACTCATCCAGCAGGTTCCAGAGGGCATCTTCCGACAGCACGCCGCGTTTCAAATCCCGCGGCAGCCGCCCGGCTTCATCGTCGGCGAAGTCTTGCCGCCACTCATCGCTGCCGTAGTAAGCCTCCAGTTCCCGCAGCGCCACCTGCGCCGCTTCATACTCGGCGAGGGCGTCCGCCAGCCCTCTCACTGCCTTTGCTGCCAGTTCCAACTGGCTTTCCATCTGTTTGATACGATCTATCTGCTCCATACTTTGTATTTGTTCTATTGGCAATGCCTTGCGGCCGGCCTCCGTCATCAGGCCTCTGCGTTCCAGTTCCTGACAACGCAGGATGTTGAGCTGCGTCCAATGGCTGTTCTTGCGGCGTGGCGAGAGGCGTTGTGCCAGCCGGCCGTCGGGCAACCGCTTAACTGTAGAGTCTATCCACCCGAAACAGAGGGCTTCCTCCACAACCTCAACATACGACAGCGCATCGGGCATCGGCAGCCTGCTTCGGTAGGTGGCCACCCATACCTCGCGCTCCTTCTGATGGTGTTCCTCCAGCCACCGCCGCAACGCCTCGCGGTCGTCGAATGTCACAAGTTGTTTTATCCCCATTGGAATATCAGTCCTCTTGCTCGTAATAGTAGGAATAGTCAATACCCTTCATAAAGATTTCGCGGTCGTCTATGCGGTCGGTGAGAGCTCGGTGCAGCAAGGCTTTAATACGTGTTGAGTTCGTTATGCTGCGGTGCATAGCGTCAAGATATTCCTTCTTGTCGATCTTGCTCCAATCAACGCACATCTTCATCTCCTTTTTGAATATCAAGTCGAGCCAGATGCGTGTCGAACGGCCGTTGCCCTCCATAAATGGATGCGCCATATTCATCTCCACATATTTGTCCACAATCTCGTCAAACGATGTCTGGGGCATCTTTTCAATCATTTCAAGGTTTTGCATCAGGTATTCTGCACGGCAGAAGATGGTGCCACCTTTCGAGATGGTCTTGGTGCGTATCTTACCTGCAAAGTCATAGAGACCGCCAAAGATATATGCGTGAATCTGCTGTAAGCACTCGATAGTTCCTGGCTTCATACTGTCGAGCAAGCCACTTTCAACGAGCGTATAGGCTTTCTTCTTGCTCTGCCCGTCGATGGTGTTGTCGCTGTATATGAACCAGTCGAGGAAAGCGTTGGCACGGTTGTTTGGATAGTTTTTAGCCAACGTATGAACACCCGTATCATCGAGAGCATCGGAGGCCCGCTGTTTTCCATCAGGAGACATAAATTTGAAGTGGTTAGTGACACTAACCAGTTGAATTCCCTCCTTGGCCAGTTTGCCTTTCAGGTATTTCCAATAGTTTCGGCTCTTGGTATAATCTTCCTCATCGTTGATGGCCTGGACAATATCGGTAGCAGAAAACCACCATTTGGAGTTCTCCTCGTCCCAGACGGCACGCACTTCGTAGTCGTTATAAAAACGTATTGATTTCTTGGCAGTCATATTCCTAAATACATTCAAATAATCTCTGTTTCCGGTTGCAAAGATACGGGATTTATTTTAGTTACGCATTGGCTCTACTTTATCGCCGACCTCAGTTCAATCAATTGTTCAAGATTTACACATTGGCACATTCTATTGTTCTCTTACTTCAGCTGCCGTTTGGCCATAGGGTTACTCGTTGTTTTCGTCGTCCGTGTTTTCAGGGAGCAAATAGTCGCTGGCATTCTCCGAAGATATGACAGAACGACCCGTTTGGGCCTCCAGTTTTATGCGGGCATCACCGGCAATCTGTCCGCCCTTGCGCGCCACTGCAGCACTTTGT
>CAJOMZ010000158.1 GCA_905236645.1 uncultured Bacteroidales bacterium
GCTCATACTGCCCGTTGCGGCGCTGCACCACGCAGACGCTGTGGTTGAACTGGTCGGCCGGTATGCGGTCTATGCGCTCGTGGGCCATCGTCATAGCGGCGTAGCTCTTGAAGCCTGCGGCGCGCAGCATAGCGACAAGCATTCCGGCCTTGTCCTTGCACACGCCGCAGCGGTCGGTGAAGTTCATCTGGGCGTTGTGCAGCGTGTAGCCCTCGCCTTCGCCCATCGATATGCCGCAGTAGCGGATGTTGTCGGCCACCCAGTGGGTCAGAATGCCGATGCTGTCCTGCTCGGTCTTGGCCGGAGCCAGCAGTTCGCGCACCTTGGCCGTCACCTCGGGCGTGCTCTTGAAGCTGCCGTAGTCCTCATTGACGCCATAGAACCACATCGACTTCGACTCCCAGTCGGGGGCGGTGCTGAGCAGCAGCTTGCACTGTATGTCGTTGTCGGCCAGTGCCGAAGGCTCGCGCTTGAGGGGCATAATGTCGTGGCGACGGAAGGTATATACGGTGCGGTCGCCCTCGGTCACCGAATCCATCGTCACGCCACTCATATCGTTATAGAAGCTGAAGCGCAGCTTCTTTGAAGTCAACACGTTGACGCTGTAGACCTTGTCGGTAATGGGCTGGTCGCTCCAAAAGGGCACAATGTCGTAGAAATGGCCTCGCATCGGCGGGATATAGCGGCTGTCGTCGTCAGAGAGCGGAGAGCGGAAAGCGGAAAGCTGAAAGCTGGCTGCCGCATACCCGTTTTCTGTTTCCGGCATTCCGCTTTCCGTTTTCCACTTTCCGCTCTCTGTTTCCAGCTTTCCGCTTTCCGTTTCCAGCTTTCCGCTTTCCGCTTCCAGTTTTCCGCTTTCCGCTTTCCGTTTTCCGCTTTCCGTTTCCAGCTTTCCGCTTTCCGCTTTCCGTTTTCCGCTTAATAGGGCGTATGTGTAGCCCTTGCGGAACGACCATATCTCGACCTCGTCGTAGGGGTCCAGATGGCCCACTTCGACCATCTTCTGCGAGGCGCCCCAGTAGATAAGCCTTGCCGGTGCAACATAGTCGTAGACAATGCTTTCCGCTTTCCGCTTTCCGCTTTCCGCTAAAATGGTGTCAGTCCGTCCGCTATAGTAGCGGTGCACCAGCACCTGGCGAATCTCCACGTAGGCCGACAGCGGGTCGTAGTCCATCTTCACCACGCTGTTCGCGCTGCAGCCTTGATAGTCGAGCACGGCGAAGCGTTTGTGATAATCCACGCGGCTCAGGCCCGACTCCTCCATAAAGACCGTGGTCGAATCGAAGAGCGTCACCGTATGGCAGCCCTTGTATTTCGTGGGTTCCCTCATATAATCCTTTACTTGTGCCTGCAGGCCTGTGGCCACAGTCAGCACACACAACAGAACGATTTGCTTTTTCATTATGGTTTGTATTTTTTCTTGTCGGTAAAACGGTCCAAAAGCCTTGCTTCAAGCGTCAGGACAATCGGAACAACGGCGCTGTTGAAGCTCTGGGGCCACATATTGAAGCCCGCAAGGAAGGCCAGCATAATGAGGCCTGTGAGCAGCGTAGCCGCACAGTTGCGGTGCCGCAGCCGCGCCAGCAGCCACAGATACAGTGGGTTGGCCCACAGCAGGTTGAAGTTACCCTTGGTGCACCAGTGGTCGCTGAAGAAGGTCATATAGATGAGCAGCAGCGACACGGCGCCGACGGCGGCGTAGAGGATGCCGTCGAGCCAATAGAGCTTCCATTCGGCACGGCGCGCTATCAGCGTCAGTGTCAGCACGATGGCGAACAATATCCAAAAGCACATCGTGGGCGAAATGCTGTGGGGCAGGGGAGTCCTCGTCTCGTCGAGCATCTGCGCCGCCGGCTCTGCAAGTGCCTCTCCGTCAGTGAGCAGCAGCGTGTCGAGCTGCCACATCATCTCGGTCGGGATATAGGCATATTGCGACCGCGTCATCAGCCGGTCGCAGTTTGAGCCGAGAAGCAGGTCGACGCCCAGCCGCCACCACAGCAGCGTGCTGTCGGTGTACTTGTATACCAGGTCGCGGTAGGTCTGCCTCGTGTCGGGATAGCCGTCGGGCGGCAAAGAGCGCCCCTTGAGGGCCGTCGCCACCATATCCCATACGCGCGTGGCGCAGTTGTCGCGGAAGAAATCGTATTTGTAGTATCTGTTCTCGGGCCGCACATTGATTGTCAGCATCTTGTACAGCGTGTCCAACTCGCTTTTGCCCAGCCTCAGGCGCTGCTCGCATACCGAACGGCCGTAATAATGATACTCCAGCCAAAAGTCGCCCGTCGGCTGCGTGGCGACAAGATAATTGAGCCTGCCGCCGGCAAAACGCAGGTAGAAATGCGGCTCGTCGAAGTCGAAAGTGCCGTAGTTGAACACAATGTCGAACTGCTGCGCGCTGTCGCATATCCGCAGCGCCGTATGGCCGAACGACTCATAGAACTCGTCGCCCGGGCCGCAGGTAAGAACGCTCGCAAATGCCGAGTCGGACAGTCGGGCAGGCATAGGCACCGCATTTTGCCCCTGCACCGAAATCCGGCACAACAGCAATAGAATCAGTAATATAATGCTCTTTCGCATATAGGTGGTTGCATAGAAATTCAAACTGCAAATGTACAAATAAAAATTGGATTTCGACCATCGCGCACTATTTTTTCCTTTGCCGCCGTGTCGCAACGGCACCTTCGCCGCCCGACTGACACCCCGTCAAAACGCCGTCACAGGGCCGCTTCCGGACCATACCAACACCGCTCGTTGTCCAGTCGTTGTCCAGTTGTTGTCCAGTTGTTGTCCAGTCATTGGACAACAACTGGACAACGACTGGACAACGAACGGAGTTGTCTCTGTAAAGTGCTGGTAATGAGGTGGTGTTGGAACGGGGTAAAAATTCTTTTCTTTCGATTGCGAAAAGATACGTATCTTTGCAGTGTCGCAACGTGTGCGGCAAAACGCTCAAACAAACTGATATTATGAATTATACAGACATTATCAATCACTATCCCGATTTCCCGAAGCCGGGCATTGACTTTATCGATATTATCCCTTTTTTGTCGAACAAAGAGGCTTTCAGTCAGCTTGTTGCCGACATCGACGCCAGTGTCCACAGCCCCAACGTCATCACCGTCGAGGCACGCGGATTCCTTTTTGCCGCCCCGCTACTCACCCAGTCGAAACAGGTGCAGAACATCGTGCCCATCCGCAAGAAGGGCAAGCTGCCTTTTGCCACGGGCGATTTGCGCGAAGTGCAGATAATGAAGGAATATGGCCCCGACCACGTCTTCTACCGTCTGTCGGACATTGCGGCCGGACGGCCCGAGGGCGACACGTTCTATCTGTCGTTTTTCGACGACATACTGGCCACGGGCGGCACTGCGTCAGGCATTGCCGAATCACTTAACCGTGAGCGTATTGTGCTCGACGGCAAGGAGTACAAGGTCAAGGTGCGTGAGTTCATCTTCGTCGTCGAGCTCCCCGACCTCCACGGCCGCGCGCGCCTTGAATCCATAGCGCCTGTCAAGTCGTTTGTAAAGATTGAGGGCGACTGATATCAGTTGCTTATCTTCCAGCCTTTTGCAAGGATGAATTTCAGCGTCTCGATGCTGGTGTTGCGGTCGTAGACCTTCTCCGACTCGGGCAGTTCGCTGTACGGCACCAAGCAGGGGTGCTGCTTCAGCGCGTCGTTGCGCTCCGGGCCGTAGGTCCAGCCCTGCTCGATGCGGGTTGCGGCCCATATCTCGTGTACGTTCTCGGCCATCTGCTCGGCCAGCAGCATCAGCTGCTCGGGCAATACCACTTTGGAAGTGTCGGCAATCTGTGGGGTGTAGGTTGGCATATTGTTTATTTTTGGGTTCTTTGTCTGTTGGATGTCTGTCTGTAGGCTTTCGCCTTTTGTCTTTTGTCGTTTAACGGCTTACGGACGGTTTTATTGTGCCGGCGGCTTAGGGGGGATCGTTCCGGGGCAGGGAGGCTGCGCGGTTGATAAAAAATGATAACTTGCAATTGGCTTGGTGTCAGAGGGTTGCGAGGCTTGTCGGCCTTGCTTCGGGGCGGGTGCTTTTTTTTATTTTGCTTTTGGGCTGTCAACTAATATTTTTTTTGTACTTTTGCAAATCTTAATCTAAAAGCAATTACAAATAAAAATACTACAAAATGTCACAAGATCAGATTGTTAATAAGGATGACCTTGTTATCCGATTTGCTGGTGACTCGGGCGACGGAATGCAGCTGTCAGGTACGCTGTTCTCCGACGCCAGTGCCTTGACGGGCAACGACATCGCCACATTCCCCGACTATCCTGCCGAAATCCGTGCTCCGCACAACACCGTCGCCGGTGTCAGCGGCTACCAGGTGCACGTGGGCTCGCACATCTATAGCTCGGGTGACAAATGCGACATCCTTGTCGCTATGAATCCTGCCTCCTTCAAATCGCAGCTGAAATGGGCCAAGAAGGGCGCCACGGTCATCGTGGATATGGACACCTTCACCGACGAGGCTATTGAGAAGGCCGGCTATAAAGAGAATCCGTTCAACGACGAGCTGGAACGCGCCTATACTATTGTGCGCGCCCCCATCACGTCGTTCACTGCCAAGATAGGCGCCGATCAGGGCGTGGACAAGAAAACCACCGACAAGTGCCGCAATATGTTTGCACTTGGTATGATCTTCTTTCTGACGCACAAGACGCTCGATAAGACCTACGCCTACCTGGAACGCAAGTTCGCCAAGAAACCCGACGTGGTGAAGCTGAACAAGGCTGTCCTCACCGAGGGCTATGAATATGCCGACAAGCTGGAACTGATCCACTCGAAGATTGTGGAGGTGGCTCAAGCCGAGATGCCGAAGGGCCGCTACCGCAACATTACGGGCAACGTGGCTACCGCCTGGGGCCTCCTGGCCGCCAGCGAGCGCAGCGGACGCCGCCTGTTCCTCGGCAGCTATCCTATCACTCCGGCCACCGACGTTATGGTCGAGCTGGCAAAGCACAAATCGCTTGGCGCACGCGTGTTCCAGGCCGAGGACGAGATTGCCGGCATCTGCTCGGCCATCGGCGCTTCCTATGCAGGCGCTTTGGCTTGCACCTCCACTTCGGGCCCCGGCCTTTCGCTGAAGAGCGAGGCTTTGGGTCTGGCTGTTATGGTTGAGCTGCCGCTCGTGGTTGTCGATGTGCAGCGCGGCGGCCCCTCGACGGGTCTGCCCACCAAGACCGAGCAGAGCGACCTGAACCAGGCCCTCTACGGTCGCAACGGCGAGGCTCCGCTTGTAGTGGTTGCTGCCAGCAGCAGCGCCAACTGCTTCTACTGGGCTTACACCGCTGCCAAGCTTGCCCTCGAGCATATGACCCCCGTCATCCTGCTCACCGACGGCTACCTGGGCAACGGCTCGCAGCTGTTCCGCATCCCGAAGGTCGCCGACCTTCCGTCAAT
>CAJOMZ010000159.1 GCA_905236645.1 uncultured Bacteroidales bacterium
GACTGGATTTTAAAACACCAGTCGAGTTCCTCAAACAAAAATATGGAGATAATAAAACAATTGTAAAGTTGTTGCGTTATTAATTTGAATCCTGCTTATCTTAAAAAAGGTGAACTTGTTGGATTTATGTAAACAAGTAATTAAAAAAGAGAGTTTGTGCAAGCAAACTCTCTAAAATCTCAAGTTATTATGCTAATAATCTGTTGAATTAGCATTAGGACAATCGTTACTGTTTCATAACTTGTCCACTTGGATTGAGATTTTGCTAATTCAAATTTCCGAGTACTTTTGCTTTTATTATCGCGGGAGCAGTGTGATGGTCGCATGCTAGTCTCATAAGCTAGAGGTGAGGTTCGATTCCTACTCGCCGCAACGATAGTGTTGTAATAACACACTTTTGTTTCCATTTTAGTTAAGAAGGTTGCTGATTACCTTAAAATCAGATGACTGTTCATTGAGGCTCAACAAGATAGAATCGAGCGTTACAGGTGACACTGACAAACTGACATTCATGCGAATGTCAGTTGTTTCTTTGTCTTTTATTTCCTTTTTTTCATTTATTTTTAACTTTGGCACGATGTTTGTTGTGTAAAAATTACGCAATGATATCGTTGCTTGACATCAAAAAAAGGAATCGTCATTTAAATTTAATCGTGAGTATATAAATCAATTTTTAATGTTTAATATTTTAAAAAGGAGGTAAAAATGAATTTTTCCGATGCTATTACGAATGCCAAGAACCTGGCAAGAAACTATTTCGGTGACAAAAAAGAGTATGAACTGCAGTTCAATCACGAGGAAGACAACTGTTGGTACATCGACTTTCCCAACTGGGGTTTCTCCCATCACAACCTGATGATGGTTTCCGGTGCTGACGAGTTGTGCGCGTTCTTGTCAGACGATGACAAGTTTACCTATGTCAAGGTCATCCCTGCCAAGAAAGAGGAAGACCATCCCGGCTACGCCAAACTCGTGCAGAAGAGCCATTCGCTCTTTGGAGGCAGCACCTATCAGGTTACCGGGCTTGAGGGTTTCAGCCGCGACATCTGGCTGTGCCCTGTGACGTTGTTTGTGTTGGGTGAATACCCGAAGTACATTTATCTGAAGAAGAGCGATAAGCCGAAAGAAAATGCCGACATTGCGTCGAATACTGCCGAGTCCCCCCCCGACACTACACAGTCCAAGGCCGGCGGAAGGAAAGCCCACATCTATAACTTGATTATCGTGGACGAGAGCGGATCGATGTATCCTCTTCGCGAAAGCACCATGTCGGGTGTGAACGAGACCATCTCCACCATTCGCAGCGCACAGGAGGAGTTTGGCGACACGCAGGACCATTTCCTCACGCTGGTTACCTTTGACAGCGGCGGCGGTCGTCAGGATGTGCGCACGCTCGTCGATTGTCGGCCCATTGCCGACGTGCAGGACTTCAGCGACTATAGGCCTTCGGGCTGCACACCGCTCTACGATGCGATGGGGCAGTCGCTTACTGCCCTGCAAGCCCGCATCAAGGACGACAGCGACGCCTCTGCCGTTGTCACGGTGCTGACCGACGGACTGGAGAACGCTTCGCATGAGTGGAATGCCCATCGTC
Organism: uncultured Bacteroidales bacterium; assembly: GCA_905236645.1. Classification (GTDB taxonomy): domain Bacteria; phylum Bacteroidota; class Bacteroidia; order Bacteroidales; family P3; genus Colimorpha. Next base: position 1,595 of record CAJOMZ010000159.1, read on the forward strand.
TGCGCCAGTTCATTGAGCAGTTAAAGGAGCAAGGCTGGTCGTTCTCCTATATGGGCTCGGCTCACAACGTGAAGGAAGTCACCGACCTGCTGTCAATCGAGAATGTCGTCGAGTTCAGCCACGACCACCTTGGTGCCTCCAGCACATGGGAGCGCGAGCAGTCGTCGCGCCGTTCCTACTATCGCAAGATGGGCGAGGTCTACTCATCGGCTCATCCAGACATGTCGAAGGAAGAAATGCTGGAGAAGAAGAAGGCATTTGCCGAAAACTACTACGAGCAGCGTGTGACGCCCGAGCACATCACCTCGCTTGCCCCTGACGAGGTCTTCGTCTTCGGCAGCAATGTGCAGGGACACCATGGCGGTGGTGCCGCCGCTTTTGCCATGCAGAACTTCGGAGCCGTGTGGGGACAAGGCGAGGGTATGCAGGGCCAGAGTTACGGCATCCCCACGATGGAGGGTCTTGCAAACCTTCAGAAAGCCGTCTTCCGCTTCATCGACTATGCCGACTGCCATCCCGACAAGCGTTTCCTTGTCACCGCCATCGGCTGCGGCATTGCCGGCTATCGTGTCGAAGACATTGCTCCCCTGTTCAAGGGTTGCATCAAACTGGAGAATGTCAGCCTGCCCGCATCATTCTGGAAGGTGCTGGGACTTAACATGAGCATCTTCTAAAGACGTTCATCCTGGTCGACGTCTTCAAGAAACACCAGTGTTTTTTTGGCGGTTTTGCAAATTTTGTCAGGCAAAACCGCCAATTTTTGTTTATTTTTGCGTATCTTTGTCGTCTGATAACGATATACCGCCTGTTGGCGATATGAACATACGACACAACGATGAAGAAATTTATCATGGATTTACGGGTTTCGGCAGTCGAGCGGCTCAGTGCGAAGCATGTGCTGCTTAGGCTTACTGCCGACGAGCCGTTGCCCGAGATGCTGCCCGGACAGTTTGTCGAGGTGCGCATCGACGGCACGCCCGAGGTGATGCTGCGCCGTCCCATCTCGGTGAATTATGTCGACCGCGAGCAAAACGAGTTGTGGCTGCTGGTGGCTGCCGTGGGCAACGGTACGCGCTGGATGGTCACACTGCAGCCCGGCTGCAGCGTGAACTGCGTGCTGCCTCTCGGCAACAGTTTCACCATGCCTGCCGATGCGTCGC
>CAJOMZ010000160.1 GCA_905236645.1 uncultured Bacteroidales bacterium
TTAGGTATATATCCGCGGGTCTCGCGCGGCAGGTAGGGATATATCTCCCAGAAGGTGTGCTTGCCGCCCGAGCGCGCAATGGCCTTGTTCACGTTGCCCGGCCCGCAGTTGTAGGCCGCCATAGCCAGCTGCCAGTCGCCATACATATCGTAGAGCGTGCGCAGATAGCGCGCCGCCGCCACGGTCGACTTGTAGGGGTCGCGGCGCTCGTCGACCAGCGAGCTGATTTCCAGCTCATAGTGCTTGCCCGTGCCATAGATGAACTGCCACAGGCCGGCGGCACCGGCACGCGACGTGGCCTGCGGATTCAGCGCCGACTCGACGATGGTCAGATACTTCAGCTCCTCGGGCACCTTGTAGCGGTCCAGCGTCTCCTCGAACATCGGGAAGTAATACTCCGACAGCGACAGCATAGCGTCAAGGCGTTGGCTCATAATGCGCACATACACTTTGATATAGGCCCTCACCTCCGAGTTGTAGGTCAGCGGCACGAGGGTGTGCAGGCTCTGCAGACGCTGCACGAACACCGAATCGGGAATGTTGTCGAAGTCGGCATACATCTGCGTGGCCCGGCGGCTCTGATGGCGCTGGGCCGAGCGGCGGAACTGCTGCATATAGAAATTGTTGAGCAGGCTGTCGTAGTTGGCCGCGTCGATAGCCATATAGAAATTCGTATCGATGTTGCTGTCCGGCTGTTGCGCACACCCCACGGCCGGCCGCAACACAAAGGCAACCAGCACACAAAGAGGCAGTGACAAACGCTTAAAACAATGCAGCATAACAGACATTTTTCGATTATTAACTGAAAAAAAACAATAATATTGCCCTGGGGTTGAAAAAAAACAAAGTTTTTGACGGAAGGGGTCGAAAACCGCCTGTGCGTCAAACCCGACACGTCGCACCCCGAAACGCGACACATCCAATCCCTGGACCGAAGCCGTTTTGCAACCGCCTCATTACCAGCCCTTCAAGAGACCAACACCGTCCGTTGTCCAGTTGTTGTCCAGTTGTTGTCCAGTTGTTGTCCAGTCAATGACTGGACAACAACTGGACAACAACTGGACAACAACGACAACGGACGGTGTTGGTAGGGCGAAACGGGCCGGGCGGTGCGGACGGAAAACGGGGCCGGCATCGGCCCAAAGGCACCTCGCAGTGCAGGCTTGACGCAGGCCTGACTGCCCTTCGGGACGGCCAAAGCGGGCAGAAAAGCAAAAAAAATGCAAAAAATTTTCATCTTGTATCACTCTAATTATCAGCAGCGAAAGAAAAGTTATCAACAGTTTCGGGGGGCGAAAACGGTTTTTCGGCAGGCAAAACGAATTCCGTTTCAGAAAAAATTCTTAATTTTGCACAAATTTATTTTGTCAAAAAACAAACTAAAATATTATATGAGTACAAAGAAATACACATTGGTGATCAACCCCGGCGCCACATCGACCAAAGCCGCCATCTACGAGGGTGAGACCGAAGTATTCACCGAAAACCTGAGCCACCCGATCGAGGAAATTCAGAAATTCAAGGAAGTAGCAGACCAGTTCGACTACCGCAAGAGTGCCATACTGGATATGCTGAAACGCCACGGCGTGGGCACCGACGAGATAGCCATCGTTATGGGCCGCGGCGGTCTGACCCGCCCCTGCGAGTCGGGCACCTACGAGGTGAACGACCTGATGAAGCAGGAGTGCCACGACGGCATCCAGGGCAAGCACGCCTGCAACCTGGGAGCCCTCATAGCCGACAGCATCTCGCGCGAGATAGGCCTGGAGCACGCCTACATCGCCGACCCCGGCATCGTGGACGAACGCCCCGAGATGGCCAAAATCAGCGGCCACCCCATTTTCGACCTCGACCCGAACCGCGAGGGTGTAATCTGGCACTGCCTCAATCAGAAAATGACGGCCAAGCTCTATGCCCGCGAGCTGGGCAAGCGCTATGAGGACCTCAACCTCATCATCGCCCATATGGGCGGCGGCGTGAGCGTGGGCATCCACAACCACGGCCGCGTCGTCGAGGTGAACCGCGCACTGTGCGGCCTGGGCGCCTTCTCGCCCACCCGCTGCGGAAGCATCAACGCCAGCAAGCTCATCGAGGTGGCCTGCAGCGGCAAGTACACCGAGGCCGACCTGAAGAAGATGGTCACCGCCGAGGGCGGCTTTGTGGCCTATCTGGGCACCAACGACGCCTACGAGGTGGAGAAGAAAGCCCTGGCCGGCGACGAGAAGTGCAAGCTGCTGGTCGACGCCTTCTGCTACCAGGTGTCGCTCGAAATCTGCCGTCTGGCTGCCGTGGTGTGCGGCCAGGTCGACGCCATTCTCCTCACCGGCGGCATCGCCTACAGCAAGCCCTGGATGGCCGAGATAACCAAGCGCATCGAATGGATTGCCCCCGTCAAGGTATACAAGGGCGAGAACGAGATGCTGGCCCTGGCAATGTGCGGCAAGGAAGTGCTCGACGGCGTGAAAGCCAAGATCTACAAATAAAAGCCGGAAACAATAGCACAAAGAATGTTGGGTGCCTCGGACGCAGGCACTCAACATTCAATATATAAACCCGTCAAAGAACAGATAATGAAAAAGACAATCCTTTTGCTCTGCGCACTCGGTTGCGGCGCCACGCTGATGGCACAGTCGTCCGAGGTGACAATCAAGAGAGGCACGGCCAAGATGGACGAGGCCTATTACTACCAGCTGAAACAGAAGGCCAACGCCTACGACCAGATGGAGCAGCAGAACGAGCAGCTGCAGAAAAAGCTCGATGCAGCCAACAACGAGCTGAAAAAGAACCAGCCGCCACAGATTCGCACGTTCAACGACTCGGCGTCGTATGCCATCGGCAAGGACATCGCCACCAGCTGGCAGCAGCAGAAACTGGACCTCAACCTCGAGATTGTGGCTCAGTCGCTGCTCGATATGGCACACGGCAAGAACACCTGGAGCCGCCAGATGATGACCCCCCTGCTGCAACGCTTCCAGCGCAACTTTGAACAGCGCCAGCAGCAAAAGCAGCAGGAAATGATGGCGTCGATGGACAAGAACAAGGAGGAAGGCGCCAAATTCCTGGAAAAGAACGCCAACAACAAGTCGGTTTACACCACCAAGAGCGGACTGCAATACCGCAGGCTCAGGGACGGCAACGGCAAACGCCCCACGGCCAACAGCACCGTAAAGGTACACTATAAGGGCACGCTGCTCGACGGCACCGTGTTCGACAGCAGCTACGACCGCGGCGAGCCGATGGAGTTCCCCGTCGGAGCCGTGATTCCAGGCTGGACCGAGGGCCTGCAGCTTATGGACGAAGGCTCAAAGTATATGCTCTACATACCCTACAAACTGGGCTACGGCGAGAACCCGGTAGGCGACATCCCGCCGGGATCGACACTGATTTTCGAGGTGGAACTGATTGAAATAGTGAAATAAAAACCGTCCGACCCGTGTCGAACACCATTGGCAACCAACTGAGGCTTACTACCTTCGGCGAATCGCACGGCGTGGCAGTGGGCGGCATCCTCGACGGATGTCCGGCGGGCATAGTCTTCGACGAGCAGCTGATTGCCAACGAGATGGCGCGGCGGCACGAAGGCAGTTTCGCCACACCGCGGCGCGAACCCGACGAGGTGGAAATCCTGTCGGGCGTCAGCCAGGGACTGACGCTGGGCACACCCATAGCCTTCATCATCCGCAACAGCGATGCACGCAGTGAGGACTACAGCGAGTTGGCCGCCCTTTACCGTCCAGGCCACGCCGACTACGTGA
>CAJOMZ010000161.1 GCA_905236645.1 uncultured Bacteroidales bacterium
CTTGTAGCTCTCGATAAGGCTGTTGCCCTGCATAAACTTGTAGTCGAAATTGGGCAGGGGCTCTGGCTCCTCGGCATCGACGACGATGCTCAGCCAGAAACGGAGACGGGCGATGTCGATGGCTCCCTGGTCGATGTCCACACCATAGATGTTGTTCTCGATGATCTCGCGCTTGAGTTTACTCCTGCTCGCTGCGCTCGCGAAATCTTGTTGATCTTGTAGATTATCTTTTGCGTTGCTTCGTTCGCAATTGGATGCGTCAGCAGAATCTACAAGATTTACAAGATCTCTGCCCGCAGGGCTAGGGGAATAGAGGGCTTCGCGGCAGCGCCAGAGCTCGTTGAGGAGGCCCATGGGGAAGGCGCCTGAGCCGATGGCGGGGTCGCAGATCTTCACGTTGCGGAGGGCGGAATCCAGCGTATCGCGGTAGGGCTCCAGTTCGGGCTGCATCTCGTGGTGCTCAACAAATTGCCTGACGGCAGTGACAAGTGAATCGTGATTTGTGATTTGACTTTTGCTCGATTCACTGTTCACCATTTCACTGTTTACCTTACTATTCAGATAAGCTATCAGCGACTCCTTACACATATAGCGCACTATCTCTTTTGGGGTGTAGAAGGCGCCTTTGGCTTTGTTGTCCTCCAGCAAACTCTCGAAAATCTTGCCCAGCATTTCGGGGTCGACACCCACCTCGGCGTCGTCGGGGTCGTTCTCGTCGACGGTGAAGTTGTAGGAGGCCAGGAAGGTGAAGAGGTCTTCGTATAAGGAGGCCGGCAGCTTGATGTGGAGCTTGTCGACCTCGTCGCGCTCGAAGAGTCCACCATTCAGATAGGGCAGGTTCTTCCATTCTGCCAGCATGTTTTTGTCCCAATGCTCGTCGGCAAACAGTCGTTCGCGCTGATTTGTTTCGGTGTTGAAGATGCCAAAAAAGAGCGGCTCCAGCACCTGCTCGAGGAAGTCGGCCTGATAAGGACTCATGAAATAGAGGTCACGCAGGAAATATTGGTTGCCATTAAGCCATCCTTTCTTCTGTAGGAAGTGCAGGAAGATGATACGGCCCATCATCTTCTTCACGTAGTCGTGATACTGTGCCCCGATTTTGCCTTGTTTGGCCAACTCATCCACAATGTGGTCGTAATGCTGATGATACTTGTCAAAGAATTCCTTGCTGAGGGTTTCGACGGAGAAGGCTTCGAAGATGTCTTTCAACCGCAGGCGAGGCGCCTGAGTACCAAGCTGCGCCAGACGGTTCACAGGGGTGTTGTATTGTCCGTTTGGGTCGCCAAGGATGTAGGAGAAACGCTTGGCGGAGGTCTCGCCCCCTTTCAGGTCGCTCATATACGACAGGCGCCAATGCTCCTTGTCGGCAAAGACAGCGATAGCAGCATCGGCACCATACTTCACGTACGACTTCATCATCTGACGGAAGCCCACGCGCTTGCGGCGCACATCGCCGCTGACCACATCGGTGTAGTAGAGACCTATCTGCTTGCCGTCGGCGTCGGTCAGGTAGCCAAGGCCGTAGATACGGTCGCCGTCGTTGGTCTCCTCGAGAAACTGGGGCTCGTTGAGCAATTGCTGCGCGTGCAACAGGTTTTCCAATACCGTCTTGCGGTAGTCTTTAGGATTGAACTTCTGCTGGAAAAGTGTACGGAGCGTTTCTTTCATATCTTGTTTGGGGATTTACGCAATGAATGTTTCGGAAATGATGATGTCTGGGGTGGCGTTGGCGGATGAGGCCGATGCCGATTCCTCAATGTCGGGGCAATAGGTCTCTGCCAGCTCCGTTATCTGCTGTTCAAGCTCTTCGTCGCTCATCGGGTCGGCACCGCGCTGCTGCTTGGCCAGATCGCCGAGCTGACGCGGCAGCGAGTTGTACACTCCCTGCTCCACCAACGTCTGCAACCGGCGGCACAGCTCGCGGCCGTGGTCGTCGCCCATAGCGGCAGAAGCCTCCGTGCGCAGGAACTTCAGGGCGCCCAGCACCACCTTGTCGTGCGTGTTGATGCGCATCGACACTGTGGCTCCCTGCGACAGTAGCAGCTGGTTGTAGAGTTCGATGGCACGGTTCACCTGCAGGAAATGGAGTTCTTCGGTGTCGCCAAGTGGATAGCCGGGTTCGTCGACATCGGCTTTCAGCCGTTTGATGGCATCCATAAATGGCAGACGGCGGGGAGTGTTGTCTTTGTCCACCAACACGTAGTCGACCTGCTCTTTCGAGGCGAGGAAGACAAGTGTGGTGCCGTCGCTGTTTGCGGGCGAGACACCAGCACTCCTGCAGCAACGGCTTTTGGGCGGCAGGGCCTTGATGCGATTGTAGAGGTCGGGATTGTCGCGGTGCAGTTCGCTCACCTCGCGGATGAGGGTCAGCTTGTCGTCGTTCTCGTCGTGTATCTCCTTGTCGAAGAGTTCGAACTCCCTGACAATCTCCTCGTGGGAGTAGATCTGCGAGTCCTCGCCCAAGGCGGAATGGAAACCCTGCAGCTTGATGAGGGCGTTGCTGTAGAGCTGTATTTGCTGGTCGCCTTCGCGCGAGGGGTAGAACATATAGTTGTAGATGAGGTTGGCGGTGGAGCCGATGCGGTTCACACGTCCGTTGCGCTGCATCAGGCGGCTGGCATTCCACGGCGAGTCGTAGTTGACGATGACGTTGGCGCGATGCAGGTTGACACCCTCGGCCAGCACATCGCTGGTGACGATGATGTTGTAGTCGTTCAGCTGGTTGCCGCTATAGT
>CAJOMZ010000162.1 GCA_905236645.1 uncultured Bacteroidales bacterium
CTCCTCTCTCACTCCCCTTTCACTCCCCTTTCACTCCCCTGCTTCCAGACTCTTCGCGAACTCCAAAAGGTTAGGGAAACATAAGTCCACCAAATGCGGAATCCTGCGGGCAATCTCGGGCTCGGGGCCCACCAGCACGGTCTGCATCCCCGCGCGGCGGCCGAAGAGCATATCGCTCTCGGTGTCGCCCACCATCACCGACTGGCGGAGCCTGACATCCGGAAAGTCGCGCCGCGCCTGTAGTGCCATACCTATCGACGGCTTGCGCATAAAGGAATGCTCGGCCTTCAGCGCCGGACAGTGGTAGATGCGGTCCATCCGTCCGCCAGCGGCCTCCACCTGGCGCAGAAAGCCGTCGTGGATCGCCTTCAGGTCGGCCTCGGTCATCAAGCCTTTGCCTATCCCCTGCTGGTTGGTCACCATAAAGACGCGGTCGAACTTGCGGGCAAAAACAGCCATCGCCTCAAGCACACCGTCAATCAGACGGAAATCGTCGGGACACGTAACATAGCCGTCCATTATGCGCTCGTTGACGACCCCGTCGCGGTCAAGAAAGAGCGCACCCATCAGTCGACAAGCTCCTTCTCAATCAGATAGACGTTGCGCGTCGAAGAGTTGCGGCATATCAGCTCGCCCAAGAAGCCGGCAAGGAAAAGCATTGCGCCCAGCACAAGGAACAGCATCGAGATGTAGAACCACACACTGTTGGTCAGCGCAATGCGGCCGCACAGACGAAGCACGCATACCACCACAAAGGCCACAAAGCCCAGCAGGAACGACATCGAACCCACCAGACCGAAGAAATGCATAGGCTGCTTGCCGAACTTCGACATAAACATAATCGACATCAGGTCGAGATAGCCGTTGACGAAGCGGTTAAGGCCGAACTTCGTCACGCCGAACTCGCGCTTGCGGTGCTGCACCACCTTCTCGCCTATATTGCTGAAACCAGCCCACTTGGCTATGACCGGAATATAGCGGTGCATCTCACCGTAGACCTCAATCGACTTCACCACATCGCGACGGTAGGCCTTCAGGCCGCAGTTGAAGTCGTGCAGCTTGATGCCCGACATCTTGCGCGTAGTCCAGTTGAAGAATTTGGAAGGGATATTCTTTGCCAGCTTCGAGTCGTAGCGTTTCTTCTTCCAGCCCGACACCAGGTCGTAGCCCTCTTCCTTGACCATACGATACAGCTCGGGCACCTCGTCGGGACTGTCCTGAAGGTCGGCGTCCATAGTTATCACCACATCGCCCTGGGCGTGGCCGAACCCCACGTTGAGGGCGGCCGACTTGCCATAGTTGCGGCGGAACTTCACGCCCTTGTAGCAGGGGTTCTTGGCCCGCAGCTCCTCAATCACCTGCCACGAGCGGTCCTTGCTGCCGTCGTCGACCATAATGACCTCGTATTCAAAGCCGTGCTCCTTCATCACCCGGTCAATCCATTCCGCCAGATGCGGCAGCGACTCTTCTTCGTTGAAAAGCGGTACTATAATGCTAATATCCATATCTTTATGTATCTTTTATATTTTTTGTTTTGTCTCAAACAGTTTCATCTTCGTTTACCCCCGGCGGTTTCAACCGCCCATTCGCGTAATTCGTTCAATTCGAGGTTAATATTTCCTCGTGCCATTCGTATAATTCGTTCAATTCGAGGTCGATATTTTCTCGTGCCATTCGTGAAATTCGTTTAATTCGAGGTTATTGTTTGGGCGCTTTCACCACAGGTCTGTTCTTCTCCGTCCTGAACACAAGTGCAGCGACGAACGCCGTCATAATCGACATCACCGCCGTCCGGAACGCCCCGATGAAAGCCCACGTGCGCAGGCGATAGGTGCGCATCACGGCGATGGTTGCCGCCTTCTCCTCGTCCGTGCCGCTGCCGCGCTGCTCGCCGTTGATGAAATGCTCGAGGCAGCGTGCGGCAAAGCCCTCGTCAATCACCGCACCGTAGAGCAGCAGGAACAGTCCGTAGACCACCGCCGCCACGATGCCCAGCCCAAGCCCATAGAGCATCAACTCCTTGAAAAACACCTTCTTCTCGGGCAGACCGTTGCGGTAGCGCCAGGCAAAGAAAAGCGTCGCGACGAGCAGGGTGATGTCCGTCACATAAGTTTCGGGGGCATAGACAGGGTAATAAATCAGCTTGCAGAACAGCACCACGGCCGCGATAGCAGCTCCAACCAGCAGCCCGTCGCGCAGATACGCCTTGCGATAGCCGCCATAGATGTCTGATTGATACCTTCTTATAAACTTCATTGCACACAAATTGCTAATGCAAAGATACACATAATTCCCCGACTGCCAATAAATGAAACAAATTATTTATCAACAAAGCCCCGACAGGGCGACGGATAGACCGGAATTGTCCGTCGGCCCTTCGGGACTTGGAGAATGCAGACACCACAGCCCCGACAGGGCTCGTTTTCGGCTCTTTTGTGGGCATTTGTCACACAAGCATATAATTATCAGTCGTTTACATCAAAAACGCCCCAATTTCGGCACCATTTCATAACGGCCTCATCCTCAGGCCTTCAAGGGACCAACTCCGGTCGTTGTACAATACTTGTACAATACTTGTACAATATTTGTACGTTTACCAATTGTACAAGTATTGTACAACTATTGTACATATATTGTACAACGGACGGA
>CAJOMZ010000163.1 GCA_905236645.1 uncultured Bacteroidales bacterium
CTTTCCGCTTTCCGCTCTCCGCTCTCCGCTTTCCGCTTTCCGTTTTCCGTTTTCCGTTTTCCGCTTTTCGCTCATCTCCTTCTCCGCGGCATCGGCAGTTTGCCGCCTTTGGTCGACACGGCTTTCATCATCTTGCGCGTGTCCTCGAACTGCTTCACCAGGCGGTTCACCTCCTGGATAGTGCGGCCGCTGCCGGCGGCGATGCGCTGCCTGCGGCTGCCGTTCAAGCAACTGGGGTTGCGACGCTCGTAGGGCGTCATCGAACCGATAATGCTCTCTATAGGCACAAAGGCGTCGTCGCCTATCTCCACGTCCTTGATCATCTTGCCCATACCGGGAATCATACCCAGCAGGTCCTTCATATTGCCCATCTTCTTCACCTGTGCTATCTGGGCAAGGAAGTCCTCATAGTTGTACTCGTTGCGGACCAGTCGCTTCTGGATCTTGCGTGCCTCCTCCTCATCATACTGCTCCTGGGCGCGTTCCACCAGCGAGACGACATCGCCCATACCCAGTATGCGGTTGGCCATACGGTCGGGATGGAACACATCGAGGGCGTCCATCTTCTCGCCGACACCGACAAACTTGATTGGCTTCTGCACCGTATAGCGTATGGTCAACGCCGCACCGCCGCGGGTGTCGCCGTCCAGCTTGGTCAGCACAACGCCGTCATAGTCAATGCGCTCGTTGAAGGCCTTGGCGGTGTTCACCGCGTCCTGGCCGGTCATCGAGTCGACCACGAAGAGTGTCTCCTGCGGCTTCAGCGACTCCTTCAGGCGTGCTATCTCATCCATCATCTGCTCGTCGACAGCCAAGCGGCCGGCGGTATCGACAATCACCACCTGCACGCCCTTCATACGGGCCTCCTGCAGGGCGTCGTTGGCAATCTTCACAGGGTCGTTGACGCCAGGCTGCGCAAAGACCGGCACCCCCACCTGCTCGCCAAGCACCTGCAACTGGTTGATGGCCGCCGGACGGTACACGTCGCCTGCCACCAGCATCACGCTGCGGCCACGCTTGTTCTTCAGGTGGTAGGCAAGCTTGGCGCTGAAAGTGGTCTTACCGGAACCCTGCAAGCCCGCAATCAGTATCACCGCCGGGGCCCCCTTGATGTTGATATCCACAGCCTCGCTGCCCATAAGCTTCGTCAACTCCTCGTGCACTATCTTGACCATCAACTGGCCCGGCTCGATCGACTGGATGACATTGCGGCCCAAAGCCTCCTGCTTCACACGGTCGGTAAACTCCTTGGCTATAGGATAGCTCACGTCGGCGTCCAACAAGGCCTTGCGCACCTCCTTGACGGTCTCCGCGATGTTGATATCGGTAATCGAGCCCTTGCCGCGCAGCGTGTGCAACGCCTTTTCAATCTTACTGCTGATATTCTCGAACATAAATCTATATTATATTTTTTTGTTATTTTCAAAAATACACCCCCTCACCGCCCCGCCAACACTTGCATAGCGCCAACAGAAACACCTCGTCCACAAATCGTTACGCGCACACGCAGCACCCTCTGCAGGCAATGCACGCACACCGTAAACGACTGCAAAGATAAGAAAAAAATGCCGAACAGAAATATTTTTTTTCAATCTTATGAAACTTTTTTTGAAATTTATCGTTAATGAAAACAAATGTCATATTGTGGCACATTATAACACACTATGGCACAACGGAAACCGATATAAAACGCACATACAATATATGAGACAGTTAAAGATTACCCATTCTATTACCAACCGCGACATCAAATCGCTCGACAAATACCTGCAGGACATCTGCAGCGAAGAGCTCCTCACCCCCGAAGAGGAGGTGCAGCTGGCCCAGCGCATCAAGGCCGGCGACCAGGCAGCCCTCGACCGCCTCACCAAGGCCAACCTGCGATTTGTGGTCTCTGTCGCAAAACAATACCAGAACCAAGGCCTCAGCCTCCCCGACCTCATCAACGAAGGCAACGTGGGACTCATCAAAGCCGCCAAACGCTTCGACGAGACACGAGGCTTCAAGTTCATCTCCTACGCCGTGTGGTGGATACGCCAGTCCATCCTCCAGGCCATCGCCGAGAACTCGCGCATCGTCCGCCTGCCCTCCAACCAGCTCGGCGCCCTCAACAAACTCAAGAAAGAAATATCCAAGCTCGAACAGAAACTCGAGCGCCCGCCATCGGAAGAGGAACTGGCCGAAATGCTTGACATTCCGGAAGATAAAATCAAAGCCATACTCGGCATCTCGGGCCGTCACATATCCATCGACGCTCCCCTCGTGGCCGACGAGGACGTCAACTTTGTCGACGTGCTGCCCAACGAGGACACCCCAGCCACCGACGACGCACTGATGCAAGAGTCGCTCTCGCTCGAAATCGAACGCGCACTCTCGTCGCTCACCGAATACGAGCGCGACGTCATACGTATGTACTTCGGCATCGGCATACCCCACGCACTGAGCCTCGACGAAATAGCGATGAAATTCGGCCTCACACGCGAACGCGTGCGCCAAATCAAGGAAAAAGGCCTCAAACGCCTCAAATCCAGCTCGAAGAGCAAACACCTCATCGCCTATCTCTAAAAATCGAATACTAATAATTGTAATAAAAAAAGTTGAAAAGGGA
>CAJOMZ010000164.1 GCA_905236645.1 uncultured Bacteroidales bacterium
CAGACGGGTGAGATCGGCGATGGAGCCGAGGTTCTTGTCGAGCTTGGCACGCTCGCGCTGCACCTGGAGGCGCTCACGCTTGCTGATATTGTTGAAATCCTTGTCGTGCATCAGCTGGTCGAGGCTGTTCATCTTCTTGACAGCCTTGCGGATGGTCTGGAAGTTGGTGAGCATGCCGCCCGGCCAACGCTCGGTGACGAAGGGCATATCAACGCTCTTGGCCATCTCGGAGACAATTTCCTTGCCCTGCTTCTTGGTGCAGACAAAGAGCACTTTCTTGCCGCTGCGGGCCATCTGTTTGAGGGCCGCCGCAGCCTCGTCGGCCTTGACGATGGTCTTCTGCAGGTCGATGACGTGGATGCCGTTGTGCTCCTTGAAAATGTAAGGAGCCATCTTGGGATTCCATTTGCGCTTGAGGTGGCCAAAGTGGCAACCGGCCTCGAGCAGTTCTTCGAATTTGAGTTCGTTCATTGTTTGTTTACTTTCCTTTTTGTTGTTAAACTTTTGCCAACTGTCCGTGAGTCCATCAGGCTGCATTTAGTGGCCTTTCTATGCGGCTCGCTGTGTCAATGCAGCGGAGCATTCGGGCAGTTTGGATACTAAACTTTCTGTCTTGGTGTGTTGCCGTTGCAGTATGTTGCGGTGTGTTGTCGTGGCACGACAACATACGGTACCGGACAACATACAGAGCCGGACACATACAGAGCCTGACTAACGCTTGCTGAACTGGAAGCGCTTGCGGGCCTTGGGCTGACCGGGTTTCTTACGCTCGACCATACGCGGGTCGCGCATCAGGAAGCCTTCCTTCTTCAGGGCAGGACGGTTCTCAATGTCGCTCTCGCAGAGGGCGCGCGCGATGGCCATACGCAGGGCCTGAGCCTGACCGGTGATGCCGCCACCATCGAGGTTGGCTTTGACATCCCATTTGCCTTCGGCGCCAGCCACGGCAAAGGCCTGGCCGACAATGTACTGCAGCGGACCTGTGGGGAAATACTCCTTATAGTCACGGCCGTTGACCTTTATTTCACCGTTACCGGGGGTCATATAGATACGAGCCACGGCGGTCTTTCTTCTACCAATGGTGTTGATTACTTCTGCCATATCTTATATTATCTTACTTCGTTGATATTGATAACTTTGGAATTCTGACCCTGGTGCGGATGCTCACTACCGGCATACACATAGAGGTTGCGGTAGAGCTGGTCGCCCAGACGGTTCTTGGGCAGCATGCCACGGATGGCGTGCTCCAGGATACGCTCCGGGAAGGTGGCGCGCACCTTGGCAGGATTGGTCTCGCGCTGGCCACCGGGGTAGCCGGTATAGCGCTGGTAGATCTTGTCGGTCTCTTTCTTGCCGGTGAAGACACACTTCTCGGCATTGATGATGATGACATTGTCGCCGCAGTCCACGTGCGGGGTGTAGCAAGGCTTGGTCTTGCCACGCAGGATGTTGGCAACACGCGTAGCCAAACGACCTACGGTCTGTCCTTCGGCATCAACCAGCACCCATTCCTTCTGGACGGTCTGCTTGTTGGCTGATACGGTTTTGTAACTTAACGTACTCATTTTTTATTTTTACTAACGATGATTTTTTTCTCTTTTCATTGTTTTTCTCCTCTGACCGATGCATGTTTTAGCCGCCGACGGATAATTGGCCTCGCCATGCATCAACCTGAAAAAGTGCACCTTGAACGGGTATACAAGGCACAACATCCCCATTTTTGGAGAGTGCAAAGTTACAAACATTTTTTCAACCGGCAAAATATTTTTTAATTTTTTAACCCAAATCGGTCGTCAGGCCGGATTTTATAACCTTTCATGCTGTATCAGGTCTGTTTATGTCACTTCCGGCATCTCGGCCACATCCCTGTCTTGTCGCAGCACGAACTGCGATGCGGCCAATCTGCCATAAACCCTAACGACCGATTTGGGTTTAAGTTTTCAGCTCAACTTTCAAACCTTACAGTAGAGACCAACCACTCTGAATATAAAAGTACCTCCCTAGAAGGGGGGGCTAGTTAGTAGGGCGTTGGTAGGGCGTTAGTAGGGCGTTGGTAGCTACAAACAGGGTATAACGGCCATAGGATGAATGCGTTAAACAAATTTTAACATTGTATGTTGCTAAAAATCAAGGGAATGAAGGAAACGCCAGATTGCGTCCTTGACTCATCGGCGAGGGTGGTTAATTAATGTCGTCAGATGCCCGCAGCGACGACGGCCAACGTGCAACACGTCGAAGGCCGTCGGTTTATCGGCCGCCGGCAGCCGTCGGAACGCCCACAAAGGCAGTGTGCCGTGTGCCAATGGTGGTGGCCACGACGTATATGTCGCCGCCTTCGACGAGCCCCAGACGGCGTTGCAGCGCGGCGGCATCGACGGGATAGTTGCGCACGACGACGTGAGCCTTGCAGTCGGGCACTACGGCGACAAC
>CAJOMZ010000165.1 GCA_905236645.1 uncultured Bacteroidales bacterium
AGACGAATGAGCCGTCCGGCTGGAATTCCGTCGTCGTGGTGCCGTCGACCAGCACCGAGTCGATGTCCGACGGACACAGCTCGAGGGCCAGCGCGTCCACCTGTCGCAGCACGCGCATCGTCACTGCCGCCGAGCCTTCAATGCGGCGGGCGGTGCGGTTGCCTATGTCGAGGCGCAAATCATAGTGCAGCGCGTCGACGCTGTCGGTGATATTGTCCTGCGCGTGCAGTGCGCCGCACAGCAAAACGGCGGCTATCAGTGTAAAGAGGCGATTGATTCTCATAGTCTTGCGGTGTATTTGATTGTGTTTTGAACTGCAAAGGTACGAGTTTTTCCCGAAACGGCAAAATGATTTCGTCAATCCATATAGCACACGCCGCAGCCATAGCCCTGAAAGGGCGAAGGAAAAGCCGGCACTGTCCGTCGCCACGTCGAGGCTTGCGCACGGGTGCGTTTGGGTGCAGGGGTTCCGCTGCGCTCCACCCCTGCCTGTGGTCCGTCGCCCCATCGGGGCTTTTTTTCTCGTTTTTATCGTCAAATTTCCTTGCATCGTCAAAAACTTAAATAATGTTAAAATACATACCCTTTTTGCTTAAACATCTGGAAACCAATAAAATGACCAAATATCAGCACCGTACCATAACTGCTTGTTCCTTAGGCCTTTACGGGACCATCTTCGGTCGTTGTCCAGTTGTTGTCCAGTTGTTGTCCAGTTGTTGTCCAGTCATTGACTGGACAACAACTGGACAACGAGCGGACAATGGACAACGAACGGTGTTGGTATGGGGGAAAAACGGTGGTGTATACTATTTTCTCCATTCCGTCGTTATTGAGGTATGAAAGTTTTTTGTGCAATGAAACGGATTGTTGTTTGTGCCGCTGTGACGGCGGCATTGCTGCTGACGGCAGCCTGCAAGAAGGACGGCGTCTATCGCCCGGGTGACAAGCTGACGGGGATGTCGGAGTATTACGAGCGTGTGCATCAGCGCTATGATTCGGAGACCAAGATGTGGAACACGATTCACAAGGACAGCACGGCCCGCCGCACTACGGAGAAATGGCTGTGGAACGGCAAACAGCTGGCCCGCATAGACTTCTATACGGGCAACACGGTGAGCGGCAGCGTGGCGATGGTGTACGACGGCAAGCGGCTGGTGCGGGCCAACGTCAGTGCGACAAACAGCTCGATCGAGTATGAATACGACGGGCGGCACCTGTCGACGATGACCCTGCGCAACAGGAAGGGCGAGGCGGAAGCGGTATATAGCTTTGAGTATGACGGCAATAAGGTTGTCCGAATTGCCGAGGCGCTGAATGCGAAGGGCGCAAAGGCGATGCCCGACGATATAATGGCCGTGGCCCTGCTGCCGCTTGTAGGCGACAGGCAGGCGGCGCGCGACATCGCCACGGCGAGTGGCGGCAAGGCCGGCGCCAAGGCGTCGCAGCAGGTGTACGACATAGTGTGGAAGGGCGACAACATCAGGGCCGTGAAGGACCACGCGAGCGGCAACACGCTGGCAACTTACAAGCACGACGCCAAGACCAACCCGATGCGCGGACTGCTGCTGACCTTCAGCGGCGAGGGCGGCGACGCCAACCAGTATGCCTTCGGCAACAAGAACAACGTGGTGTCGGTCGACTATGGCAGCGAGAAGCTCCAATACAGCTACACCTACAGCAGCGACCTGCCCGTGTCGCGATCGCGCAGCGTGGTAGACCACTACACGCAGGGCTATCGCTATGTGGAGACCGATATCGTTTACTACGAATATCTTGATGATTAGGCATTTGCAAAAGGTGTTGAAAAATATTTGCTCGTCGGGTGTGACATTTTGCATCCTTGAACGTCTACAAGTTGTAAGAACATTTTTATATTAACCTTTTCTTCGGAAAACCAAAAAACACAGAAAATGAAAAAAGTATTCATCCTCACGATGGCCGCCGCGGTTGCGTGCCTGATGGGCGCCTGCAAGAAGGAGGGCGTCTACAACCCAAAACAGAAAATCGCCAGAATTTATGTGGAAAGCCATTCCACCAACGCGTACTTCGACGGCAACGAGTGGCAAACCTACACCTACGACAATCCCAAGGAGCTGGTGGAGGAGTGGACCTGGGACGGCAAACTGCTGACCCAGATAGCCTATCCCTACACCACGGAAAACGCTGACGGCGACATAACGACGATCTACGAATATGCCAAGTTCACCTACGACGGCAAGCAACTGACCGAGGTGAGCAGCGACTGGGAACGTATGGTCTTTACCTACGACGGCAAGAAACTGGACAAAGCCGAGCTTTACTACAGTTACAATATAAACACAAAAGCCGGCAACGAGCCTGATGTCGTTTTCAACTTCATCTACGACGGCAAGAAAATAAGCAAGGTCGGCGTCAGTTACGAAGACATTGACTTTATGAACAAGGCCGGCGTAAAGCAGAGAAACGGCCTGATGCAGATGCTGGAGAAGTCGATATTGCCCGACGTGCGCGGAACGGAGCGAATGATGGCCGCGGCCTGCGACAAAGCACGCAAGGCCGGCGCAAAAGGCCGTATCAACCTCGATATGAACCTGACCTGGGACGGCAACAACATCAGCAGGATTATAACCTCGCACAATGGTATGGTTTTCCAAACCGACGAGTACACCTTCGACAACAAGAAGAACCCCTTTAACGGCTTCCTGTTCACTTTCTGCGGCGACCTGGTCGAGTTTGAAGATTCACCGATGATGTTTGGCAACGAGAACAACATCCTGAGCACAAAGAGTATAGAGGCCGGCAACGACGAGGCGTATACCGTGAACTACACCTACACCTACGATGGCAACTGGCCCGTCAGCGTCTCCTACTCCAGCGGCAGTGAAGACGAATACAACCGCTGGACAAACGTGGTAACGTCTTATTATGAGTACAAATAAAAGCAGGGATGCCTGCTGATAGAGGCGGCGCCCGCGAAAGC
>CAJOMZ010000166.1 GCA_905236645.1 uncultured Bacteroidales bacterium
CAGCAGTAGCCAAGGCATAAACGCCACTGACGCGCGTATATATATCGCGTATATAAATATAAAAGGTGGGACTCCCGACAAAGGAGCCCCACCTTTTTTTATTATATATATGTTGTCACACCCTCACTCTTTCCTTTACTGCCATTCGATAATCTTTGTGCTCAGTACTTCATAGAGAGGATTGGGGAAAGGTTGAAAATTGTGATTAAGCGAGAGAATCCCCAACTTGCTTGAAGTCTTCCGAGCGTGAACGATTTATGAAAAAGGTTGAAAAGGGGCAGGGCGAGGTGGAAGGCAAGGGGTGGGGAGGGCAGACTATTTCCCTATGAACTCGGTGGGGGGGATGCCGGTGATTTTCTTGAACAGGCGTGTGAAGTGGTGCGGATAGTCGAAGCCGAGCAGGCGGGTTGTTGCCGTTCATCAGCAGGCTCTTGGCCTGGTTGATGACGTAGGCATGGATGTATCCGATGGCTGTGGTGCCCGTGTTCTTGTGGATGAGGTCGCCGAAGTAGTGGGGCGAGTAGGCCAGTTTCGAGGCGCAATAGGTCACGGTGGGCAAGCCCTGCTGGTGCTGCCTTCCCTCGCGGAAATACTGTTCGAGCAGTGCGTGAAAGCGTTTGAGCACGTCGGTCGTGTCTTGCTTTCCCTGCAGCAACTGTCGCGAATAGATGCGGTAGCAGTATTCCAGCAGCAGCCGCAGATAGCCCAGCACGATTCCGTTCAGCGAGGGCGCGTCGCCGTGCTCCCGCAGTTCCTTGCGCAACAGGACTATCAGGTTAGAGATGGCAGTCCATTCCTCCGGATTCATCCGCAGCGTATCTGCCGCGAAGTAGGAGAAAAACTCGTAGTGTTGTATCTTTGCCTCAAGGTCGGTGCCGTGCAGCAGTTCGGGCGACCACAGCACCGCCCAGCCGTTCAGCATCAGCCGTTCGCCGTCGTCCTCGCCGCCGCCTATCTGTCCGGGTGCCACGGCAATGATCGAGCCGTCGTCGGCCTGTATCGGCTTGATGCCGTAACTGAGGTTCTTCGGAAACTTGCGCTGTATGAACAGCCCATACACCCCATAGTTGTTCAGGCTGTTGCGTACGGGCGACACCTCGTCGAAGCAGACGACGCTCAACAGCGGATGCTGTTCAGGAGCACCCACATGCCGGGCAAACACGTTCGGATTGTCAACCTTCAGTATCTTTTTCATAGCATATACGGCAATGCGATGCAAAGATACAACTTTTTCCGCAATATTGGTATATTTTGCACGAAAATATGTGCCGCACGATGCAAAATATGTTCATATCTTTGCATCAGATAAAAATTCATTCGACATGAAACACTTAGTTAAATACATTTTCCTGCTTGCTGCGATGCTCTTCGGATGCAGCCGGGCAGACAATGAAACAAAGGCACAGACTATGAAAATCTACATCACCATCGACGGCCAGACACGCGCCGTCACATTGGCCGACAACACGGCCACGCAGGCTCTGGTTGAATGTCTGCGAGAGGGGACCATCTCCTACGAGGCTCACGACTATGGCGGCTTTGAGAAGGTAGGGGCGCTGGGCCGTAGCCTGCCGACCGCCGACCGCCAGACAACCACCAGACCGGGCGACGTCGTGCTTTACAGCGGCAACCAGATTGTCATCTTCTACGGCACAAACTCGTGGAGTTACACACCCATCGGCACCATCGACGGCGCAACGGTGGAAGAACTGAAGGACTTCCTGAAGGCGGGACGTGGCAACATCACCGTGACGCTCTCGCTCAACACGCCGACCGCCGTGCACGCCGTGCAGGCAGAAACACAAAACAGCGGTAAGCGTTATGCCCCGAACGGGATGCAGGCATCAGGCAACCCAAAAGGCATCGTCATCGAAAGCGGAAAAAAGATTCTCAAATGAAACAACTCATCACACTTGCAGCACTCGTGGCCTTTCTGCTCACGGGCTGCACAAACAAAGAAAACAGTATGGAACAGACACTGACAATGACTCAGGAGTGGGACAAGACGTTCCCCAAGAGCGACAAGGTGGAGCACCGCAAGGTGACCTTCCACAACCGTTACGGCATCACGCTGGCTGCCGACATGTACATACCGAAGAATGTAACGGGAAAACTCGCGGCAATAGCAGTGAGTGGGCCGTTCGGAGCCGTGAAGGAGCAGTCGAGCGGTCTCTACGCCCAGCACATGGCCGAGCGCGGATTCCTGACCATCGCCTTCGACCCCTCGTTTACCGGCGAGAGCGGCGGCGAGCCCCGTCGCGTGGCATCGCCCGACATCAACACCGAGGACTTCCTCGCAGCCGTCGACTTCCTCTCCGTGCAGGACCGTGTCGATGCTGAGCGCATCGGCGTCATCGGCATCTGCGGCTTTGGCGGCATGGCAGTCAACGCTGCCGCCCTCGACCCGCGCATCAAGGCCACCGTGGCCTCCACCATGTACGACCTGACCAAGGTCACCGCCGAAGGCTACTTCAAGAGCGAAGACACACCCGCCCAGCGCATGGAGAAGCGCAAGGCCATCGCCCCCCAGCGCACCGAGGACTATC
>CAJOMZ010000167.1 GCA_905236645.1 uncultured Bacteroidales bacterium
ACTTGTCGAACCCCGGGTGTTGAAGGCTGTGATGTACCATGTGTCACAGAAGAGGGAACGTATTATCCTTGTTGCAATTCGCAACGACATTGCTCCATACGTAGAATTCCACTGGCCTGCACCATACAAAAGGGTCATGACGTTGCGTGACGCTTTCTACAAAGGTGAGCTGTACCCTACCGACGTGCCTGCCTCCAAAGGTCAAACCTATCCGGAAAAGAAACGACGCGTATTGGCTATGGTGCCGGAAGGTGGTGACTGGCGCGATTTGCCGGATGACGTTGCCAAGGAATATATGGGAGGCAGTTATTATCTCGGAGGAGGTAAAACCGGAATGGCTCGGCGTTTGTCAATGGACGAGCCTTCTCTCACTCTGACATGCGCCCCTGCCCAAAAACAGACAGAGCGTTGCCATCCCGTAGAGACTCGCCCACTCACCGTGCGGGAGTACGCTAGAATTCAGACATTCCCTGACGAGTGGAATTTTGCCGGAACAATTCCCGACCAATACAAGCAAATTGGCAACGCTGTACCTGTCAATCTGTCATACGCTATTGGCCGTTCCATCATGAGACTGTTTAATGACATTGAAGCTCAACAACACGAAGAAAGTCGACTCGAAGAAGCTTGCCGTGTCGCAAAAGGGATGATACCCCAACAGCTTTTTGCAATCGACTTGTTTGACACGAAGCAAACTTACCCAGAAGAGATAGTCAAGAATACACTCCGCAGGGCGAAGTCTTCAAAAGAGAAAATTCTTAACCCCAAGAAAAACGTGCTGGTATGCTTGGTAAAAAAAGAAAACATTGCTCCGTATCTTGACCAATCGGCAAAAATATACTACACAGGGAAAGACTTTCCCTCCACTGTTAAGCTCAACCACCTGTATTATTTTATGCCCTACACCAAGAAGAAAGGAATACGTGATTTATATCTCATTAAAGTGGCTCGAATTGGAACCAAATATGAGGTGCGGAAAGATGCAGATCCCAATGATTTACGGTTGGTGTTTGAAATTGAGTATATCAAGCAACTATTTCCCGATTACAAGCCCATTCGCTTGGCTATTTGGGATACTTTTACTGATTCCACATTGGATAAAATAATGCAAATGTAAGCAGTCAAATCGAGAAGAATGAAAAACCACAAAAGTTTGTGCTGATACGCTTGGGCTCTGCTTGGGGCAGTCCTGTGCGCTCGCGCTCTGCAGCAATGGCACGCACCAGGAAAGCCACATTGCGGCCCAGCACACGCATAATCTGGTAACCTTCTTCATCTTGCATCACATCTTCGGGGGTGGAACCGTGTACCATATTCCAATAGCGGCTTGTGGCAATGGGCATCTCGCTGATGGCAAAGTATTTGTTCAGCTGGTCGAGGGTGGCGGTGGTACCTGCGCGGCGTGCCGAGCATACCGCTGCACCCACTTTCATCCGCTTGTCGAACGGAGTGCTGAAAAACAGTCGGTCCAGGAACGAGGTAAGGGTGCCCGCCGCCCCGGCATAATAGACCGGCGAGCCGACTATCAGTGCGTCAGCCTCCTCGAACTTCTTGGCCACTTCATTGACTATGTCATTGCCAAAGACACACCGTCCCAATTCGCTACACTTATAACATCCGATACATCCTCGGATTTCCTTATGACCGACGTGTACGATTTCTGTTTCCACGTCAGCCTTTTCCAACTCATCAGCCACTACGCTCAAAGCCGTATAGGTGCAGCCGTGAGCGTGCGGGCTTCCGTTAATCAACAATACTTTCATATCAATGCGTAGCCTTTAGATACTGCAAATCGCCATACCAATACGAGGCTGTGCAGCCGCCGTCGATGAGGAAGTCGGCACCGCTGATGAAACGTCCGCGAGAGGACATCAGGAACTCGGCCAAGTCGCCCACCTCGTCGGGCGTACCGGCACGGCGGGCGGGCATTCCCTCAATCATCTTCAGATAGCCGTCCTTGCGGGGACCGTGCAGTTCGTCGTTGGCCAGCGGTGTGATGATGATGCCGGGGCTGATGCTGTTGATAGTGGCACTGCGTTGTCCCCAGCGGGTAGCCTCGTACATTACGCGCAGAACATTGCAACGCTTGGAGTATTGATAGGCCTTCAGCGTGTCGGTGATTTCTCGCAGGAACGGCAATTGCAGCAGTTCGTCCACGGGAGTCGTAGCCAGTGCCTCGTTCTGTTCCTGGGGCAGTGCAGGCAGACGGTGGCCGCTCTGCGACCGACGAGACAATCACGCCCGAGCCGCCCTCGGCAATCACCTTGCCAAACTCTTCCAACAGCACACTTGTGCCGTAGAGGTCCACTCGCAGAATTTCCTCCACGGAGGCTTGCGACGGCGACACGCCGGCGGCATTCACCACGTTGGTAATGTCGCCCTTGTTGGCTGCAAAATCAACCAACCGCAAGATGTCGTCTTTGGAACCGAGATTGCACCGAATGGTCGAGCACCCGAAGCCCGCATCCTCCAACGTCTTGGCGGTGCGACGGGCATTGTCTTCGTTATAGTCTGCCAACAATGTGCTTACCTGCCGACACACGGCGGATAATGGCCTGTCCGATGCTGCCCGCACCGATCAACACTGTTACTTTTTTATCCATAGGTTTCAATGAGATATTTTACAAACTGCGGGTCACCGAAATCTCTGGTACCAGCATCGTGCTTGTTTATGGTGGCTATCTGAGCCATCTCGTCCTTACTCAGCGAGAAGTCGAAGATGTCGATATTCTGCGCCATACGCTCATTATGGCTCGACTTGGGAATAGCCACGATGCCGCGCTGAGTGAGCCAACGGAGTGCCACCTGAGCGGCAGTCTTATTGTACTTGGCACCGATAGCGGCCAGCAATTCGTTCTTTACGATGCCGTCATTGCCTTGTCCGCCGAGAGGA
>CAJOMZ010000168.1 GCA_905236645.1 uncultured Bacteroidales bacterium
AATATCCGTTGCCACTGATGCGTGTCATATCGTACATCGTGGAGGCCACAGAGGCCTTGATGCGGGTGTCGGTGGCGGCTGCGTTGAGGGCTATGCCACCCCAGCCACAGATACCAATGATACCAATCCTTTCAGTATCAACATTGTCTTGCTTCGCGAGGAAATCGACGGCGGCCATGAAGTCCTCTGTGTTGATGTCGGGCGAGGCCGTGCGACGCGGTTCACCGCTGCTCTCACCAGTAAAGGACGGGTCGAAGGCCAAAGCCACGAAGCCGCGCTCTGCCATCTTCATGGCATAGAGGCCGCTCGATTGTTCCTTGACGGCGCCAAAGGGTCCGCTCACGGCAATAGCCGCCAATTTGCCTTCGGCATCCTTTGGCGTATAAAGGTCTGCGGCCAACGTAAGGCCGTATTGGGTTTCAAACGTCACCTTGCGGTGGCTCACTTTGTCGCTCAGCGGGAACACCTTGTCCCACTCCTGCGTGAGGTTCAGTTCTTGTTTCATTTCTTCTTTGGGTTCTTTTGTTTCTTCTGTTTCTGTTGTTTGCGGTTGGTTGTTGCAGGCGGTCATGAGTGTTGCCACTGCTGCAAGGATGAGAATTTTTTTCATAATAAGTAACTTTTCAATATTTATATTGGCTGTAAGCAGTCAGCCGTCAGCTATCAGCTGGCTAGCATCAAGGCTGACTGCTGATAGCTATGCATATTTAGTTATCAATATTTACTCTCTTTTTTCCGTTTTGAATCACGATGCCTTTGTAGCCTTTTGGCGCAATCTGTCCCGTAATGGTGTAGGCTGTGCCATCGTTGTTTTCATCAGGAGTAAGTTCTTGGATTCCAGTATGGATGGGCTGCAAGGAAAGTGTGACGCTTACCTCGCCTTCACCTGCCTTGACGAACCGACGCACCTCGTCAGCCGATAGGTTGTCGAGTTTGCCGATGCGTGTATAGGACCACGAATTGCTGCCATAAAAAATACAGATGTTGTCGCCGTTGTATAACACAAGATCGCCCGCAGAAGTGGTGGTTTGATGATCTGCCGTCGGGAATGACTGCCCGACATAGCCCACCTTCTCGAAGTTGCCGTAGTCGTGTGCCACGTAGGTGATGTTGTCCGTTTGTAATGCAGCTACCAAAGCGCGTGTGCCGACATTGTCTTCCATTGTGACGGTATGCGTCTCGTCCCCTATGGTGATATACATTTTCTCTTCCATTGTCTGCGCAAAAGACTCGCTGTTCTTAGAGCAACCCGTAATCAGTATTGCTGCCAATAACCAAAGCATCTTTTTCATTTAGGCCTAATTCTAAATCCGATGGCAAAAGTACACTTGTTTTTTAATAGAGGTATTACACAAATTGGCTGTATATATACCAATTTCGCTGAATTTATAGGATATTTGCAAATAATAATACCATTTTTCCTAAATTTTCCCATTTTTATTGTACCTTTGCCCCACGATGAAGAAGATCCTGAAAGTTGATAGTCCCAATGACTTTGCCCGATATGTGGAGGCTCCTGTGCTGCATCCGCTGATCAGCATCATCCACTTCGACGAATTGGCTCCTTTCCGCCATAGCCTGAACAACTACGGTGTCTACGGACTCTTTATCCAACGCCAATTCCCTGAGGGCCTCTCTTACGGCATGAAGACCTTGCAGGTGAGCGATGCCTCGATTATTGCCGTGGAGCCTGGACAGATTGGCGGCTTGGAAGACAATGGGGAACGCATCTCGCTGAGCGGATGGGCACTTTTGTGGTCGCCTGAACTGTTGCACGGCACTGAACTTGAACGCCAGATAGACCGCTACCAGTATTTCTCTTATTTCTTCACCGGCTCGTTGCGAATGGAACCCGATGAATGGCTTTGCATCACGCAGCTGCTCACCCAGATGCGGCAAGAGTTAATAACTTACGACGACTCACCCTCGCTCAGAAGCATCCTGTTGGGCTATCTGCACCTGATATTGGAATACTGCAACCGCATCTACCTGCGTCAGCTCTCCGAGGAAGACAAGGGCGGTAGCGACCTCTTGAAACGCTTTCACGACCTGCTTCAACATTATTTCCGCGAGAATCGGCAGCTGACGCAAGGCCTGCCCACGGTCGCCTATTGCGCCTCAGAGCTGGCCTATTCGCCGCGTTATTTCGGCGACATCGTC
>CAJOMZ010000169.1 GCA_905236645.1 uncultured Bacteroidales bacterium
GAGGGTGTTGATGTCGATGGCCAGTCCGCGTGCATGCTTCGACAGGTTGGTGCTGCCAGCAATGTTGCGGTAGCAGAAGCTGCTGGAGTTGTTGTCGCGCATCTGCGTCTCGTCGTCGGCATCATAGACGTCGGGCAGCAGCATCCGCTGGATGGGGTACTTGGCATCGAAGAGCTGGCGCAGGATGCTTGCCACGCGGTCGGCTATCTGCTTGTTGACGATCATCTCGCCAATGTGCATCTGGTTGTCGTAGTCCCAGTGCAGGGCACGGATGTGGCGCAGGTCGTCGCGACCGATGTGGGGATTCTCCTTGTAGGTCTTGCCCTGCATGCGCTGCCACACGCCGTCAGGGATGGGCTCGGCGGCAAAGCACTTGTCTATTCCGCCAAAAGCCTCGACGGCCTCCTGGCTGACGGTCTTGCCTGCCTGCCACTCGGTGAGCTCCGTCGTGTTCACCTCGCTTGCGTTGTCACTATTGCTGCACGATGTCAGCACACTTGTGCCGCTGATTGTCAGGATGGCGGCACACATCCATAGTTTCATTGTCTGTTTCATGTTTTGCTATATTGATTTTTGTCTAACCAGGTTTAACTGGTGAAGTTGTAATACTCGACAGCAGTTGCAAAATTACACATTTTATTTGAATTTCGCGTTACGAAACAGAAAAATGTAACATAAAGTTTGTGAAGTGCTTATTTTCAGCCGAATTTCAGCTTTGTTGGCCTCTGTCACCACGCATCAAAGGGCAGTTATAGCTACATTTCTTTCGAAATCTTTGGATTAGAACATAACTTCCTTTTGACGGGTAACGAAAATGCGAAGGAATCATTGTATCTTTGCAACGTGAAAAGCTGATGAGTTGCGAACAAAACTCAAAAACTTATAAACTCAGAAACTTATAAACTTAAATAAATAACGATTATGGCAAACGTAAAAGACATGATGATTCGCAAGGAGTCGCTGAAATATCGCGACGTGCGTGAGTATGAAGGAAAGTTCTATGACTGGGAGGCAGGCGAGCACTTGTTGCAGAAAGGAATGGTGGTCGATGAGATATTCCACCCGCTGGAGCACGACATTCGGTTTGTAAAGGACCTGCAGGTGACGCTGCGCGACGGAGTGAAGATACTCACCGACGTGTATCTGCCTGCCGATACCGACGAGCCGCTGCCCGCCATCATCGCCTGGAGCCCCTACGGCAAGAATTCGGGCAATGCCGACCGCTACAAGGCACTGTTCGGACTGCTGGGGCTTGACCAAAAGCGCATGAGCGGACTGCAGAAGTTCGAGGGTCCCGACCCCGACTTCTGGTGCGCCAAGGGCTATGCCATCGTTCATCCCGACCCTCGCGGCATCGGCAAGAGCGAGGGCGACATCACCATGCTCGGCACACAGGAGGGACAAGACGGTGCCGACCTTGTGGAGTGGGTGGCAAAGCAGCCCTGGTGCAACGGCAAGGTGGCCTTGAGCGGCACCAGCTATCTCTCGTTCTCGCAGTGGTTCACCGCTGCCGAGCGTCCGGAACACCTTGTCTGCATGCAGGTGACAGAGGGACTGACCGACGGCTACCGCGACATGTGCCTCGTGGGCGGTATGCCCGACTATGCCTTCACCGAACTTATCCAGGCCAACCACGAGGGATTCCAGCAGCGCGAGGACGTGGCCGAGGAGAGCCGCCAGTACCCCTTCCGCAACCATCCGCTGTGGGATGACAAGTGCGCCCGCGTAGATCACATCGAGGTGCCCGCCCTGGTGGTGGCCAGTTACTCGAACGTGCTGCATACCGACGGCACCTTCCGTGCCTGGCGCCAACTCGGCAGCAAGGAGAAGTGGCTGCGCATCCACGACAACCTGGAGTGGCAGGACTACTACGAACCGAAATATGTTGAGGAGCGTCTGCGCTTCTTCGACTATTATATGAAAGGTATCGACAATGGCTGGAAGGACACTCCGACAGTGCGCTACTGTCTGCACGACATGAAGGGCGGCAACAAGATTGATGAGCCTGCCACAGCATTCCCGCCCACC
>CAJOMZ010000170.1 GCA_905236645.1 uncultured Bacteroidales bacterium
GGTCTGGCCATAGTGACACAGCTTGGCAGTCTGGGCGGGAGCACCGGCCACGTCGAGTGCGCTGAGGGCCAGCTACTCGGGCATATCATCGGGAATCTTGGCATAGATGCCGCTCTCGAAGAGGATAGCCTTGCCCTTGATGTCGACCTGGTCGATTTCGGGACGTATTTCGCCGAAGCTGTCGATGCGCAGCGGGGTCAGCGACAGGCTGACGAGGGTAGCGATGCGGTCGCCCTCTTTCAGGTCGATCTTGCCCTTCAGGGCGTCGCCGATCTTCTCAACCTTGCCCAGCAACATACCGCCCGAACCGGTGCGGCGGTTGCGGTGCTTGCCCTGCAGCTCGACGTTGAGCAGCATTTCTTTCTTCACCTCTTCGAGGATCTGCTCTTTGGTGGCGCCTTCGCCGGCCTGCTGCTTGGCATAGTTCATAATGTCGGTGAACGACGCGGAGTCGACGTTAAGGGTTTGGACATCGATAAGAATCTCGTTGTCGTAGAGAACGTCCATATTGTTGTCGATTTTGTTTGCCGGCTGCGGCAGGACGCCCTTCGGCTCGAGTACACGGTGAACACCGTATTTGTTACCTTTTGGTTGCATAATTTTTAATAGATTAAATTGATTATTAATAAATTACTTACTTGATTCAATAATAATTGAACTTTCAAAAGTAGTAAAAAAAAAGGAAACAGACAAATATTTTTTTATTAATCTGCTTATAGCAATGATATACAGGCCGTTATCATTCATCGACAGCGACAATGCCCTTCAGGTGCTCCACGAGGGCGTTGCAGCCCATAAGGATGTCGCTGTAGGCGCGTTCGAAATCGCGTGTGTACCAGGGGTCGGCGATGTCGCGCCCGTGGTCGGGGCTGTCGTCGGGCAGGAAGTCGAGCAGCAGGTGCAGTTTTTCGGTGAGTCTGTTGCCCGTCAGGAGCTTGATGTTTTCGATATTGCGTGCGTCCATACCGACGACAAGGTCGTAGCGGTCGTACATTTCGGGGGTGAGGCGCTGGGCCGTCTTCAGGCGGCAGCCGATGCCGTGGGTGGCCAGTACGCGCTTGGCGAGGGGGTAGACGGGGTTGCCGGTTTCCTCGTCGGAGGTGGCCGCCGAAGCAATCTCCAAACAGTCGGCGAGCGAGGCCTGGTTTGCGAGTCGACGAAGGATAAATTCGGCCATCGGACTGCGGCAAATATTGCCGTGGCATACGAAGATGACGCCGTATTTGTTCGAGTTATCCATATCAGTTTTCACTACTATTTAATGATTGACAAGTAAATAGCCAATTCTGTTCTTGTTATTTGCATTGCAAATTTACAAATAGTTTTCGATATAGTAAAGAAAACGCCTACATTTTTTCCACAAAAAACGCCGTTCGCTGCAAAATGCGTTTTGGGCCCGAAAAACGATGTCTCATTTCCAGCACTTTAAGGTACCAACTCCGTCCGTTGTACAATATATGTACAATACTTGTACAATATTTGTACGTTTACCAATTGTACATATATTGTACAAGTATTGTACAACGGACGGAGTTGGTAGGGAAAAAACAGGGTGCTGTACATACTAAAATACGTTTTCGGTAGTTATAGTTTAAAATGATATAAAGAAAATGAGCAGACGCAGACGCAACGGCATCCATCCTGTAGTCACGGTCGCGGCCATTGTCGCGGTGCTGGCGATACTGGCCCACACCGTTTTAGGCAGCAGCCGGCGACGCGACATTGTGGGCACGTGGGTCACGGGGCCGGCGGGCGTGGAGAGCGGCTTCAGATGCGGCGTGCACGGCATTGCGGCATCCGTCAACGTCACGACACGCCAGTACAACAACTGGCGGCTGAGCCACAACTGCCTGATACTGGACGGAAAGACATTCGAGGGCAAGCGGGTGTTCGACGTATCGGACACGCTGAGGATAAAGAAGTTGACATCGAAGCTGCTGACGGTGGAGCAGGAGGGCGAGACGCGCAGCTACCGGAAGACGCTTTAGGGCAAAGTTTTCGCACGGCCGGCGCAATATGTTTGCGAATCTGACGTTAACCAATAATAATAGAAATAAAAACAAGTCATTATAAATGAAACGTATACTTACACTTACGGCTGCCGTGGCGCTGCTTTGGACGGCGACGGCAGCGGGCAGCGGCGACGGCGACGGCAAGCACCTGACGGCAGTTTTCTCGTATGCCACATTCTACGAGCCCGGCACCGGTTCCTACTTCGAGACCTATATGTCGTTCGATGCGTGGAACCTCAACTTCGTCAAGTCGGGCAGCCAGTACCAGGCCACCGTCGAGGCGCTGATTACCGTCAGCCTGGGCGACTCCATCGTGCTGGCAAAGAAGTACGAGCTGGGCAGCCCCAAGACAGCAAGCCCCGACGCCGACCGCTTCAACTTCATCGATGTGCAGCGTTTTGCCTTGGCCAACGGCATCTATAACCTTAAGATGCAGATTCGCGACAAGAACGGCGACGACGAGCCCACGGTGGTTGAGCAGCAGTTGGCGCTCTACTACGACGCCAAGCGGCCGGCCCTGTCGAGCGTGCAGATGATGTCGAACGCGACGCCGACCGAGACGCCCAACATCCTGTCGCGCAGCGGCTACGATATGGAGCCCTACATCAACGACTTCCTGCCCGAGCAGGTAGACAAAATCAACTTCTACTGCGAGCTCTACAACATCAACACCGAGACGAGAGACCCCTACGTCTATGCTGTGTCGTACATCGAGGTGAAGGAGACCGGCAAGGTGCTGGAGGCCACCCAGAGCGTGAAGCGGCTGGAACGCGGGCCGATAATACCGATCTACAACACCATAGGCATCGGCGACCTGCCTTCGGGCAACTACAACCTCGTGGTGGAGATACGCAACCACGACAACGACATTATGCTCTACAAGCGCCTGCCCTTCTTCAGGAGCAACCCGCAGGTGGAGGCCAAGCTCAACCAGACGCCGGTGTCGATGACCTTTGCCGGCACGCTGAACGACGAGGCCCAGCTGAACGAATATATCGAAGCCCTGGCGCCGATAGCCAACGAGGTGGAGCGTCGCGACATATACGACATCATCCACCGTCCGGGAATCGAAGAGAAACAGAGCTTTATGTACCGCTTCTGGGCGCGCCGCGAGCCCCTCAACCCCGACGGCGCCTGGCGCGAATACAAGCAGCGCATAGAATATGTCAACGCCAACTTCACGTGGCCCAAGGCCGACTTCAAGGGCACCAAGACCAAAGGCATCCATACCGACCGCGGACGCGTGTACCTGCAGTACGGGCCGCCCGATTTTGTGCGCGACGAGAAGAACTACGTCTCCGCCAACCGC
>CAJOMZ010000171.1 GCA_905236645.1 uncultured Bacteroidales bacterium
TCTCGGCCATAAGCATCTCGTAGGCGCTTTCGCGGTCAATCATCTGGTCGTACTTGTGCCCGATGGCGCTGCGGCTCATTATGTCGCGACGCTCGTCCTCGGTGACGGCGCCTATCTGCGACAGAGGGAAGAGCACCTTGGCGCGTTGCACGATGCCCGGCGCGCCCTTCTCGTCGAGCAGGCTCACCAGCGCCTCGCCGGTCTCGAGGGTCGTTATGGCCTCTTCGGTCTTGAAGTCGGGGTTTGCGCGGAAGGTCTCGGCGGCCACCTTGACGGCCTTCTGGTCGCGCGGCGTGTAGGCGCGCAGGGCGTGCTGCACGCGGTTGCCGAGCTGGGCCAGTATGTTGTCGGGCAGGTCGGTGGGCAGCTGGCTTATGAAGTATATGCCCACGCCCTTGCTGCGTATCAGTCTGATTACCTGCTCTATCTTGTCGACCAGCGCCTTCGATGTGTCCTCGAACAGCATATGCGCCTCGTCGAAGAAGAACACCAGCCGCGGCAGCTCCTGATCGCCCACTTCGGGCAGGGTGGAGTAGAGCTCCGAGATGAGCCACAGCAGGAAGGTGCTGTAAAGCTTGGGCTGCATCATAAGGCGGTCGGCGGCCAGTACGCTCATCACGCCCCTGCCTCCCTCGGTGGCCAGCAGGTCGTGGATGTCGAACGAGGGCTCGCCGAAGAACCGGTCGGCGCCCTGGTTTTCAAGCTGAAGCAGCGAACGCTGAATGGCTCCGACGGTGGCCGGCGAGATGTTGCCGTATTTGGTGGTGTACTCCTTGGCGTGCTTCGACACGTAGTCAAGCATCGACCGCAAGTCCTTGAGGTCCAGTATCAACAGTCCCCGCTCGTCGGCAATCTTGAACACGATGTTGAGCACGCCGTCCTGCGTCTCGTTGAGGCCCAGCAGACGCGACAGCAGCTGCGGGCCCATCTGCGATATGGTGGCGCGGATGGGATGGCCCTGCTCGCCGAACACGTCGTAGAACCGCACGGGGCAACCCTCGAACACGGGGTTTTCGATGCCGAACTCGCCTTTGCGTTTCTCGATGAAGCCGCTCATTGCGCCGGCCTTGCCGATTCCGCTCAAATCGCCCTTCATATCGGCCATAAAGCAAGGCACTCCGGCCTGGCTGAAGGTCTCGGCCATCACCTGCAGCGTGACGGTCTTGCCGGTGCCCGTGGCGCCGGCTATAAGTCCGTGGCGGTTAGCCATTTTGCCATTGATTGTGAGGTCGCCCGAGGCGCAGTGGGCTATGTAGAGCCCGCGTTCTTTGTCGTACATATCGTGCTTGTTTTACTGTTTCAAATCGAATTGCAAAAGTACAAAATAAAATCGACATACGACCCTTTGTTGATAAAAAAATCGCAAACGCACCGTTTTTCCTCCGCAAAAAGGCCGTACCAACACCGCTCGTTGTCCAGTCGTTGTCCAGTTGTTGTCCAGTTGTTGTCCAGTCATTGACTGGACAACAACTGGACAACAACTGGACAACAACTGCGGAGATGGTCTTGTAACACACTGGTTTTCAATGGGTGTTTTTCGGGCGTTTTTGCCCTTCGGAACGGGGGCGGCCCGAGGGCGGAAAATTATTTTTTCGGGCTTTCAACTTTTTTTGTATCTTTGCATCGCCAAAAATATCGTAATTGGATATGAAAAAAGCTCTATATCTCGCTGTTATAGCATTTTGCGTTTCACTCTGCGCCAATGCGCAGGATATAGTTAACCTGCGTATGGACCGCCAGCAGATGGGTCTGCGCGGCAATGTGGCGTCGATGGACGAGGACATTCTGCTGCGCAAGGACTACTTCCGCGAGGACTGGCCCGGGCGCAAGTGGTTCGTCAACGACCTGCGCAGCGTCCTGCGCGAGGACAACGGCCGCATCGTCACCTTCAACCCCGCGGGCCGTATGCTGACCATCACCTACACCCACCAGGGCAGGCAAGGCAAGACCACGCGCTGCACCTACGCCGCGAACGGCCTGCTTGCATCGTTCGTGGGCGAGGGCTACAAGGTCGAGGCCAAATATAACGGCAACAACGCCGATATCAACGTCTTTGCCGAGACCAAGGACTACAACCCCTCGGTCGACCTGGCCAAAGCCGACCTCAACACCGCGCCCTACACCAACAGCTACCCCTTCGACCTCAAGTGTCGCCAGGAGCTGACCGACGACGGGCTGGTGCTCACCTCGAGCTACTACTATGTCGACAGTCTGCCGGCCAAGATGTGCGAATATAAGTATAACAACAACAATATGTTGGTTAGCGAGAAGGTGACCGACTTCTCGTCGGGCGACAAGAGCGTCGGCACCGTCAAGTACACCTACGACAATGTCAAATACTATCACGACCGGATGGATTTTGCCGGGGTAAAACC
Organism: uncultured Bacteroidales bacterium; assembly: GCA_905236645.1. Taxonomy (GTDB): domain Bacteria; phylum Bacteroidota; class Bacteroidia; order Bacteroidales; family P3; genus Colimorpha. The sequence goes on from CAJOMZ010000171.1 coordinate 2,376, forward strand.
CTCCGACATAAAAGGTATTGAAGATATCTCCAAGCTACCTTTCATGACCAAGCAGGATTTGAGGGATTA
>CAJOMZ010000172.1 GCA_905236645.1 uncultured Bacteroidales bacterium
AAAGGACAAGCCCAATATCAGCAGAAAAGAATTGGCAGCTATGACCGGCATTTCTTTAAAGAACACACAAAAGCACCTCAATAAGCTAAAGGAGTTGGGCCTGATAAAGCGCATTGGGTCAACGCGTTCAGGATATTGGGAAATAGTAGGGCAGTTATTTTAATGTGACAGAGTGACAGGTCAACGTCACGAAACTGGAATAAACAATAGAGCGTATTGATGAATGATGTAATATGTAAGTATCCCTCAAGGAGAATCAGGAAAACAGGGGGAAATCCACATCTGATAGACTGCCATTGGTCTACAGCCCGTTGGGGGACTTAAGACGTAGGACTGCCTTTACGAGACCATTGGACGGAATATGTAGGACATCAAATGGCACGCCAACAGAAACCCCAATCGAATATTTTATCAGTCAATCACCGAAAATATTATTCATTAAACAATACAAAGTATGAAACAGATTCTTTTATCCATCGTGGCAGTGATGCTCTGCGCCGGCAGCTGCGTGGCACAGGATGTGAAGCTGCCTGAGCCGCAGAAGGAAGGCGGCAAAAGCGTTGTTGAAACCCTCTGGAACCGCGCCTCGGGCAACGAGTACAGCGACCGGATGCTCAGCGAGCAAGACCTCTCCGACCTGCTCTTTGCCGCCGTCGGCATTAACCGCGACAACGGCAAGCTGACTTCGCCCACGGCCGGCAACCGGCAGGAAATCCGCCTGTTTGTGTTCACCAAGCAAGGCGTGTACGAGTACCTGAACGCCGAGAACATCCTGCGTCACGTCGTTGATGGCGACCACCGCGACATTGTGGCTGCGCATCAGGACTGGGTCAAGACGGCCCCGGTCGTGCTGCTGATGGTGGCCGACGAGGCGAAGTTCGGCCGCAGCGACGAACACTCGAAGGTGGTGATGGGCGTGGATGCCGGCATCGTCAGCGAGAACATCAACGTCTTCTGCGCCGGCACGGGCCTCGTCACCCGTCCGCGTATGTCGATGGACGCACCCGCCATCAAGGAGCTGCTCGGCCTCGACGACACGCAGACTCCCCTCGTGAACAATCCCGTGGGCTATCCGAAATAGACCAGAATAACAATGAGAAGCAAAAGTAGTGCCGCCCTGCTGCTGTTGATGGCGGTGCTCGCGGTCTCCTGCACGGAGAAGGAATATCCCGAACCGGAACTGCAGCTGTCGCCAGACGTAGAGCAATTCATCGATGCCGCTGGCGACACGGCCTATATTCCCGCAGGTTTTGTCGTCTCGGAGCGGCCCGACGAGCGGACCATAGGCAGCGGCCTTGTGGTCATCGGGCCCGACGGCAGCGAGTATGTCTGGGTGCCGACCCGACGGACGGCGTTGCAGGTGCGCGACTTCGACAGCTATTACTCCGGAGGCTCCCTTCAGTCGTTTTGGGACGACACGGCTTTGTCCGACTACAAATATATGGTTAAGAGTGTCGCGTACTACGGCGGCTTCTACATCGGCCGCTATGGCAGCAGCCTCGCCGACTATGTGCCGGCCAGCAAGCCCGTCACGGCGAGCCAGCCCGGGCGCATCTGGGTGCAGTTCTCGCCGCAGGACGCCACCGTGGCCTGTCGCAACCTCTACGGCGACAACGCCTCGGTGCAGGGCTTCTTCCCCTGGGGCGTCAACTGGGACACGATGCTGCAATGGCTTATCGACTCGGGCTGCAAGACTTACGACGATGTGGCGGTCAACAGCACCTCGTGGGGCAACTATTCCGACGACCCCTTCTCGCCGGGAGCCGGCAGCAACTACACCGGGGCCTACGAAGAGGCCAAAGCCAACAACATCTACGACCTGGCGGGCAACAACTGGGAATGGACGCAGGAACGGTACGGCTCGTCGGACTATGTGATGCGTGGCGGCGGCTGCACCATTATGGGCGGCGGTGCCTCCGGCAGTGCCTATCCTGCCGCCATCCGCAACCCCCTGCCCGGCAACAGCCACCACCCCAACGTGTGCTTCCGCGTGGGGCTCTTTTTAACAACACAATCGGAGTAATCAGAATAATCTATGAAAACAGTTATCATCACAGGTGCCAACTCGGGACTGGGATTTGAGACGGCGCGGAAAGTGGCGCGGAACGCCTGGTTCAAGGTGGTCCTTGCCTGCCGCAACCGCGAGAAGGCCGAGGCGGCTAAAGAGAAAATCATCAGCGAGACGGGCAACCGGAATGTCGCCGTCGGGCTGCTCGACACGTCGTCTCTGGCGTCGGTGCGCGCCTTTGCTGACGGCATAATCAAGTCCGGC